>CAZNXE010000333.1:0-1914 GCA_964576465.1 uncultured Planctomycetaceae bacterium
GGCGGCTGCCGATTACGGATAAGGATGATCTGCGAAACGATCCTCGGGCATTCATCTTGCAGCCCAAGTTTCCGGGTGTCGAGCCGGCGGCGGGAATCGAAACGGCACCGATTGCTCGTGGAAAACTCTTGAAATACGCGGCCCAAGCGGTCTTCAACCAACCACGCGAGTTCACGCATTTGGTGCGGCAGCCCACGCTCAAGGAGCGGATTCGCCGCCGGGCGCTTCTGGAGTGGTGGCCCATTCACTTCCACGCTTCAACCGGGTCGACGGGGGAGCCAACACCGGCGGTTTACACCTATTACGACCTGAGGCACGCGATCCGAGAGCTTGCTTCGGCAATGATTCTGCCGAAAGTGCGCGACCCGGACGAGCCATATTTCGATTTCGGCGATCGTTCGATGAACATTTTCCCGGGCGCGCCTCACTTGGCGTTTTTTGCCCCCGTGCTGGCCAAGACGATGATCGGTGTTTCGACGTTCGACACGTTCGGCGGTTCGATCATCCCCACCGATCGGCAGATCACGTTGTTTGAAAAGGGTGAGTTTGCGTCGATCACGTCCATCCCGTCTTACATGGTGCATTGGTTGCGGCGTGCCCTGCTACTCCAGCAAGAGGGAGTGATTGGTCCGCTCGACAAGTTTCGTCACGTGTTGCTGGGGGCTGAGCCGCTGAGCGAGTCGCTTCGCGATCTTATCCGCAGCTTGGCCATCGAGCTTGGGGCACACCCACGATTCCGCGTCTTGTCGACCCTGGGAATGACGGAAATGAAATGGGCTTTCCTCGAGTGTACCGAAGGCTCTGGAATTCACCTCAATCCCTCGTATCACTATTGGGAGTTGCTGCACCCCGAGACCCGCGAACCCGTGGCCGAAGGTGAGCCCGGCGTGTTGGTGTTCAGTCACATCGGCTGGCGCGGCACGGTCCTGGTGCGGTATTGGACGGGCGACTTGATCAAAGGCGGATTCCGATGGACCCGTTGCGAGCACTGCGGCTGGACCTATCCGCGAGTGTTTCCCCCGATTTGCCGCGCGGTGAAAGATTTTACGAAGCTCAAGGGTGCCCGCGTCGATCTATCGCTGCTGATCGAGACGGTGCGCGACACGCCGGGCGTGCGGACCTTTCAAATCACGCTCGATAGCGAGGATCACGAACTCGAATTCTCACGCGATCTGTTGCGGATTGAAGTCAGCGCCGAACAAGGGCATGACCAACAACAGATTGACGAACAAATTCATCGCCGCGTTAAGTCGATGACCGAGGTCACCCCCGACGTCGTAAGCTTCGTCTCTGATGAAAGCGAACTAGAGCGACGGCTCTTCGAGCGAACTGGCGTGAAAGCCGAGTACATCGTGGAACGCCGCAAGGATCACATTTAACAGGCCGTTGAAAAAGGGTGCCACTGGCTCCGCCAGTGCCGTTTGCTGCTGAATCTGTCTTGATCCATAGCACTGGCAGAGCCAGTGGCACACAACAATTGCGTCTCCATATCTTTTTCAACGGCCTGCTAACGAGCATCTAGAACCCGCCGCCGAACATTTCAAAGGCCGTGGCAAATCCATTATACAATCCGTGTAGGACCACCGCCGCGGCCAACCAAGAGGCCGCCAAGGCCACGGGTGCCTTGAGGTGATTCGTCCATGTGAATCGCCACATCCGTATGACCCCGAGCCCGGCGATGACGGAGCAACCCATGTGCAACCCCACGCACACGGTCCACCTCCAATAGACGAGTTCGGGCGATGGATCGTCGATGTAAACGTGGAGATAGAGAAAGTTTTCGATCACCGCGAATGCCAGCCCGCTGGCGGCCAGGCAAAGGGAAATCTGCCACGCCGAGCGAAACAAATAGGGCCGTTTCTCGACAAAATACAATGCCGTCGAGGCCTTCATAATCTCTTCAGCCATCGGCCC
>CAZNXE010000333.1:1943-6155 GCA_964576465.1 uncultured Planctomycetaceae bacterium
AGGCGACGGTGGATTCGCCTTGGAAGGCGCTGAAAAAAGCCCCGATCACGGCCCAAGGGCCAGCCGCCAAACTGATCAGAAGAACCGTCCACCACGACTTAAGCCAACTTGTTTCGGCACGGCGTTGTTGAAACCAATGGGCATAGGTTTCATCTTCTCGCGGAGCACCGGCCAGCGTGGAGGAAATCCCTGGTTCGTCCCAAACGCTCTGCTCAATCCGTTCGACGTCCGAGCGATCGCCAAGGTTTTTTCGATCGACGACCGACTCGCTCGGGTCCGCCTGATAAGGCTCGCCGCGGATGTGTGGCTCGTCAAAGATGGAATGATCTTTGGACGGCTTACTCACGACGGGCGCTCGTTGGATCGGTAGGCGGTTCCGTAGGCGAAGACTTCGGCCATGGCCATCCCACGCCGCCCCATGGCAACGCCGATGTTCGACGTTTCATAGCGGACATTACACACGGCATCGAAACCACGATCCTGGGCATCTTGCAGCATCCGCACCATCGCTTCACGCCGGGCCCGCTCCATAAGCGACAAGAAGCTTTTCACTTCGCCCCCAAAGATATTCCGCAGCTTTGCCAGATACGTCTTGAGATAGTCGCTTCCGATGACAACCTGCCCCATCACCAAGGTTGCGTGGGATGCTGCATCGGCACCACCAGGGAAGCTTTTCAAGTCGGTCACCAGCATGCTGGCGAATTCAGCTTCTTGTTGGTCTAGCCGTTTGCGATGCATGCGATCGACGGTTGTGCCGACGGTTAGCCCAAGAAAAAGGAAGAACGCCGTGCCGCCAAAGAGAACAACCAGTTGGATGGTATCACCAGAATACATTTCAGACTTGCTCCGCCGATTGATCGCTCGATGGTTCGCAAGTAACGGCCGTTCCGTAGGCGTAAAGCTCTGCCGCTCCCTGGGTAACGGCACTGGTGCTGAAGCGAACATTGACGATCGCGTTCGCGCCAAGTTGTTCGGCCTGTGCCAGCATTCGCTCGACGGCCTGACGTCGAGCCTCGGTCAGCAATTCGGTGTATCCCTTAAGCTCGCCCCCAAGGAGGTTCTTGAGCCCTGCCGCTATATCGCGCCCCATGTGCTTGGCCCGAACGGTATTGCCTTGCACGATACCTTTGACCTGGACAATTTTCATGCCCGGGATTGTTTCCGTGTTCACCACAATCATTAAACGGCTCCTGGTTGCGTACCTGCAATGATTGACGTGCGAATTAAACCGCGACAGTTTCCTTCGGTCCGGCTCGAAGGAGTTCCTCGGTCGCGACGTCGGCGTAGTTGCTGAAATTGTCGCGGAACAATTTGGAGAGCTTTTGCGAAGTTCGTGCGAATGCCTCTTGGTCGGCCCAAGTATTCTTTGGCACAAGCACTTCGTCTGGAACACCGCTGCATTTCACCGGAATATGCAGCCCGAACATCGGATCCTCCGACGTCTTCGCTTTGTTAAGTTCGCCGGAGTGAATCGCATCGATGATGGCCCGGGTGTATTTCAACTTCAACCGCGAGCCGACACCGTAGGGGCCCCCAGACCATCCTGTATTGACCAGCCAAGCCGTCGCGTCGTGGCTCCGCATCTTCTCGGCAAGCATCTCCGCGTATTTGGTCGGGTGCCACACCAAGAACGCCGCTCCGAAACAAGCTGAAAAAGTCGCTTCCGGCTCGGTCACGCCAACTTCGGTCCCCGCGACCTTTGCTGTGTAGCCGCTGATAAAGTGATACATCGCCTGCTCCGGCGTCAGCTTCGACACCGGCGGCAACACGCCGAACGCATCGCATGTAAGCAGAATGATGTTCTTCGGATGGCCCCCAACGCAGGGAATCTTCGCGTTGGGGACGAATTCGATGGGGTACGACGCCCGGGTGTTTTCGGTCAGCGAAGAGTCGCTGTAGTCAACCTCCCGTGTCTGTTCATCGAAAACCGTGTTTTCCAACACCGAACCGAAACGGACGGCCGAGAAAATAATCGGTTCATTCTCAGCCGACAAATCAATGCACTTGGCATAGCAGCCGCCTTCGATATTGAACACACCCGAATCGCTCCAGCAGTGCTCGTCGTCGCCAATCAGCGCGCGGCCCGGATCGGCCGAGAGGGTGGTCTTGCCGGTACCCGAGAGGCCGAAGAACAAACTAACATCGCCATCGGTTCCCTCATTCGCCGAGCAGTGCATCGAGAAGATGCCCTTCTTCGGCATCAGGTAATGCATGATGGTGAAGACGCCCTTTTTCATCTCCCCCGCATACTCGGTTCCCAGAATAACGAACTCGCGGCGCTCGAAGCTCAGATTCACCGACGTCTTGGACGTCATCTGAGGTGTGCGAGGATCGGCCTGAAAGGCCCCCGCGTTGTAGATCACGTAGTCGGGCTCGCCGAAATTCTCAAGTTGTTCCGCCGTGGGGCGGATGAGCATGTTGTGCATGAACAGTGCGTGATAGGGTCGGGCACTAATCACACGAATCTTCAGTTGCGACTCCGGATCCCAGCCCGCGAATCCGTCGACGACAAACAACTCGTCTTTCGTATTCAGATATTCGATTGCCCGCTGGCGATTGGTTTCGTAGTTGGCCTCATCCAGCTTGATGTTGACGGGCCCCCACCAAATATCCGCTTCGCTATCAGGGTGAACGACAATTCGTTTGTCTTTGGGGCTGCGGCCCGTCTTTTCACCAGAAGTCGTGAGCAAGGCCCCCGCCGAAGTGATGTGACCATCACCCATGGTGATGGCTTCTTCATACAGCACTGCCGGAGCCGCGTTGCGAAGGATGCGATTGACGTGGATTTCGTGTGACGCAAGATGAAAGTTCGTCGCCATGACTCCGCTTCCACTCCCGTTCTGTTCGACCAGGAGCATGTAAAAAACACAGACAATTCAGCATCATTTGACCAACTGCTTAGAAGGTATCGACTCGGGCGACAGCAGAAAAGGTCATAATGGGAAAATAGGGCATAATAGGGCTCGATCCCAAACAGACGGGCTCGGTGTGACCAAGATTGGCGTTGAACCGACATGGCCAATTGTGGGGCTGCCGAATGTGGACTGAAAGTATCGACTTTTCCGACACCTCTATTTGAACCAGTCTCGGGCTCCACTCAGAAATCTCTGAACACCGCTGCGCATGCTTTCACTAGCAACGACCGGTTCAAAATTGGCAGCCTCGAGGCCCAAGGCGTCTTCCAAGTCGAGGTGCCAGCCTCGGATGGCCGAGGCCAGATCTGCCATCATGGCATCGCGCGGCTGATGGCAGATTTGCTTGGCGACGTCCATTGCCCGAGCGAATCCCTGTCCTCTTTCGACAACCTCCCAAACGAGGCCAATCTGTGCGGCCCGTTCGGCATCGATTCGCTGTCCGGTGATGATCAGCGGCAGGGCATGGCCCCAGCCCAGCAGTCGCGGCATGTAAACCGTTCCTCCGTCGACCAGCGGGACACCCCAGCGGCGACACGCCACCGAAAAGGTTGCTTGCCTCTCGGCGATGCGGATGTGTCCGTGACAGAATAACTCCAATCCGCCGGCGTAAGTAAACCCTTGCGAACAGGTGATGACCGGCTTCACCTGGACAATCCGCGACCCGCCCATCGGCCCTGTGCCATGATCGGCCTGCGGTGTGGCAGAGTCTGCTTGGTCGTGCAATCGAGTCAGTGTCTCCAGGGCAGCAAGATCGGCTCCGGAGCAAAAAGCGGCATCACCCGCACCTCGCAGAACCGCGACCGTCAAGCTGTCGTCTTCGCGAAACCGAGTCCAGGCCGCCAAGAGCAACTCCGCGGCCTCGCCATTGACGCAATTGTGAACACGGGGCCGGTTGATCGTGATCTCGAAAATCTGACCGCCTTCGCAATCATGTGTTCGCGTGAGAACGGCCGGTTCTACAGCAGGATCACTCATCGTCTCTCTCTCCAAGTTCGCAAGCGGTTCAATACGAGGCTGACATCGTACACCCGCGACGGCACTGCCTGCCAATGTAGTACGGATATACGCGTTGTTCGCGACAAGGAGCTTTGCCGCCGCGAAGTGCCATTTCGGTTGATCCACGACCATAATCTGTCACGATAGGCATCGCTCTGGATGGTCACCCCAAGAACAACTGCCAGCTATTCTTCACCACAGGTAAATCACTTAGGTGTGCGGCAGATAAGAACGTACCAATCACAACCCGACGCGTAAGCGAGGGAACGCAGTGTATTACGGGTTGGTCCCTCGCTCACGC
>CAZNXE010000334.1:0-6152 GCA_964576465.1 uncultured Planctomycetaceae bacterium
TGTTGCCGTGGTGGTCCCAATCGGTGTGGTATAGCGTGACGAATCGCACGCCGCGTTCCACCATCCTTCGCGCCAGCAAGCAATTGTTGGCAAACGATCGCTCGCCCGGCTTGGCACCGTAGGCAGTCAGCGTTTCTTCGGTTTCGTCCGATAGATCGATTAGCTCTGGAGCGCTCGATTGCATGCGGTACGCCATCTCATAGCTGGAGATGCGGGCTGTAATTTCATCGTCGCCGACTTGCCGAAATCGCTCGGTATTCAGGTCGCGAATGGCGTCCAGCGTGCGGCGTTGGGTGGCGGCGTCGATGCCCGAGGGTGTCGCCAAGTTGAGAATCGGCTCTCCGCCAGAGCGGAAAGGGACTCCTTGATACTGGCTGGAGAGGAAACCGCTGCCATAGTTGTGCGTTCCGCCGCGTGGACCGCGCGGGCCCGATTGCAGCACCACGAAGCCGGGCAAGTCTTGCGACTCGCTGCCAATGCCATAGGTGACCCACGCCCCCATGCTGGGTCGGCCATATTGGGCCGAACCGGTGTTCATGAACAGCTTGGCGGGCCCGTGATTGAAGACATCGGTCGCCATCGTTTTAATCAGCGCGATCTTGTCGCAGACTTTCGCCAAATGCGGCATGCATTCAGAGATTTCCGCGCCGCTGTCGCCGTGTCGGGCAAACTTGCGACGTGTGCCCAGTAGCTTGGGATCCTTCTTGAGGAACGCAAACCGCTTGTTTTCGATGACCGACGGCGGGATTAGTTCGCCGTCGAGTTCTTGCAACTTCGGCTTATAGTCGAACAGTTCCAGTTGGCTGGGGGCGCCCGCCATGAACAGATGAATCACCCGTTTGGCGCGCGGGGCGAAGTGCGGCGCGCGGGGGGCCAAGGGGTTCGTCGATGCATCTGGCGCAGGCGAGCGAGACTCGGCAGCCAACAGCCCATCGCGGGCCATCAACTGCCCCAGGGCGATCGAACCCAAGGAAAGTCCGCAGCCTGAAAAGAAATGGCGACGCGACCGAAGATACTGTTCAGCGGCAAGCTGGTTCTGGTGATGCGACATAGGTTCGGTTCCCTACTCCCGGGTAATGAACTCATCGAGGTTCAACATGACACGCGCCAGGGTTGTCCAGGGGTGATGTTGGTCCTCGGTTTCTCGTTCGATGGCGATCAAGTCGAGCAGCCGTGTCATTTCGTATTCGTTCGGTTCTCGTGCCAAACAGAGTTGCACGGCGTAGCGAACACGAGCCGCGTCATCCTCGATGTCACACTCGGCAAGATGCTTTCCCAGAGCCTCGGCACACTCGATGAAGGATTGATCGTTCAGGAGTGTCAAAGCCTGAAGCGGCGTATTCGATTGGTAGCGTCGTGTACAAGTTGTGTTCGAGTCGGGGGCGTCGAACGTTTTGAGGAACGGATGCGGGGTCGACCGCCAGAAATAGGTGTACATGCCGCGACGATATCCGTCTTCACCAGGGCTGACATTCCATGGCCGCTCGACCTGTGCCAAACGCATCACGCCGTCGGGTTGATACGGAAAGACGCTCGGACCGCCAACCTTGCGGCTTAACAATCCGCTAACGGCCAGTGCATTGTCACGAATCACTTCCGCTGCGAAACGCCGTCGTGATTGCCGGGCTAAGAGCCGGTTATCCGGATCGATTGCATCGAGGTCCGGTCGTGCATGGGACGATTGTCGATAGCTGGCCGAACGGACGATCAGGCGATGCAACGACTTGAGGCTCCAGCCGTTCTCGACAAACTCACTCGCTAGCCAGTCAAGAAGCCGAGGGTGCGACGGCGGGCTGCCTTGCGTACCAAAATCGTTCTCCGTTTCTACCAAACCTCGACCGAAATAAGCTTGCCAGACACGGTTCACCGTGACCCTAGCTGGCAGCGGATTGCGAGGATCGACAAGCCACCGGGCAAGATCAAGGCGAGTCAAAGTCTGGTCACCATTTCGCTTGATCGCCGGAAGAACCTCCGGCACACGCGCGGTGACTTCGGCACCATGACGTAGAAAGTCGCCGCGAATGTGAACATGCGTCGTTCGTGGCTTGTCACGGGCGCGCAGTACCATCGTCGTAGGAACCTTGGGAAGTTGCTTTTTGAGGCCGTTGAGTTTTGCGGCAAGTTCTTTGCGTTGCGGGTCACTTTCACGATGCGACTTTGCAAGGGCCTGCTGTTGTTTTTCGTCGCGCTGCTCCGGCATCAGTTCGAGGGCCGCTTGCACGTCCGCGGGCAACTTCGATCGTAGTTCAGTCGAAAGCTTCGCTTCCCACGCCGGCTGTTCGGCGGCTAGCTGTTCGTCACGCTGCTTGATCTCTCGGGTAACCTCGTCGATCGGAGGTTGAAGCTGCCGTCTCCTTTCGGTCTGCAGGGGTGTTGGCACGTCGATCTTCGGCTCATCGTCATTGTTCAGAAAAGCGAACAGCTCATAGAACTCGCGCTGCGAGATGGGATCGAACTTGTGGTCGTGGCAACGAGCGCAGTTGAGCGTGAGCCCCAGATAGACCGTACCGACGGTCGTCACGCGATCCACGACGGCCTCGACACGAAACTGCTCTTTGTCGGTGCCGCCTTCTTGGTTGATGAGCGTATTGCGGTGAAACCCGGTGGCGATGGTTGCCGCAAGGGGGACATCGGAAAGGAGATCGCCGGCCATTTGGTGCATCGTGAAGGCGTCAAATGGCATGTCGTTGTTCAGCGCGTCGATGACCCAATCGCGATATTTCCAAATCTCTCGCGGCGCATCGATTGTGTAGCCATCGGAGTCGGCATACCTGGCGGCGTCGAGCCAGTAACGGCCCCAGCGTTCCCCGTAGTGAGGCGAGTCGAGCATGCGATCAACCAACCGATCGTAGGCGTCGGACGAAGGATCGGAGCAGAACCGGTCGACTTCTTCGGGCGTTGGCGGCAATCCCCGCAGATCGAAACTCAGCCGGCGGATCAACGTTGTACGCGCGGCCTCGGGTGAAGGTCGAATGTCGTCAGCTTCGAGTCGGGTCAATACGAACGCATCGATCGAGTTTCGCACCCATGCTCGCTGCTTCACATTTGGAACCATTGGGCGAACAACCGGCAGAAACGACCAGTGGTCGCTCGTTCTCCGCATCGACTGCGCGATCGCTGCGTCATCGGGCCCGGTGGCGCCTTCGACGATCCATTGCCGCAAGGTATTGATCTCGGTTTCATCGAGCGGTTCGCCATAATCTTCTGGTGGCATTCGGGGCGTGTCGCCTTCGCCAAGCAGCGCGCGAAGCAATTCGCTTTCGAGCGGCTTTTCACTGACCACTGTCGCTCCACGATTTCCGCCACGGAGAATCGCCGTACGGGTATCAAGCCGTAGTCCCGAGGATTGTTCTTCCTGAGCATGGCAGTCGTAACAATTCGCCTCCAAAATGGGCTGCACATCCCGGAGGTAGTCGACCGTTGCCGCAGGCGGGTCAACTGCTTGGGCGAATGCGCCAGAATCGATGCATACGGCGACCACGATTTTCAAGAGAACGGCGGCGATGGTCGAACGGCGGCGGAACATAGTCGAAGGGCAGGGGGGCTCGGGCGGACTAAGCGATGGAGGGAAGTCGGCAGGTTACATCCGCGCCAACTTTAGTATCATACTCGAACCCTTTGGCGATCATCAAGCAAATGCGATCCGGAGAACTCCGACGATGGAAAAACCTGGCTTAACGGGCGAGTACTGCCGTGGACGTCAGCGGCGGCTGTTAGGTGTAATGCAGCGATTCAAGCTCGATCTGACGATCTTCGTTCGTCACGAGCATGTGCAGTGGCTTGCCGGACCCTATGTGTCGCGGCTGTTTAGCACCGCGGCGGCCCTGGATGCCGACGGTCGTTGCACGCTTGTCGTACCCGAGGGGAGTGTGCCGGAGCCCCCGGCTGCCGACAACGTAGTGACCTACGACGCACAGTGGCTGGCGACACTTCGGAACGATCAACCACGGACCGTTGCCGCGGCCCTTCTCGAGGCACTTGGATCCGAGGCTGTGAGCGACACAAGACGTGTCGGGATTGAATTCGCATCGTGCGGACCGTATTGGTCGGACGCTGTTCGTGGAGAGTGCGTTGACCTTGAGGAGGAGATGTTTGCCTTGCGGCGTCGCAAAGATCCCGACGAGCTTGATTGCATCCGGCTTGCGATTGCCGCGACCGAGGCGATGTATGAACGCGCCCGAGAGGTGATTCGCCCGGGCGTGAACGAACTCGATGTTTTCAACCAACTGCAAGCTTCCGCGGTCACATCGTTGGGAGAAGTCCCCACGGCGTCGGGCAACGATTTTGCTTGTGGTGTACCGGGAGGTCCTGCTCGTGATCGCGAGATTCAAGACGGCGAACTGTACATTCTGGACTTGGGGCCTGCGTATCGAGGGTACTACGCCGACAACTGCCGAACGATCGCGGTCAACCGAGCGCCGAGGGATCTGCAACTTCAAGCTTGGCAGCAGATTGCCGAGGTGTTTCCCTTGATCGAGCAACATGTTCGACCGGGGATGCGATGTCGTGAACTATTTGAAGACGTTCGCGCTCGCATGGATGCGTTCCTGCTGGGTGGCTTCTCCCATCACTTGGGACATGGAATCGGCCTCTATCCTCACGAGGCACCCCATCTCAATCCGAATTGGGACGACCGGTTTGAAGTCGGCGATGTGTTCACCGTCGAGCCAGGGCTATACAGCGAAGCGCTTCGCGGCGGAATTCGCCTGGAGAACAACTACCTGGTCACCGAAGAAGGTGTCGAACTGCTTAGTGACTTCTCGTTGTCGCTATGAAGCGGGGCAGACGATCGCTTAGGCGTGCAGCAGATAAGAACGTACCAATCACAACCCGACGCGTAAGCGAGGGAACGCAGTGTATTACCGGTTGGTCCCTCGCTCACGCGTCGGGTTGGTATACCCTCATTCGCCGCTCGCCTTAAGCAACTTTGTTGCCGATCACCCCGGCCGCCTTGGCGTCCCAAATTTCGTTCCACACACAGCCCGACCAAGAAAAACCAACACCGAAGCCGACCATCATCGACCGCGTGCCGGGTCGTAGGCGACCGCTGTTGCGGAGTTCGTGCATGGCGATGGGGATGGTTGACGACACGGTGTTCCCAACGTTTTCCAGAACCATGGGCAACTGGTGAGCGTCGACATCGAGCCTGTCCCGCAAGTGCTGCAACACGACGTGCGTGGCTTGGTGCATGAGGTACATGTCGATGTTGTCGCGTCTGAGCCCGGCACGACTCAGCACGTCGTCGACCATGGGAGGGATTCGATCCAGCGTGAAGTGAACCAAGTCGGGCCCATCCATGTATAAGTCGCTGGGCCAGCGTTTCCGTTTGCGAGGTTGAAGGGCGTCTTTAGCGCTGCGGGCTCCGCCTTTTGCCACCATCAGGGCGTCGGCACCTGAACCATCGGTGCCGAACACGAAACCATCGAGCGTGGGGCGAGGGCTCGCCTCGACCAAGGTCGCAGCGGCTCCGTCGCCGAAGATTGGACGTAGCGAGCGATCTTCCGGCGAGATGTATTTCGAATAGGTTTCCGCCGTGACCAGCAGCACACGCTTCGCCGCCCCGGTGCGAATCAGCCCGTCTGCCAACGACAGCCCATAGACGAATCCCGAGCAGCCAAGGTTAAAGTCCAGAGCCCCAATCGACGTAGGCAAGCCAAGCCTTTGCTGCATCAAGCAAGCGGTCGTCGGCAGGGGGTAGTCGGGCGTCTGCGTGCAGAGCAGTAGAAAATCAATCGATTCGCGGTCGACTTGGTGTTCTTGGAACAGCCGCTCGCAAGCCGCGACACCAAGGTCCGAGGCACATTGGTCTTCGCTGGCGATGTGCCGCTTTCGGATGCCTGTCTTTTCGTAGATCAAATCCATGTTCCACTTGGGAAACTCGCGACCAAGCTGATCGTTCGTTTCAACGGTTTCCGGCAAGTAGATGGAAATGGGTCCGACGGATGCGAAATTCATCGTGTTTCTTATACCTTGAAGGTGTAGTACCGAGGCAACGGACGGATGGATTGAATGGAGTGCGCGATGCCGATACAGCAGCCGAACACGATTTCAGACGGCCCTTCACGCCCAGACTACGTATGTAAGCGCAGGGAGGGTAGCAAACGCTACGTGTGAGGGTCAATTCTAGTCAAATCCGGGCCAAGGACCATGCT
>CAZNXE010000335.1:0-6136 GCA_964576465.1 uncultured Planctomycetaceae bacterium
TCTAAGAAACTCGAATCCGCGATTCAGGAAAAGAAGGCCACGGTGGGCGTTGTCGGCTTGGGTTATGTGGGCCTTCCCCTGATTCAAGCGTTTATTGCAGCCGGTTTCCGCACCATGGGTTTCGACGTCGATCAAACCAAGGTCGATCGTCTGATGGCCGGCGAAAGCTACATCGGTCACATTCCCAGCGAGTGGATCTCCGACTGTATCAACAGCGACAAATTCGTCCCCACGGCGGACATGTCCAGGCTTAGCGAGCCTGACGCAATCTTGATCTGCGTCCCCACGCCACTCTCGGGAAGCCGCGATCCCGACCTGTCCTATGTCGAAGCGACCGCCCGGCAAATCGCCGAAACGCTGCGTCCAGATCAACTCGTTGTGTTGGAAAGCACGACTTATCCTGGTACGACCCGCGACGTCTTGCAGCCCATCCTCGAGGCTAGTGGCCTGAAGTCGGGCAAGGAGTTCTTTCTTGCCTACAGCCCCGAACGCGAAGACCCTGGCAATCCGCAGTTCGCCGCGAGCACGATTCCGAAGGTCGTGGGCGCCGGCGACGAGACCAGCCTCAGCTTGGCTTGCGATTTGTACAATCATGCCGTGGTCGAGGTGATCCCGGTAAAGACCTGCGAAGTGGCCGAGGCGTGCAAGATTGTGGAGAACACTTACCGCGCGGTGAACATCGCGATGGTCAACGAGTTGAAAATGCTCTTCACTCGCATGGGCATCGACGTGTGGGACGTAATCGACGCGGCCAAAACCAAACCGTTTGGGTTTCAGGCCTTCTATCCCGGCCCCGGCTTGGGCGGTCACTGCATTCCCATCGATCCGTTCTATTTGACGTGGGTCGCCCGCAACTATGGCCTCTCGACCCGGTTCATCGAACTGGCCGGCGAAATCAATCAAAAGATGCCGGAGTATGTCATTGCACAGTTAATGGAGGTCCTCAATCGGCAGGGCAAGCCGGTCAAAGGCAGCAAGATCGCCCTGCTTGGCGTTGCTTACAAGAAGGACGTCGACGACCCTCGGGAGAGCCCGTCGTTCGAGTTGATCGATCTGCTGATGGAGCGGGGCGCGGTGCTCACCTACAACGACCCCTATGTGCCGAAGCTGCCCAAAATGCGTGGTCACGACGTACCAGACATGAGCAGTTCAGAGCTCACGCCCGAGTATCTTGCCGGGCAAGACTGCGTGTTGATCGCCACCGACCACTCGAACTACGACTACGACTTCATCGTCAAACACTCGCCGCTAGTCATCGACACCCGCAACGCCACAAAAAACGTGACGCAAGGCCGAGACAAGATCCACAAGGCATAGCCGTAGGGTGTCGTCAAGCGGAGCGCGGACGCACCACTTTCGTAGGGCGACGCATTATTAGCCGCTTGCGCTTGCATACGGGCGAACAAGAATGGTGTGTCCGCGCTCCGCTTGACGGCACCCTACAACTGCTAGCACGCGGTAAACCGAGGTTTACGTCCAGCGGTGGCTTCGATACTGTGCCCATCCTCTGCTATCGCGCGCTGCGAGGCAGGTTCTTCGCTCAAGGATGGTTCGAGTTATGCAACGCACCGCAACACGCTTCAGCCTGCCGTGCTTTCTGGTTCTGTTGGCACACGTGGAAGTCGTCACGGCGGTCGATTTTCGGATCGAGAGCCGCGTGTTCGTCGAGAAGGAAGACGAGCCGGTCAGCACCTCGACAACGCTTTTCAAAGCGGGCCTGACGTACGACTTTCTTGAGAATCCTCGCGAGACGACCTTTCTCGACCCCCGCCGTGGCCGCATCGTGCTGCTCGACGCGACGCATGGGCTCAAGACCGAGATCCGCATCGCGCAGATTGTCGAGTTCGCCACGCAACTGAAGCTTCGTGCCGCCGGAAGCGATGACGCTCTGTTGCAATTCTTGGCCGAACCCAAGTTTCAGGAAACGTGGGATTCCGAAGGCAACGAACTGGTTCTTTCCAGCAAGTTGATGACGTACCGCGTGACTCCGATCAAGGCACCCTCTGCTGAAGTGGCTAAGCAATATCAATTTTTCTCGAACTGGTATGCACAACTCAACGCCATGACACACGCCTCGGGGCTGCCCCCCTTCGCCCGAGCCAAACTCGACGAAGCCCTTGGGCAACGTGGACTGATCCCCAAGAACGTCGAGCTAACCGTCTCGATGAACTCTAAGTTGGGCCGCCGCAAGGTAACACTACGCAGCGAGCACGAAATCGCCTGGCGCCTCTTACAGGCCGACGAACGACGCATCGACGAAACCCACACCGCAATGGGTTCCTACCGCTCAGTAACCTTCGACGAATTCTTACAGCGCACCGCCGTTAAGCAAACCGCGCGGAAATAGCCGGGCTGCAATGGAGCTGGATTCGATTCCATTCCCCGTTGTTTTCTTGAACGTCGAGGTTTTTCTTTACCACGACGGCACAACGACACGACGTAAAATGCCAAGCCAAGACATATGCGGGTTATCGATCAAGCAGGTTGGACTCTGGCTTGGCGATTTTAAGATATTACGCGAACACTTCCGTGCCTTGCAGTGGCGGTCGAACGAAGTCCTCGCCGCACAAGTGGCAACAGTCATGGTCTTGGCTGGCAGGTTTGCCGCACTTAGCACACGTCTCAAGCGGCGGCCAGCGGCGCGACCACACATAGCCCAACAGGCCGGGCAAACCAAAGATGGCGACGAACACGACCCACATCGTAGTTCCCGACGCACCGTAGCGTCGCTGCCGGCGAAGGCACATCCAGACGGACAATCCGCTGGCCAGATAGGTCGACACCAGTGCCGGCCAGCCCAGCGCCACAATCTGGCCCAAGGCAGCGGAGAAATCCATTTCATCGTCCTTTAAGGACTGTTCATACGCCGCAGCAAACGCATTGACCGTAGGAAAAACGGTCCCCGCGACCGGTGAGACCACCGCCAGCCATGCGGAACTCGTCGGACCGGGGAAGGCCAATTTGATATTCTCGGTTCGAGACAGGCTGCCATCTGGTTCGACCCAGACTAGTCGAGACAACAGACTATGATTCGAGTTCGTTGAGGTATGCCACATGTAGATGAGCGTACCGTTTTCGGTCAAGAACGCATTAAGCCATGGTGCCTTGTTGCGTCCCTCAGTGATTTGCAGCTCCTCAGGGAGGGGATAGGACACAGCTTGGCTGGGGTCATCGGCGGTTGGATCGATCAGGTCGACCCTGTCGACATAGCGTATCGCGAGCAGTTGCCTGGGCTGAATCACCCTAGTTGCGCTGCCCTCGACAGTCAGACTTATTGCACCCTGTCGGATGATTGCCAGCGACGCGAGTTTGTCTGATTCGAGCAACGTCCGCACACGGCGATCCCGAAGATTCACCTCGACCAGCCTTCCTTCACTCATCATGTAAGCCTGCCACCCAGGCAGCGAGGCTTGGAGTCCTGAGGTACTAGGAACACTTCTGGAAGAAATACTGGTCGACACCAGACCTGTGCCCCAGCCATCACTGACCTGCTTGTGGTCAAGAACAAACTGCTCCTCACTGCTCGGCACCGCCGGCGAGAACCCGTTGGTGCCAATGAATCCGATCAGCAGCTTGCTACGGCTATCGATACCGATGAAGTAGCCCCGTTCCTTGTACTGGAGCTCGTACACAAAGTACCAGTAGCCGGGCGGCTGTCGAAAATCGTTGAAACGAGCAATGTTACGCTCCCAGGGGAGAGACAGCCTTCCTTGTCGGTCAATCGGTGATCGCAGCAAGGTTACTTCAAGCCAAGTCGCGTCAGCAGCAACGTCCAACTCTTGCCCATCCACCGTGCGAAAACTTTGGTCCGAGTAGCTGCTGCTGGGATACGACATGATCACCGGCACACCGTCCGGTCGCATCTGAATCGATTCCACGATCCGGTTCGTCGCCAACCAGGGCTGGACAACCACAGCGCAGGATAAAATGAGCACGATCGCTGTTACCGTGATCCCTAACGAATTAACTGTCGCCAACACTAGCGACCCGATCGTGCCAGTTCGATTCGACATGCTTGCTCCCATTCAGGCGTATTCGCGTTTGGCGCTGACCAGCATGATGGCCAGCCAAGTGAGTCCTGAGATCACCACCAGCGCGCCGAGGCATACAATAGGCCATCGCGCATCTAGTAGAATTAGCACAAACGTCACCGGGGCCATGGCAACCAGGGGCAAGAGGCGCGAGACGTACCACCGCCCTTGGCCTAGACCGGAGAGGAAACTGCCCAGGTACAGCAGCACCCCGGTTAGCAAGCTCTGCCAGACGGGCACCGTCATGGACCAGAAAAAAGGGCTGGCGTGCGTGCCTGGTGTCGCCGCCCAGAAGGCGTAGAGCAACACGGGGACCGCCATGGAGACGCCATAGACGATGAGACCAACCACGATCTTGATTGCCATAACCTGGTGTCGCTCAATCGGCCGATGCAGCAGGAACAAGTAGGTTCCGGCATGCAACTCCCAGGCCGATTGTCTTAGCCCTAGCGCGGCAGCCAGGATGAACGCAACCATGAATAGAAACCCGGGAGTTGTGTCGCTCACAAACGGAAACGCGCCATCGTTTTGAGTAGACCAGGGGAAGACGCCAACCATGTGCTCGGTCACGAAATAGAACGCCACAAGTGACGCGATGGCTGCCAGACCGACGGTCTCACGTAGTTCTTTTATGGCAATCGGCCGCAGTACGTTGGCGTGCCGCATGGTGTTTAACCCTCCTGTGCGGATGATGCCGTGTCGGCAGTCTCGGCCAACGGCTCGTCCGCTGAAACCGTCGGACTGTCCGGCGTGGCCAACATTGGCAGCGAGCGTTGCTGCCCGCGTGTGTATTCGATGAAGGCCTCTTCTAGATTCAACTCCAATACGTCGACCGCACGTGGCGCAAGCATTTCGATTCGTTCGCGGTGATGGTCGCTGTAGTCGACGATCACCAGTTCCAGTCGCGCCCCAAGTTGCCGGCAACTCACGAGACCTTTGCAAGCGGGGAATTCCGGCGGATCACCGGCAAACTCCAACACCACCTTGCGGATCGACTGCTTGAAGTGTTCCGTGGGACAATCGACTCGCAATACGCCATCGACCAAGATGCCGATGCGATCGGCCACCCGTTCGACATCGCCCAAAATGTGGGAACTGAACAGGATCGTCCGACCCTGACGTTGGATGATCTGAATCATCGACTCCAGAAAATCCCGTCGGACAACCGTGTCTAGCCCAAGGGTCGGGTCGTCCAAAATGAACAACTCCGGGTCGGGCGCCACGGCCAACGCCAACGACAGTTGGGCCCGTTGACCATTAGAGAGCCGGCGGATCTTGGCCCGACGAGAAAGCTCGAAATGATCGAGTATCTGGTTCAGTAATTCGTCGTTCCATGTGGGATAAAACGACCGCGTAAACCGCACAGCCTCGCCCACCCGCATCCAGCGGTATAGCGGATGTCCCTCGGCAAGATAGGCGATACGAGCGCGTGTTGCAGGCGAAAGGTCCGTCGAGTCTTCGCCCAACAATTCCGCGTGACCACGGTCCGCATGCGCCATGCCCATCAACATTTTGATGGTGGTCGACTTGCCTGCCCCGTTGCGGCCCAGGAAACCGTAGACACTGCCACGAGGAATCCGCAGATCGAGTGAATTGACCACACAGCGGTTGCCGTAGAACTTGGTAAGTCCATGCGTGACGATCGGTTCGTTCATGCTTCACCGAATGATTGGTAACACGTTGTGTCTGCTTTGGGGGAATCGCCCTAAGGAGTTAACGCTGTCCGCTCCCTTGAGGTACCTCGGTCCACCGAAATCGTCCTACGCGGTCCGAGACGATGGTAAGCACTTCCTCGGAAGAGAACCCCAGGTGTACGGCCTCAACGAGGAATCGATCCAGCACTTCGTTCAGTCGCAGCTTACGGGCCTTCTTGGTCAGTTCGCCCTTGGGCTCTGCCACGAACACACCCAAGCCGGCTCGCGCGTTGAGCACGCCTTCCCGCTCCAATTCGGTGTACGCCCGAGCGACGGTGTTTGGGTTGACCACCAACTGCCGCGAAAGATCGCGGACCGATGGCAAACGTTCGCCAGCTAAGAGCCGACCCCGGGCAATGCCATCGCGGATCTGATCGACCAATTGCCGATAGATGGGCAGACGGCTTGCTG
>CAZNXE010000336.1:0-6115 GCA_964576465.1 uncultured Planctomycetaceae bacterium
CGGCTGGGTTAGCGACGAGCAGCATGAACTTGAATACATCGCTGAAGCGGGTGTGTTTTTTCTGCTGTTTTCAATCGGGCTGGAGTTCTCGCTCCAAGAGCTTGGGCGACTGGGGCGAAACCTGGTGATCGGTGGAAGCGTGCAGATGCTACTGGTGGCCTTGCCGGTGGCCGCGTTCTTGCTTGGCATTGGCACTGAATGGAAGCCCGCGATCTTCATTGCCGCGGCCGCGTCTTTCAGTTCGACGGTCTTGGTCTTCAAAGCCCTGAGTGAGTGGGGGCATTCGAGCCTGTCGCACGGCCGACGTGCGATCGGGATTCTGCTGTTTCAAGACGCGGCACTCATCCCGCTATTGCTTCTGGTGCCACTGTTGACCGGCACGGGAGAAGTCGCCACCGGGATCGAGTATGTCACGCTCATCCTCACCTCGATCCTATTTGTCGCGGCGGTTATTGTGCTGCAACATGTCTTGGCTCGTTGGATCATTCCGGTCTTTGCCAACTACCGCAGCCCTGAACTGGTCATCCTGTTCACCCTGGTTTCACTCGGAGGCGTTACGCTGGGAGCCTTCAGCATTGGGTTACCGCCGGCCATCGGGGCCTTCGCCGCGGGGCTCATTTTTAGCGGCAATCGTTGGACCAAGCAGATCGACGCATTGGTGCTTCCCTTTCGCGAAACGTTTGCCGCGGTGTTCTTTGTGAGTCTCGGCCTGCTGTTCGACCCAAGATTGGTTTGGAGCGAACCGTGGTTCACGCTCGGCTGCCTGGCGGGGCTGATCACGATCAAAGCACTGGCCGCCTCCGTTGCTCTTTGGCTAACGGGGGTTCGCTGGCAAGCGGCCGCGGGAATGGGGATCGGCTTGGCACACATCGGCGAGTTCGCGTTTGTCCTGCTGTTGCTTGGCTGGGAAACAGGCGTGATTTCCGAATCGGACTATCAACGCATCATCGCACTTGCCATTGGCTCGCTTATTTTGACACCGCTGTTGTTGAAAATGGGACTACGTTGGACACGATTCGCCGAGGGGGCGGATGAAGCGCCAACGGAAATGAACCCACACCAGCGCGCTGGACAAAAAGCACTTGTGATTGGAGCCGGTCCGATTGGCCGACACGTAACTTCGCAGTTAGAGACCGCCGGCAATGACGTTTGCCTGGTGGACCTCAGCCCCGTCAATCTGCAGGGCTTCGCCCAAGAGGGGTTTCGCACCGTGGCGGGCGACGCGTCAGACCGTTCAACCCTAAAGCTGGCGGATGCCGAAACAGCGTCGTTGGCGGTTGTTTGCGTACCCGATGACGACGCCGCGCTCCGTATTGTCAGCACGCTCCGCGCGATGAATGCCAACTGCTTCGTATTAGTCCGCTGCCGCTATCAAAGTAACGTCGCGAGATTGACGAAGTCAGGGGCCAATCGAGTCGTCAGCGAAGAAACCCAAGCTAGCGACGCAATTCTCGGCATTCTGTCGGTGTTTCGCTGAAAGGCGAGCGCCCGAAAGTCTTGGCCATCGCTCTCTTTCCAAGCGCAGACGGCGACCGGTGCCCCTGATAAACTTCAAGGTTTGGCGATTCTCCCCCTTCAGGCATGAAGCCCTGCCTCGACAAGGATCCTTGACCCGTGATCATCGTTCTGAAACCCGACGTAACCGACGAGCAAATCGACCATCTCATTGGGCGCATCGAGTCCGAGGGACTCAAGGTGAACGTGAGCCGTGGATCGTTCCGCACCATTATTGGAGTGATTGGCGACGAGACGCTAGTACCCGTCAACACCCTGCGAGCGATCCCGGGCGTGGCGCAGGTGGTGCCGATTCTGCCCCCCTACAAGTTGGCCAGCCTCGAAGCACAGCCGGAACCGAGTGTGGTCGACGTGGCTGGAGTGAAGATTGGCGGCGGCTATCTTGCCATGATCGCCGGTCCGTGTGCCGTGGAAAGTGCCGAGCGGATGGATGAAATTGCGGGGGCGGTGAAACAAGCCGGGGCGAACATTCTCCGTGGCGGTGCTTACAAGCCGAGAACGAGCCCTTATTCTTATCAGGGCATGGGTGGGGATGGCCTAAAAATTCTACGCGAGGCAGGCGACAAACATGGAATGCCCGTGGTGACCGAAGTGACCGATCCGCGCCGCGTCGAATTGGTTGCGGAGCATGCCGACATGCTGCAGATTGGTGCCCGAAACATGCAGAACTTCGTCTTGCTGACCGAAGTGGGCCAGACGAAGAAGCCCGTGCTGCTCAAACGCGGCATGAGCGCCACGATTGAAGACCTGTTGATGAGCGCGGAATATATCCTTGCGCAAGGCAACCACAACGTCGTGCTCTGCGAACGGGGGGTGAAGGGCTTTGACCCTGCCACACGCAACCTGTTCGACGTCGCGGCGGTTCCTTCGTGCAAGCAGCGTTCGCACTTGCCGATCATCGTCGACCCCTCTCACGCGACCGGCAAACCGGCACTCATCCCCCCTTGTGCGCTGGCAGGCATTGCCGCGGGGGCTGATGGAGTCCACATCGAAGTGCATAACTGCCCAGAGGAAGCGGTGAGCGATGGCCCCCAGGCCTTGCTCCCTGAACAGTATGCCGAAGTCGCCAAGCAACTTCGCGGGCTGGCGGAACTATTAGGAAAGCAAATTAGCACCCGATCAGGAGAACCCGGATGAAACGCCCGCTTATCGCCGGCAATTGGAAAATGAATCTCGATCGCGAGCAGGCGATTGCACTGGCCAAGGGAGTGGCGGATGGCGCCGCAACGCTCACCGATGTTGACTGGCTTGTTTGCCCTCCGAGCGTCTATCTCGACGCCGTGGGACGCGAATTGGCCAACTCGCCCGTGAGCCTGGGTGCCCAAAACGTCTACCATGAGGCCAATGGTGCGTTTACCGGAGAACTCAGCCTAGCCATGCTCAAAGACGTGGGCTGTAGCTATGTGATCCTGGGTCACAGTGAGCGACGGCACGTGATGGGCGAGACGGACGAAGAAATCCAGCGGAAGGTCGTCGCGGCGCTAGCAGCCGGGATAACGCCCATAGTGTGCGTCGGCGAGTTGCTGGAAGACCGTGACGCCGGTCGGACGGCCGATGTTGTCTCGGCCCAATTCAGCGGATCGCTGAAAGATCTCTCGGCCCAACAGGTGCATGCATGCGTTTTGGCCTACGAACCGGTCTGGGCGATTGGCCCCGGACGCGTGCCAACGCCCGAACAGGCACAAGAAGTCCATTCAGATCTTCGCAAACTGGTGGCCGATCGCTACAATTCGGGCGTCGCGGCTGCGGTGCGAATCCTCTACGGAGGTAGCGTCAAGGCTGAGAATGCCTGTGATCTCCTTGGACAAGCCGATATCGACGGTGCCTTGGTTGGTGGAGCCAGCCTCACGGTCGACGGCTTTCTGGGGATTGGGCGTGCGATTGCGTCGTAACGCACAATGTGATGATGGCAGTGGGTTGCCTCACCGCGATAGGTTGCATCCGCAGCCATCTCGTCACCCTACACTGTCTTGAACAATACAAACACCAACAACCAGACTGGTATTCTGTCATAAGGCGAGCGGCAGATAGAAAACTGCCGTAGCATGGGATCCCGTCGTGTACTCCGTGGGTTCTACACGGGACGAGGTCCCATGCTACGGTAAAAAAATTTCTGCCACTCGCCTAACATGCCAGAGTGCCCTGAATGATCGGAGTCCTGTGATGGGAACTTTCTTGATGATCCTGTTGTTGCTAACAGGCCTGTTTCTAATCATGATTATTCTGCTGCAACGCGGAAAAGGCGGCGGCCTTGTCGGAGCATTCGGCGGAATGGGCGGCCAAAGTGCTTTCGGGGCCAAGGCGGGCGACGTGTTCACGCGTGTGACCATCGTCGTGGCAACGGTGTGGTTCTTGCTCTGTGTCGTCTGCGTGAAGTATTTCAGTGCGGAATCAGGACCGCTGGAACAAGGACTGGGCTCTCAGGCGCCCGCGCGACAACAGACGATCGAATCAAACGAGCCAATCGACCCCAGTGAAACGACCATTCCCGATCCGACCGGCGAGCCTGCTGCCACGCCCGACGAAGCGGCGACTGAGTAGAACAAAGCAGGGCAGCCACCCGTTGCCTTAAGCATTTGTCGATGTGGTTGAGAATACCGAAAAACGCTCGATGCTTGTTCGAGTTAAGCAGATTATTGTCGCCCGGCCATTCGTTAGATAAGGAAGACCAACCTTGTTGTTGAGCATGACCGGATTCGGTGAGGCGCACCTCCAAGATGGCGGTTTGACCATTACCGTCGAAGTCAGGGCGATCAACAGTCGCTACTTCAAGCTGACCGTGAAATCGGGCGACGGTCACGGTGGTCTCGAATCGGAGATCGAGAGTGTCGTGCGACAGCACATCCGTCGCGGTACCGTGCAGGTCAGCCTGTGGGTCAACCGTCCACGCAGCCCTGACGACTATCGTATCGACGCCGACGTGCTGGACAGTTATCGCCAACAGCTTGAAGCCGTTCACAGTCGTTGGCATGTGGTGGAATCGGTAAGCCTTGAGCTGCTACTCCAATTGCCCGGTGTGGTGAACGAAAGCTCCGCCAAGAGTGCCGACTTGCACGAAGACTGGCCGTTCATTCAAAAAGCCCTCGAAGAGGCGTTAGCCAATCTCGATACGATGCGACAGCGCGAAGGCGCGGCCATGAAGGCTGATCTTCGTGGCAATGCGAAGACAATTTCCACCGAGTTGGAAGCGATCGCCGCACGGGCTCCCAGCGTGGTTGACTCCTATCGCGAGCGAATTCGTGACCGCGTGGCAAAGACGCTCGAAAAGTATGAGGTCAGCCTCGAACCGGCGGACCTGATCCGGGAAGTGAGCATCTTCGCCGAACGCAGCGATATCTCCGAGGAAATCGTCAGGATGCGGAGCCACCTCGAGCAGTTCGATTCCACGCTCGAGCTCGATGAGAGCACCGGACGCAAGCTCGAATTCTTGACCCAAGAAATGGTCCGTGAGACAAACACGATCGGTTCAAAATCCAACGATGTCGAGATTTCTCGGCACGTGATCGAGGTCAAAGCGGCACTCGAGAAAATCCGCGAAATGATCCAAAACGTCGAGTAGTCCCCCCCTTCCCTTCCTAGGCAGCAGAGATACCGAGTGTGAGCGGAAAGTTGATCGTCATTTCAGGCCCCTCGGGCTCGGGCAAAAGCACCGTGTTGAAGCAGGTGTTTGCCAAGAGTTCGGCTCCGCTGACATTTTCTGTTTCGGCCACCACACGGCCTCCCCGCCAGGGAGAAGTGGACGGACGCGACTATCATTTCGTGTCAGACGAGGAGTTTTCCCGACGCCGGGAGCAAGGCGATTTCCTAGAGTGTTTCCAGCTTTTTGGCGACCACGAGCACTCAGGACGCTGGTACGGAACGCTCCGCGATGAGGTGACCTCTGGTCTCGAAGACGGGAAATGGGTAGTTTTAGAGATTGACGTCAATGGCACCAGGGCCGTGATCGAGCAGTTTCCAGACGCCGTCACGATCTTCGTGCGACCAAAATCGTTCGCCGATCTCCAGCGCCGATTAGAGGATCGTGGTACCGAAACGGGCGATTCGCTTAACAGGCGTCTCGCGGTTGCCCAAGGCGAGTTGGAAACCGGCGACCAATATCAACATCAAATCATTAACGACAATTTGGACAATGCGGTCCAGTCGATGTGTAACATTTTGTTCCAACTTGAAGGCGAGAAATCATGATCGAAGAACTCCTCCACGAGGAAATCGTCAAGAAGGTTGGCGGTCGCTTCAAATTATCGACGCTGATTCAAAAGCGGCTCGTACAGCTTACCGCCGGCGCGCGGCCGCTGGTCGAGCTTGATACGCACGACAAACTAAAGATCGTGATCGCGGAGATCATGGCCGACAAGATCTATCTCGACGCATCGAAAGATCTTCTCGTAACCGCCGCGCCCACCGAAGAAGCCGGCGGTCCCCCCGAGCTGGACCTCAGCAATCTGTAGTACACCACAGGCTGGCTCCCCCAGCAGGATGTCGTGTCGTGGTAGTGTGTGTGCTTGCACGCACGACGTGGCAAATCACCACAACGACACAACAAACAAAGAGCCGTAGGGTGCCGTCAAGCGGAGCGCGGACGCACCATGATTGGCCCGCA
>CAZNXE010000337.1:0-6097 GCA_964576465.1 uncultured Planctomycetaceae bacterium
CCTTGGCTCCCCAGCCAACATCGCTAACAAGCGTACTCAGCTCGAAGCCGGGAAAGAAATTCGGCAGTTGCTTCATACATCGTTCGATGTGTTCGGAAAGATCGATGCGATACTTCGAGTGCAGCCGCCGGCATTCCTCTTCGCTAAACTGCCGTTTCGCTTCCTGTTGTGCCTCGGCCGTGCTGGCACGTTGCCCACGTTCGACCGCCCGTTCTAGCCGCTGCAAGAAATCCATGCTACCTGCCTGCCGTGAATGCCTGAGGATGGTTGTCGATTCACCGAAGAGTTGAAATTCGGCAGCAATCGCGGCCACCATGATAGACAATCAATCGACTTCTGCGTAGACACGTCAGCACCCCCGCACGGAAAGAGAGCATTCCCCCGTGGCCCGGTCGTTCGAGAGAGAGCAAACAAGTACGCCTGGCAGGAATCGAAAGACAATCGAATGTCAGAAAAATGACAAGAGTGCTCCTTCGGTGTTTCGTGCTTTGACCCCCCGGGCACAATCATCTAGAGACTATTACTCCTTGAGCTACTCTCCCTTCTCCCATCCCAAGCCGAATAAACGTCCATGGCGGGCCCGAAACGCGCGTGGAGTTTGGCCCACACTTCTTCGGAACACCACAATAAAGTTCGATTCGCTAAAGCCGGCCCGATCGCCTACCGTCGAGACAGACAGATCGGTATTGAGAAGCAATCGCTTCGCATGCTCAAGCTGAACCCGGACGATTTCGGCCTTGGGGGTTCGGCCCACGATCTGCTTAAACCGTCGATTCAGCAACGTGCGCGATAACGCAACGTGTTGTGCGAGATCTTCGACGGTCATGCGATGACAAGCGTGCTGCGCGATAAAGCGAATGGCCGCGGCGATTTCCTGATCCGTACATGCGACCACGTCGGTCGACTGACGCACAACCACTCCGACTGGTTTGAAGAGCATGTCTTGATCGAACTCTTTCTTTCCTCGCATCATGCGATCCAAAAGCGATGCCGCTTCGTAGCCGATCGACTGGCTATTGATATCGACACTGGAAAGCGAGGGAATCGAAAGACCAGAGAAGTAGACATCGTTGCCCACGCCGATTACGGCGATCTCGTCCGGCACCAATAAACTGCCACGGCGACAGGCGTCGAGAATCTTCTGGCCACGATCATCGTGACAAGCCATGATCCCAACCGGCTTTGGGAGGGAACCGAGCCACTCGATGAGCTGTTGCTGCTCGACTTCCCAGTCGTTTGCGTCCTGCTTCCGACCTTGAGCCTTGAAAACGTGACAATCGTATTCGTGTTCTTGCACGACTTGCTGAAAGGTGCATTTCCGCTCGTCGTCGAAGACACTGCCTCCAGTCGATTCGCCACAGAAAGCAAAGTGCCGCAGGCCGCGCTCGTGCAGATGCTCGAAGGCCATCACACTCACTTGCTGGTTGTTCGGGCCAAACATCGGGATGCCCAAATCTTTGGAACCGCCCCGCAAGTCGATGAACGGAATGCTCGTTGCAATCAGAGCCCGGGCGATCTTTTGATTGGTAACGCGGGCCAAAATTCCGTCACCGTGCCATGAGGATAACCATTGCGGCAAGGAATCGCCCAAATCTCGTGGCTTGAAGTAAATCGACCAAGTCTCGTGTTCCTGATGAAAGCGGCACACTCCACTGAGCAACCCACGCTCACAGGCGAGCGATGTCTCGATCAATACGGCGACATGCTTGGTCGAGTTCATGGAAGTGCGCTGCCGTTGGAGTGGCGCAACGGTCGCCATAACAGTAACGAGATTCGTAAATAGCGCCAAACGGAAAAATACTTCTTGTGAGGCGATCCTGAATGACCAAAAAGCGGCATATTTTTGCGCAAACTGTTTCGTTGACGGCGTGTTCCTGCCTCGTCAACATAGTAACGAACATAGTAAATGGCAGAGCCCTTTGATACCCCTTCGAGGCAGCGTTGAAGATTCCATCCGTCACGATCGATCAGCACTGCCCTTTTCTTCACTTCCACCTTTTGAGGAGCTAATGACTAGCATGAATACAGTTCACAAGACGAACGGAACGGCAAGCGTCGCCCTGGCCTTGACCCTGATGTTCGTCCCGGTCGCACAGGCGTCGATGGTGACCGTGACGGCAACCGAAGACACCCGACTCGAGGGGCGGAGCGACTTACAGCACAACGTTAATGGCAGCAATACTTTGGTCGCCGTCGGAACCGACTTGGGCAACCCTGCGGAGGTCCAGCGGGCGATCGTGTTCTTCGATCTCACTGGCCAAGCAGACCCCATTGGTGATGCAACTCTGTCGTTTGTCGTCCGGGATCTGCGAACCTTTGCCGGCCAGTCGGTCAGCGTCCACCTGATCGCGGCCGCAAATGCCGGATGGACCGACGCAAATGCCGACTGGATCGACCTCGATGATTCGGTCTCAACGCCTTGGACCGGAGGCGGCGGACTCGGATCGCCCGGAGGCACTGGCTTTGGCACCGCGCTCGGTACGTATACCTTTACTGCTGGCGATGTTGCTGGCACGACGGTCAGTTGGACCATTCCGCAGGCTGTGATCCAAGGTTGGATCGACGATCCGTCGAGCAATGCCGGTCTGTTACTGTACGAAACCACGGAAGGAATCACAAACGATTTTGTCTTTCTGTATTCCAGCGAAGCGGCATCATCGAGCAATTTTCCGTCGCTGAGTTATTCTGTTCCGGAGCCATCGACTTTCGTGATGATGGCCGGTGCCCTGTGCGGCCTGGGCCTGATCGGCTGGCGGCGTCGGCGCTAAGTAGGGTTCTCCCCGTTTCATGTTCCTGGTGAAAACGGGAGACTCCACTGAGCAATCCTCGCCCATAGGCGAGGGATGTCTCGATCAATACGACGACAAAGGTAAGTCAGCTTTCGATGGCCTCTCGGGGAGTTCATTCAAAATGGATTGCGGTGCTATGGAGTACCGCAATCCATTGATGGGCGCATGAGGTATCCGTTACTATTCCTCGCCGCGAGAAGTTTGCTGCTTACCCGAGGGTATCGCCAAGAGGAATGATGAGTAACGAAACTCATATCGCGCTGGTGCTGGTGGCATCGTGGGGATTGGGTGCCCCCGCCGGCGCGATGGATCCCGAACCGCCAAGTCCTTCACCGAGTGAATGGTCGTTTGTCGACGCCTTGTCCGCACCCCTCACCTGGACGCCACACTGGAGGAGAGGCGAGAAGAAACAGGGCGAGGCCAGTCTACAAGGCGGTGTTCGTGTCGAGGCCGGCTTTCCCGACCCGAAAGGCGTTCTCGAAACGGCCCACCAAGTCTCGATGTCTTCTTCGAGAGCGTGGGAGTGCCTGCGGATGGTCGCTATCGGATTGTTACCGAGCGGATCCCGACGCAACGGTTTGAGGCGTTCCAGCTTCATCGTCAGCAACTAGATCGGCCTCGATTTCCTCAATGTGATCGTAGGCGTAGGCCAAGGCGTCGTGAACATCAGCCGGCGTGAGAGAAGCATACTACTGGACGATTTCCTCAATGCCCATTCCTTGGCGGTAGCAGCTCAGAATGGTAGCGACCCGAACCCTCGTGGTCGCTACCACGGGTTGTCCTCCACACCGCGCAGGGTCTTTCTCGATGTTGCGATAGTCTCGTTTAAGCATGAACGACGTCTCTCAAGCTGCATCTAATCCACCCACCCAATTGTATCATCGACCGCGAGAATCGACCAGAATTATCCAGTTATGACTATCCGCACTGTCGTAAGTCCAATACGCCTGGCAGGAATTGAACCTGCGACCTACGGTTTAGGAAACCGCCGCTCTATCCCCTGAGCTACAGGCGCAAACATTCTCTTGTGTGGCTTGATCGATGGCTTCCGAATTCCTTATCAAGCGATTGACACTTGGACAAACGTTCATTCTACTCCGCGCATTCGTCCTCCAAAAGCCATACAGAATCCGTGTGTCCCAAGAGAGCTTGTCGCCATCTTCGCACACGCAAGGTGATGGTGAAAAAAGAGGATTCACCCGCGTTCCGCCTACATTGAACCATTCTCGGCTTCGTCTGGCATGTCAACGCCTTGAACTGGCAAGGGGCCCGTGTAGTGCACGCCGCCGGTACGATGTTCTGGCGAAACCAGAGGACCGGCGATTCGGGCGCCAACCCCTTGTCCTGCCGCGAGTGGGTCGTCGATGGCTAGTGTCTGTGCGTCAGGGCTGTCAGGCTCGTTGTGCATGTGCAGCGTTCGCGTGGGAAAGGCAAACGAGCAGCCCAATGCTTCGGCTGTTCGCATGATGTCGACCATCAGTCGATGGCGTTCGCGCAGCTCGACACTCCAGTCAGGACACTCGACAAAGCAATACAGGAGGATGTCGATCGAACTCGCGCTGAACTGGTTGAGATAGACGTGATAGTAATCCTTCCGTGTGTAGGGATGACGTCGTATCAGTTCACGCACTCCTTCGCAAAACGCGTCAACCTGTTCGGGACGCGTGTCGTATTGCAGCCCGATCATCAGCTTAATGCGCCGAAAGCGGCGCTGCCCCATGTTGTCGACCACGGCGGTGGTCAGCAAGCTGTTGGGCAACGTAATCAGCGAGTTGTAGAACGTGCGGATGCGTGTACTGCGAAAACCGACGGTCTCGACCGTGCCTTCGACGTCTCCGGTAACGATCCAGTCGCCGATCTCGAACGGGCGGTCGACGAGTACCGTGAACGAACCGAACAGATTGCTGATCGTATCTTTCGAGGCCAACGCCAGCGCGGCACCGCCCAATCCAAGGCCGCCAAGCAAGCCGGTGATCGGGAGATTGAACGCCTCGGCACAAGCCAGCGCACCGACGACGATCGCCAGACCAGCGGGATCAACAGATCGTCGAACTTGGTACTGGTCCGGCTGGCTTTGTCTGCCAGTTCCAGCGCCAGCAAATCGATCAGACGATAGGCCGACCACACCGCGGACACCACGGCAAAGAACTTTAGCCCCAGCAACAGAACAGACAGAGCAAAGTCGGGCAGGCCGATCAGCAGGGTTCCGCCGTACCACACCAGCGCCTGCACCAGCAGCCCCATCGGGCGAAACACCCCGTGCTGGGCATCGTACTGCCGATCACCTCGAAAGAGACGAAACCAAGTGGCTGCCACGCGATGAAGAACGAACCGCGCGATGACGTCTGCCACGAATCCCAAGAAAATGAGAATCAGCAGGCAAATCCATTGATAATCTTTGATGAGAAACGTTGTGCCATGCAGGCTCTTGGGAAACAGTTCTCGGAGCTGGTCGGCGAACAGTTTCGGCTCTTCAGCGGCGACTTCTCCCGAGGCGAGAGGACGGTCGTACCAACGGTCCCACAATTCATTGATGACGGCGACCGTTGCCGGACTGAATCGCCATAAACCGTCGGGGCCCTGTGTCAACTCGATGCGCGTCGCATCGGCCAAGGCGACCATCGGAAGGTCGATCTGAACGTTCATGTCGTGCCCAAGAACATAGGGCGACGGGGTGTTTGGATCGTTCGGCAGCGCCTCGTAGTTGATCTTCCACATCCGCCCCAACACGCCTCGCAAATGCAGTGCGTATTGAGGGCCTTTCATATCCACGATATTGGGGCTGACTTCCGACAGGTCGAGGCACAACGCCGCCAGCTCCTTCTCGCGGTCGTCCACGGCCTTCACGAGAGATCGAACCGTTGCTCGCGGCGAACGGAGCATCCGAGCGCTACGCGCGTCGGCTACCGGGTCCGACTTCTCGTTCGCTGCCGTATTAGCGACTGGCTCCTGATCCGTGACAGCCGGCTGATTGTCAGCCTCGACTACCGCAGGGAAGCAGTGCATTGCCAACAGCGTCAACGCGATGAATCTTGCCGCCGATTGAGTACGGTTCCGTGCCATGTGGGCAATCACGCGATTTCCTCCTTGAGATCGTTCCTGCCAGCGGGGGGCATTCTTGCAGACATTGGCCAACACGAAAAGACAAGACTTCACCGCTGGCGCCAGGGGCGGATGATCTACGTGGCACCGGTGATTTTTGGCAATTTTCGGCCAGAAATGGTATTTTAGGGGCAGTCATTCAACCGTTCGCCAGCACCCTACGACGCTTACTCGTTCCACAAGAAGTTGCCTGATGCGATCGCCCA
>CAZNXE010000338.1:0-6046 GCA_964576465.1 uncultured Planctomycetaceae bacterium
AACATGCCCCAGTTCGTGCAGAAATACGGCCTCGATCTCCGCCGGAGCAAGGTGACGCACGAGACGGTCGGTCAAGAACACATGCCGCACCGCGGACGTCATGCCGGTCACGACGGCATTGGCGATCGCGCCCCCAGTGTGCCAAACCCGAATGTGCTTCATTTCGACGCCCGCCCGACGGGCTGCGTGCTCCAGCCGGTCGCAAAGCTGCCCCGGGGGCAACGGTTCAGTTTGCCAAAGGTAACGCAGGAACAGCGGCAACCCAAGAAACATGGCAACCAAAACGGGTGCGTAAAGCCACCAGTCCCATCCGCCCTGCTCCCAACTAGGCGCGACCCAGCACATGATGTCCTTCACCGCGACCAGCACCAAGACAGGGGCCAGCAGAACGAGCAGGTGATCGCGCGCCAACTGCCCTATCTCGCGAAGCCTACATCGTAATGACGAGGCAACGCTTTGCTTCGCCAGACTGCTTCGGTGGTGAAGACCGCCGTTTTGTAAGATGGACCACGCCAACAGCAGGGGCAAGAAAACCGGCGTGAGGATCAACAATTCATCGACCAGCACAGCGTCGGCAAGTTGCCAGTTCACACGAACCAACTGACACCAAGATGTGCCCAAAGCGATGACCGCCACGGACACGATCCAGACGACCTCGAAGAACGCCCGCAATCTTTGTTGATCGAACCGTGCAACGAGATCAAGATTGGCATAGCGTCGCTCGATGCGCCCGCTCCTGGTGATTAACATGGCGTACACAGGCGTCACGGCAGCAACGAGCAACACCGCGAGCAACGCCAAGAGCGGTCGCTCGACAGGAGTTTGCGGAGAAAGCTCGGCGGCAATCAACGCACACAACAATGCCAAGAGAAGTGAGAACGGCATGAAAAGGGGAGACTTCCGCGGAATGGAATTGAAGCAAGAACCTCAACTCCATGCTAAATGCGATGCCCTCTCACCACGAGGCAATTGTGCTCTCGAAGCAGATTTTCTGAGACCCGCACACCCGGCATCATTGCAACAATCGGCAGAAAGCCGGCAGTTAGGCGAGCGGCGAATGAGAATATACCAAGGGGACGCGTGAGCGAGGGACCAACCGGTAATTCACTGCGTTCCCTCGCTTACGCGTCGGGTTGTGATTGGTACGTTCTTAACTGCCGCACGCCTTAACCACCCAAACCTGGCAAGCCCAAGCCGGAAGTCTGTGACTCCAGGGCGTTGGTAACCGGCTCGAGCATGATCTTGAACAGAAGGCTCGGTCGGGCCTCTGTGTCGAATGTCTCGACCACCACTTCGGGCTCTTCAACCGGCACTTCCTCTTCCGCAACCTCCTCGGTTTCATCTGCCGGCATTTCTTCTTCCTCGGAATCTTCTTCCTCGGAATCTTCCATCGCGGATTCGTCGGCGGGGGATTCAGTCACTTCTCCTTCGGCGTCATCAGTTTCCGCCGGAGCTTGCGTTTCTTCTTGCTGAGTGTCCCCGTTATCGGTTGTCTCCGTTGGACCGCATCCCGTGGCGGTTAGAAAAAGCGCGAGCACACAAGACAAACCGATGACCGTACGCATAATCCGCAACTCCTCAAACGTGCTCTGCTTTAGAAGAACAACCGTGCGGCACCAGAATCCAGCACCGCGGCAGCTTATCCTACCAGCCATGCAGGGTACTCGCCAGCAGCCGGCAATCGGATGACTTTCGCGCTCAAGATGTCCTCAACGGCCAGCACTTCGTCCAATGCTTCTTGGGGCGGCGGATTGTCAAGATTCAACACGCCAATGGCTTCACCACCGGCCGCCTCTTCTCGACGCCCGACCGCCATTTGAGCAATGTTTACCTGATGCTTTCCAAAAATCGTACCAATGTTGCCAATGATGCCCGGCACATCGCGGTGGGTGAACACGAACATCACGCCGTCGAGATAGGCTTCGAGTCGGTGGTCGCCAAGCCGCACGAGTCGGGCAAGATGGTTCCCGAACAGTGTCCCTCCGGCCAGATAAACCTTCACATCGGTCTCGACTTCCGTGATGATGATCGAGTTGAAGTCGCCACGGTCGCAACTCGACTCCGAGACCAACTCGATGCCGCGATCTTGCAGCAGCACTTGGGAGTTCACAATGTTGACTTCTTCTTCCATCGCTTGTCCCAGCAGCCCGGCAGCGAACGCCGCCGAGAGCAGCCGCGTGTCTTTGCTGGCGACTTCGCCACGAAACAGTAGCTTGCATCGCTTCGCTGCCCCGCGATCCATCTGCCCATGTAGCACGCCCAAGCGAAAGGCAACATCGAGATGCCCTCGCATTTCGGTAAGCGTCTTCGGATCGAGTGGGCTCGCATTGACGGAGTGACGAATCGCGCCGGTCGTCAAACAATCGACCAATAGATGCGCGCCTTCGACCGCAACATTCGTCTGAGCTTCCTTCGTACTGGCACCCAAGTGGGGCGTGCATACGACACCCTGCATTCCAAACAACGGGCTGGACGTACACGGCTCCTCGGGATAAACGTCCAGCGCGACGCCCCCCAACTTGCCACTCTGCAATCCGGCAACCAGCGCCGCTTCGTCGTAGATGCCGCCCCGCGCGCAGTTGATCAGTCGCGCGCCGGGACGAATCAGTTCGATCTCCGCCTCGCTAATGAGGTTTCGCGTCTCCTCGGTCAAGGGAGTATGAACCGTCAAGTAATCGACCTGCGGCAACAACTCGTGAACCGTGCCAACTGATTCGATGCCAAGCTGAGCGGCCCGTTCCACCGACATGAACGGGTCGTATCCCAAAATCTTCATCTCGAACGCTTTTGCCCGCGCCGCCACGGCCTGGCCAATACGCCCCAGCCCGATCACACCGAGCGTTTTATCGGCCAATTGGGTGCCCATGAATTTGCCACGATCCCAACGTCCTTCTACAAGGCTTTGGTTCGCGGGGGCAATGTTGCGAGAAAGCGCGAGCATCAGCGCTACGGTCAACTCCGCCGTGCTTAGCGTGTTGCCCGAGGGCGTGTTCATCACCACGATACCCTGCCGCGTGGCAGATTCTTTGTCGATGTTGTCCGTGCCCACACCGGCGCGGACCAGCGCTTTCAGCCTGCGATTTCCGGCCAGTGATTCGGCGGTGATCTTCACCCCACTGCGCAGAATCGCGCCATCGAACTCCATGAGCGCCTGACGCAGATCTTCGCCCGCCAGACCCGTTTGAACTTCGTATTCGATGTTGGGCGCGGCGGCCAAAACGTCGAGACCATCTTGAGAGAGCTTGTCGAGTACAATCACGCGGTACATGGTTGGCACCGTTACAAGGGGGGAATGAAACCAGCCACCAATCTTGCCCGGGCCAAATCGAAAGATAAAGGCCGACGAGCCGCGCCGGCTTGGCACACAGACGCAGGACGATCAATCGCCCGGTGGGACAAGCCACCGATTGTAGCGATGGCCCCTTTCGATGGCGATGGGGCACACCGGGCCAACCCCGGGGAATTTCGATGCACCGTTGTAGAAGCCCCGCAGCGAAGCTTCATCCGAGGACACCTGCGACAGATTGCCTCAGGCTGCACAACTGCCCCAAGTGATGATCAACGTGGCGGCATTGCGTTGCGAGTGACTACACGTGTGTCGCCCCCCGGACCGGTCAGCATCGACGGCGACAAGGCCGACTGCAGCGCGACGACTCGGGCCTTGACCTCGTTTTGCATGCGATTACCGCTCAGCGATCGCTGATAGTCGGCCAAGGCCTGCGTGTGTTCGCCTAACTCCTCGCGAATGCGACCCAAGGCGGCCAAGGCCGTCGAGTTTTGTGGATCGGTCTGTAGCGCTTCGAGCAACTGCGATTTGGCAGACTCGCGATCGCCGTATTCTTCAAACAGCCGGGCCAGTTCGATACGTGGATCGGTCATCGACGGCGAGCGATCCACCCACGTCTCGAGCAACGTGAATGCTTCTTCCGAACGACCACGTTCGGACATCAACACCGCCAGACCTCGGTAACATTCGCGATGGTTCGGGTGGCGATCAAGACACTGGTTGTAGTATTGCTCTGCTTGGTCGAGCTGAATCTCGTCCTGGCTCAGCTTGCCCAACTGGTGGTACGTGGCAGCGATGTTGTAGTACGCATCGGGTGCTTCTGGGGCATCGGCCAAAGCCTGCTGAAACCGCTTTTGGGCGGCGTCGTAGTAGCCTTGTTGATACAACCGCACGCCGTCGGCGTTTTCCCATTGGGAAACCGCGCCGCAGCCGGTGGTAATCGCCAGGGCGACACTCGCGGTGAACATTGCAAATAACGTCCGCGACCTTGGTGAAACGCCAAGGCCACATGGTGTCACGATCGAAGACACGGCAAGGCTCCTTTGCCAAGACCATTGCAAGGTCGCCTCACAGCAAACCCGTGCGTTTCGCACGCGCCGCAATGGGGCATCGGTCAAGCGACCAGCTCACAATGGTGATGTGTGGCATTCCATACTAGCCACATCGACACATGCATCCCCTGAAACTGATTACAACTCGAACCCTGTCATTCCATGCTGGAACGCTGGGGCAAGTTGTCCCACGAATGCGGAATAACGACTGGACGAATGATGAGAGTGCGAGAGGGTAGTAAGCGCGCCGGGTCGTCGCAAGAGCAGATTCGCAAAAACGCCAAAGCAGACAAAGCAACGACAGCGTGTTCCCAACGAAAATCGGGACCCGGCACCGCCCCTGATGCGCCGAGTCCCGTTTCGATGGTTTCCGAATTTGCTTATGCCCCCAATCAGGGCAAGCTGTCTTCCTTGTTTTACGCAGATTGGCCTGTCTCGCCGACAGGAGTTTCCACCGTCTCCGATGTCTCCGTGTCGACGATCACTGGCACGGTCGCGGCGTCGTCAATCGGCGTCTGTTTCACGTATCCTAAGTCACGAACGACTTCGAGGATTTCACTGCACGTGGGAAACATGCGACCGCTGGTGCGCTTGTAAAGGTCCATGGCACGCATGAATTCGATTTCGTCGTCCGTATAATCCCGCTCGCAGGTCGTGGGATCGATCTGCCGCCGTCGAGGTGTCTTTTTGCGACGTTCTGCCGTTCTTTGCTCGGTAGCAACCGCCACCTGCGTCGTTCGCCGATCGCCCTTTCGCTGCTCTTTGCCGCGACGATCCATCTTCACTTCATCGCTCAGTTTCTTCGCCTTAACCACGGGGCTTCCCCTCATCTGGACTGATGTGCTTTCTGGATGGGCGAGGAGCACTTAGCTTCCTCTGATAGCGTCCACGGGGAAAAATATCGACTTACCGAACAGGAAATGTACATCGACTAGGCAAAATAAACGCTTTTCGTGATCTTATTGGATTGCGCAGAGTTTTCCGTTGAACGAGTGGCTCGGAATATGACGGTTCCGGCACGGCAAGTGGCCGTTCAAACCCTCATCACCGCAAGAGAACGAACCGCACGCCACCCGACGCGCCTGTTCGAATGCAGATGACTGCCACCGCGAATCTCCACGCCAGCCGTATTGAGAGCAGCGTAACCCGGGGGGGAACGGGAAACGGAATGAAGAGATACTCAGCCCGTGGAACCGAGAGTTCGGCCCGAGAACAAGAATTAACTGGGGCTAGTTTTGCGTGTCGCCGGCGATGTCGTTTTCGTCGCGAGAATCGGAGTCGTCCATCGTGAACGTGATGCTGTAGGCGATGCCAGCATCCTCGACTCTTACGGCAGCCAGCAGGTGGTCGGAAAGGGCAATGACCGCGTCGAGCTGTTCGAGACTTCGACGGGCCGCTTCCTCGTCTAAACGTCGTGCTTGGACGACCGTCTTCAGAATCGCGTTCCCATCGCTCTCGATGACTTCCCGCATCCGTCGACAGTCGATGTAAATAATTTGGCTGGGGCGTTCGAGCCCACCAGCGAGCACCTTGCGAAAACGCGTACATTGGCCGAGCGAGTCTTCTCGCGCGATCCGCAGGCTTCGCACCACCGCCGCGCGAGAGGTGCCAACCATAACGAAGTCATCGGCTGCGGCAACCGTGGCCACGACGCTCTTCGGCCAGATGGTCACGCAACTCGAAAGCCTGGCCGAGCAGCGCGGCTACA
>CAZNXE010000339.1:0-6032 GCA_964576465.1 uncultured Planctomycetaceae bacterium
ACGCGCATCCCCGTGGGCTGTGGTGCGTTTGTGAGTTTCCATCCCAGTTTGGGCGCGGTCACGGCCCATCAACGTGGAGCCCCCGGAGGTCTGCCACCCTATTTCTCGTTGCCCAGCATGACGCGATCTGGCGGCCCGAATTTTCTTGGCGCCAAATTCGCACCGTTCGTGGTGCCCGACAATCCCAACAAGGCAGAGTTTCGAGTTCGCGATGTGGCCCGACCGGCCGGCTTGGAAGATGCCCGCTTCGCGCACCGCCGCCAACTTCGCCAATCGATCGCTTGCCGCGCATCGAGGACCCCGTTGCGGCCGACCCGGTACCGGCGCTCGATGAGTATTACGAGCAGGGATACAAGTTGATTACCTCACCCGAGGCACAACGGGCTTTCGATATCCACAGCGAAACCGACGAGGTGCGCGATGCGTATGGGCGGAACACCTTCGGGCAGCGGGTACTACTCGCCCGGCGGCTGGTTGAAGCCGGCGTGCCGTTCGTCACGCTTAACGAAGGTGGCTGGGACCACCACGGCAATCTCTTCAAGGCGCTCGACAAGAAGATGCCGCCCTTCGAGGCTGCCATCGCCACGCTAATCGAAGACTTGGACGAGCGCGGTTTGCTGGACACCACACTGGTCATCGCCTTGGGAGAATTCGGACGAACGCCAAAGATTAACAAGAACGGCGGACGCGATCATTGGTCCAACGCCATGTCCGTCATGTTCGCCGGGTGTGGTGTGCCGGGTGGGCAGGTCATCGGAGCAACCGACCGCAATGGGTATACCGCGGTCGACCGGATTCTTTCACCAGAGAATTTCGCTTCGACGGTCTACACCAAGTTGGGGATCGACCCAAACAAGATGCTTTACACACCGCAGGGTCGACCAACGCATCTCGTGAGCGACGCAACGCCGATCGACGAACTGTTCTCTTAGAACGAATCTTGATGACGCAATCCAACGCACGTTGTACTTCAATGGTCGCACATCTTGTTTTGTCTCTGTTCGCAACGTTGCTGTGCTGGGCATCGCTAACAACCACCGCCGTGGCGCAGCCGCCTAAGGTCGACTATCTCTTTCCCGCGGGCGCGGCACGAGGACAAACCGCCAACATCAAAGCCGGTGGAAAACTCGAAACATGGCCCGTGCAAGTGTGGGTCGATCGCCCGGGATTGCAAATCAGCCCGACAGAGGAGAAGGGGGAACTGCAAGTCGTCGTCGACAAGGAGACGCTGCCGGGCTTGTATTGGATTCGGCTATTCACGCCCGAAGGTGCCGCGACCGCCCAACCGTTTATCGTGGGCACGCTTCCCGAGGTTGAGGAAATAGAGCCGAACAACGCACCCAGTAATCCGCAAGAACTATCCAGCACGTCGCTTGTCGTCAACGGCCGTCTAGGCGGGACCAACGACGTCGATACGTTCGCTTTGGCGTTACGGGCGGGCGATACACTGGTGGCCGCGCTCGATGCTCACGAGACGCTCGGCTCACCGATGGATGCCGTACTGCAGGTACTATCAGCCGACGGTTTCGTGTATCTGTTGCAAGACGATGAGCGGGGGCTCGATCCGCTGAGTATTTTTACCGCACCGACCGACGGAGTGTATCTCGTTCGGGTGTTCGGCTTTCCCGCGACGGCAAACCAACGGATCTCGATGGCCGGCGCTGCCACATTCATCTATCGCCTCACCTTAACGACCGGAGGATACGTCGATCGCGCGCGCCCGCTGGCAGTCAATGCCAAGGAACCAGCGTCGGTTGAACTCGACGGGTGGAATATTCCCGACGCGTTACGAAGCGTGATGCCAGAGGTGACCGAAGACGGCAAGCGAGCCCTCGCCTTTCAAGCAGAGCTAGCACAAACAGTGCCACTAGCAATTGTTGACCATGCGGTGGTTGTCGAAACCGAGCCCAACACGCGCGCGACACCGCAAGACGTTTCGCTGCCGCTGACTGTCACCGGCTGTATCGAGAACGAGGGCGACGAAGATTGTTTCCACATCGACGCAACCGCCGGCACCACCTTGGATGTGCGTGTCGAGTCTCGCGAGTTGGGATACGCGCTCGACCCGGTGCTCCTTGTGCTCGACGCACAGGGAAAGGTGCTGAAGGAAGTCGATGATTCCTCTGGCAGCCGTGATGCACAATTCGATTTCGTCGTCCCAAGCGATGGCCCGTTCACCTTCGTCGTGCGCGATCTACATCGCGAAGGAGGTTCAAGATACATGTATCGCTTGAGCGTCTCCAACGCCGAACCCGACTTTGAACTTACGATCGGCAGCGAGTTGTTCTCGGTCGAAATGGGGCAAACGCTCGATCTCGAAGTGACCGTCGCCCGGGCTCGCAACTTCGCCAAACCGATTGTGATTACGGCGATCGACTTACCGCCGGGTGTAAGTGCCGCCCCTGCGACTTCGGCTCCGGAAGGAGATACGGCTAAGAAGGTCGTGGTCAAACTACAAGCCACCGACACTCCGTTCAGCGGCCCTATCAAGATCGAAGGCCGTGGCGAGTCAAGCCACGTCCACACAGCCACTGCCGCGCTGAAGGTTCCTCGGTCCCGCACCGACCGGCTCTGGTTAACCGTTGGCCCCGCGAAAAAGTAGTGCTGCCGTGCGTCTCACTTCCGCGTGCCTCCTCTCTCGGTCAGTCGCCCTCGTATGCTACGATGAGCAGTCTTCGTTGCCGCTTTTGCACATAGAAAGACTGATCCATGACAGATGACTCCCGCGACGTGGGACTGATTGGCGTTGGCTTGCTGGGCACCGCCATGGCCAAGCGGTTCATCGCTGCCGGGCGAAGCGTGCTTGGCTACGACGTCGATGTCCTGCGGCGCGAAGCGCTCGAACAACTCGGGGGTCACGTGGCCGAGAATACCGCGGAGGTTTTTCAACAGCGAACAATCGTCGTGTTGAGTTTGCCCACTTCCGAGATTGCGCGCGAAGTGCTGGAGGCGGCAAGCGACGCATTCACCGCGAGGCTCACGATCATCGACACGACCACGGGCGATCCGCAAGCGATGGCAAGCCTGGGGCGGTGGCTTTCACAATTTGATGTCGACTATCTCGATGCCACCATTGCCGGTTCGAGCCGACAGGCTGCAGAAGGCGATGTGGTCGGCATGGTTGGCGGTCCGGAGCTGCTGCTGACCAAGTGCGAGGGAGTGCTCGGTGATTTCTGCAAACAAGTCTTTCATCTTGGCGACTGGGGTGCTGGAGCGCGAATGAAGCTGGTCGTGAATCTCGTTCTCGGCCTGAATCGGGCCGTGCTGGCCGAGGGGCTTACGCTTGCTCACACACTAGGGGTCGATGCCGAACGGGCACTCGAAGTGCTTCGCGCGGGGGTGGCCTATTCGAGGGTCATGGACAACAAGGGGCCCAAAATGATTCAACGCGACTTCAGCGTCGAAGCCCGATTGGCTCAACACCTGAAAGACGTGCGGCTCATGTTGGCCGCCGCTGGCGAACAGGGTACCTCCTTGCCGCTGTCGCAATTGCACGAGCAACTTCTCGCGAAGCTGGCCGACGCGGGGTTCGCCGATGTGGACAACAGCGCCATCATCGAAGCGTTTCAGTCGTCCCCATGACTTTGGGGGGCATCCTTGAGATCGCTTTCAGCCACGTCGTGCGTCGAATCGTCGGTCGCGGCGCGGTGCAAATGGTGATTGATCGTGTGGATCAACTGCTGACGATCGATCGGTTTCGCCGCATAGTCATCGCATCCCGCTGCCACGCACTGTTCGCGGGCACCACTCATTGCATGAGCGGTCAAGGCGATGATCGGTTTGGTGTAGCCGGCCTGACGTAGTTTTCTCGTCGCCTCGTATCCGTCCATGACCGGCATTTGAATGTCCATCAAGATGAGGTCGAACGCCGGCGTATTTCCGTCGGGCCCACCCAAGGCAAGCTCATAGGCCAGCTTCCCGTTTTCAGCCACCACGACATCGGCACCCGCCTTCTTCAGCACAAATGCGATGAGCCGCTGATTATCGGGTCCGTCTTCAGCCAGAAGAATGCGCGCGTCGAGTTTCTCGGACCGCGCCGCCTTCGGTGCCGTCTCCCCTTGCAACTTCGGTGGCGCGTCGAACATCGCCACATCGTTTTCAGTACCCACCTCGATTGAGAAGCGGAACGTGCTACCGGTGCCGGGGATGCTCTCAACCACAATTTTTCCGCCGAGCATTTCAGTCAGTCGGAGACAGATCGCCAACCCCAACCCCGTACCGCCAAATCGCCGTGTGGTGGACGAATTGGCCTGCACAAAAGGTTGGAACAGTCGGGAGGCCTCCTCGTGCGTGAGACCGATCCCGGAATCGATCACCTCGAACTGCAACCGATTCTCGCCATCGGACTGTTGGATGTAGGCGAGTCGAAGGATCACTTGACCTGACTCGGTAAATTTGATCGCATTCCCGATCAGGTTGACGAGGATTTGCCGTAGCCGAGTCGGATCGCTGCAGATCGTCTTTGGTATCGGCGTTTGATATTCGACTTTCAGGGCAAGGCTTTTGCTCTCGGCACGGCCCCGCATCAAGGTGGCGACGTCGTCAACGATCTGAGCCGCCGAGCAATCGACACGATGAATGTCGAGCTTGTCAGCCTCGATCTTCGACAGGTCGAGAATGTCGTTGATCAAATCGAGCAGATGTTGTCCGTTGCGTTTGATAATCCTTGTCGCGTCTAGATTCTCGGGATCCTCCAGGCGTTCGAGCAGAACGTCGGTGAAGCCAAGCACGGCGGTCATTGGTGTGCGGATTTCGTGGCTCATGTGGGCCAGAAACTCGCTCTTGGCCTTGGTCGCCGACTCGGCAGCCTCCTTGGCGACTCGCAACTGATGTAGTAACACGCATGAACTCAAGGCGTTGCGAACGCGGCTGCGAACGATGGGTCCGGAAAAAGGTTTTGACACAAAGTCCGTCGCGCCGGCATCAAGCGCTGTCACCACGTCCGACACTTCGTCGTTCGACGTAACCATGATGACCGAAATATCGTCGCCCTGGTGCCGCGATTTGATTTGCTGCAAGACCTCCAGTCCGCTCATGTCCGGCAATCGGCCACACAATAAGACCAGCTCAGGCCGGGACTCTTCGACAACGCTTAACGCTTCGTCACCCGAGGTGGCAACAAGCAGTTGATAGCCCTCGGAATCGAGCACATCACGCAACATCTCGCGGATGGTCGCCGAATCGTCCACGATCAATACGCGCAGTTGCGAGCACTCGTTGGTTGACAGACCGCTGTGTGACATGTGCATCGTCGAATGAATTAGGATGTTTTGTGAATGAATTCCGTTCCCGAACCATGCACGGCATAACTCGCGACGATGTCAATCAACTTCCGACGATCGATCGGCTTGGTTGTGTAGTCGTCGCAGCCCGCGTCAAGGCACTTCTGCCGATCGTGCTTCATGGCGTGCGCGGTCAGCGCGATGATGGGTCGCGGGTAACCGCTTTCACGCAACTGTCGAGTTGCCGTGTAACCATCCATCACCGGCATCTGCATATCCATCAGCACCACGTCGAAGGGATTTCCCTCGGTCTCGGCATCGCTGGCCATTTGCAAGGCGATCGCTCCGTTTTCGGCCAGCGCAACTTCAGCACCAGCTTTCTTGAGCAAGAACGAAACAAGGCGTTGATTGTCCGGACCATCCTCGGCCAATAAGACGCGCGCCTTGATGGTCCGCATTGGCGCCGAACCTTGTTGTTGTGGTTTGGGTTTCTCGGTCGAAGTGAGCGCCTCATCTTCCGCAAGCAGTCGGACACCCTCGATGGAACCGGTGGCAATCCACACGGTGAATTGACTTCCCTTGGCGAGGTGGCTTACGACGTCCACGTTCCCGTTGAGCATTTCGACCAGGCGTTTCGAGATCGTCAACCCGAGGCCCGTACCGCCTCGTTTTCGACTCATCGAAGTATCGGCTTGTGTAAACGGGCGGAATAACGCGGCGATCTGCGATTCGCTCATACCGATGCCCGTGTCGGCGACGTCGAATCGCAACCGTGGCTGAGCGGCCTCTCGATCGAGACTCACGGTCAGC
>CAZNXE010000340.1:0-6021 GCA_964576465.1 uncultured Planctomycetaceae bacterium
AGTTCCTTGTGGCGGCGATTGAACGGCTACAGAAATTTTAGCATCAATAGATGTTGCAAAATCACCCACCTCCGGGGCGCGATCGCCGATTACAACAATGATGCGCTTGGGTGACAAGGCATTTGCCGCTGCGATGACATGGGCAATCATCGCCCTGCCGCCAATTTCATGCATGACCTTCGGGCGTGCAGATTTCATCCGTGTGCCATGACCGGCGGCGAGGATTACAGCCGCGATGGGGGGGGCAATGGGTGAGTCTTTCATCTTTACGCTTTTCTTTCCGTATTTTATCAGCTCTATCATAGTCGCCGCGAAACGGCTTAGAGTAGGTTGAATTAGTCCCGAAGTGGGCAACCTGCTCTACATTCTTATTATCCGCATTTTTGAACGCAAAACCGGATCCACTTTTGCTAAAAATGCTCTATGGCCTCGTGAAGCGGACTTGGCGTGATTCGGGCGCCGCATGCGCATATCATTATCGTTAAAAGCGGGCATATCCATGGCGGATGATTTGGCGGGCACAGCAGTCTTATTTGATCTTGACGGTACGTTGATTGATACCGCCGAAGACCTTGCGGCATCAATGAACCATGCTCTGGCCCGCGCCAATATTGATCCGATTTCAGGGGTGGAAGTTCGCCATCTGGTTGGCTATGGCGCCCGGCGTATGCTGATGCGCGGATACCAGCTTTCGGCCAGGCGTGAGGGGACAACAGAAGAGCTCGACAAAGCGCTGGAATGGTTTCTCGAGCATTACCAGGATAATATCGCTGTGCATTCGCGACCCTTTGATGGTGTGGTTGAGATGATTGAGCGCCAGCGCGCCCTAGGTATCCGCTTTGCCATCTGCACCAATAAGCGCGAAGCCATGGCGGTTTTATTGCTCGAGACCCTCGGGGTGTCGTCACTGTTTGATGCAATTATCGGTGCCGACTCGGCGTCTGCGGCAAAGCCAGATCCGGCTCCGGTGAAAATGTGTATGGAGAAATTGCGCGCACAACACGGTGTCTTTGTCGGCGATAGTGATACGGATATCCGGGCGGCGCGAAGCGTTAAAATGGCGTGTTTTATCGCCCGCTTTGGTTATGGCCCATTAACCCTCGCCAATGAGGCAACCGCATTGTTCGACAGCTATGGTGAAGCTGCGCCATTGATAGAAGAGGCTTTAAAGGTTTAGCCGGCTTCTGCTTCAAAGAGGCGTGTCGGCATGCCGTTGATCATGTTGCTACGCAGATCTGTACGCGCCGAGCGCATAGTCGAGACGAAGCCTTCGTCTTTTGCCTCCACCTCGACATCAAAGCCGCGTTTACGCCAGAAGTCCTGAATTTTTGATGCGAGACGGTCTGCGCCATCGCGATCACACAGGTCAGTCATATGTCGTACCCCGATCCATGCTTGAGTATACCCACTGAAGCTAGAATATAAGACAGTCTGATTTTTTCAAGTCTTTCAGCGTATTTTTTTATACTCCCTAGTTTACCGGGTAAGCCGTTATAGATTCACAATATTGGCCTTGGTAGAGAATAACCCCATGCTGATTGGGAGATAATATTGCGCGTGCACAAGAAACAATATAAGTAAAACTTATAAAAAGAGGTTCGCATGGAAGCAATTGAAATAATTTCGGAGGCAAGATCAATTGGGGAGCGTATTCGTAAGGCGCGTAAATCACGCAATCTCAGTCAGGCAGACCTGGCGCGCCGGGTTGGCGTTAGCCAGCCGGCGATCGCCAATTGGGAAAGCGGCATGCATGATCCAAGGCGCTTTACTCTGGCAAAGCTCGCTGACGTCTTGGGTGCGCCCCTGGACTGGCTAGCTGCAGGGGGGCGATCTGATGCGGAAACCGATAAAAACGCCGCCGCTTCTTATATCCGCCGACCACTACGCCACGTGCCGGTCATCAGCCTTCGCGCAGCGGGATTGCTTGCTCAGGATATCAATGCCGACCCCCATAGGATGGCGGAAGATTATTTCCCCGTGACCCTTGGGCCCTCAAAGCTGTTCGGGGTTTTCATTAATGATGCGGCAGTGGACCTGGCGTTTCTACCCGATACGCTCGTGGTGATAGATTATCATGATCGAATGCCAAGAGACGGTGAGTTTTGCCTTGCCCATGTGGATCAAGCGCCAATATTGCGGCGCTGGCGCGCCAATCCGGCGCGTCTGGAACCTGAGGCGAGTGAGGCAGGTTACAAAACAACCCTAATGCGTACCGACATTGCGGTCATTGGCTGTGTGCGAGTTTCCATTCGCGTCCACTGAGGTTTTCTTGGAAACCTCAAAAATATGCGGCAAAATGGGCTGCGCAAACGTGATTAATTACAAATTAAGAGGTTCGATCAACAATTGCAGTGTTGTCAGCGCCATGTTGCGTTGCAGCAATTGAAATACCGGCATCGTAAAAATGATGTTGTAATTTTGTAACGGTAGTATTTTAGCGTTTGATTAACTGCGATTCCAACTGGACGCGACTCGGACAACGCGCAAAATTGCAGTGATGCCGGGGATTCAGGGAACCGGATATTTAAGGGCTCCACTGGGAGGGGCTAGCAAAGGGTCTGAAAAATGAAAATTAAGCAGAAAATGGCTGTGCAAACGCGCGTGCTAATGGCTGGCGCAGCGATTGCTGCACTTAGTGCTGGCGCCGCACAAGCTCAAGGCGATGTAATCATCGTTACGGCGACCAAGCGTCCACAAACGCTTCAGGAAGTGCCGATCGCAGTTAGCGTCCTTGGCGCTGATGCAATTGAAAAAGCACACATTCAGGACTTGTTTGATTTGCAAGCCTCTGTACCGTCATTGCGCATCAACCAACTTCAAAATGCTTCGCAGGCGAACTTCTTTATTCGCGGCTTTGGTAACGGCGCAAACAATCCGGGCATTGAAAGCTCGGTTGGTGTGTTTATCGACGGTGTTTACCGTTCGCGTTCCGCTGCAGCTATTCTTGACCTTCCTGTCCTCGAGCGGGTCGAAGTCTTGCGCGGACCACAGTCAACATTGTTCGGCAAGAACGTGTCTGCTGGCGCCATCTCCATCACGACAAAGGCGCCTGACTTTGAGTTCGGCGGCGCCGCAGAAGCGACATACGGCAATTTCAACCAGATGCTGTTCAAAGGTACGCTAACCGGACCGCTTTCTGACACTTTGGCGTTTCGTATTTCCGGCAGCACCAACAACCAGGATGGTTATTATACCAATCAGCTAGACGGTTCGGAATTAAACGAACGTGATCGTTGGGCGGTGCGTGGCGATCTACTGTTCGAGCCGACCGATGCGCTTTCTGTGCGTGTTTCGGGCGATTACAACAAAATTGATGAAATCTGCTGCGGTACCATTCAGTTGCAAAATGGCCCGGCTACATTGGCAATTGGCGCCCCGCCGCCATTTGGACTGGGCATATTGATCGATCCAGCCGGTGACCGCGACTTTTCAGTCGCCATTGACGAAGAAGTTCGGAACTCACTCGTGGGTAAGGGCGCTTCTATTCAGGTTGACTACGATCTTGGTGCTATGGCGTTGACGTCGATTACCTCCTATCGGGAACAGTCGGACAACACTCAAACTGATGCTGATTTCAGCGCGGCGGCTATTGCGACGAACCCACAGACCAAAGCCTATGAAACCTTCACACAGGAAGTTCGTTTGGCTTCCACCGGTGATAACGCAGTTGATTGGTTGATTGGCGGTTTTTACTTCGATGAGGAAGTAAACTCCACACGCGATGTGGTCTTTGGTGATGATGCGCGGAATTTCTTTAATCTTCTCGCCTTTAGCCCGGCAATTCTGGCGGCTGCGCCGGCGACCGGGGGCAGCGCGCTGACCTTGATTGAGGCCTCGACGCCATTCCCGATTGGAACATTCTTCACACCGGGCACCGGCATTTTCGGTGAATACATGCTGGACAACCGGTCTTATTCGCTCTTTGGCCAGTTGGATATTGATATTACGGACCGCCTAACTCTTTCCGGTGGTGTTGCTTATATTAATGACCGCAAGAGATATACGACCAACGAGACTCTGACTGATCAGTTCTCGGCCGCTGGGGTTCCCCTTCTGATTGGGGTTGGTAACGGGGTCATTGCTCAAGGAGCACTTGCTGCAACGTTGGCTGCACCGCCATTTAATGTCGATGTATCCGATCCAGCAAATATTGCTGCCTTTGCGGCGGGGAACGCGGCTACTTTTGCGGCGGTTCAGGCTGGCGCCCAAGCATTTGCTGACGCCAATGACACAGACCCAGCGGTTAATCCGCTTTTGGGCTTATCCGCGCTGCAGCTTTTCGCAAATCCGGTTAATGTTCCGGATGCGACGAACCCTCTGGATGATGGTCTGCGTCAAGACGATAAAGTTACCTATACTGTACGTCTTGCCTATGAGCTTAACGATAACTTGAACACCTATTTCACCTATTCCAAAGGTTGGAAAGCTGCTGCGGTGAACTTGTCGTCCGATACGCGTCCACCAGATCCTGTGACGGGCTTTGGCCGGGAGGCTAACCCCGAAGATGTGACACTTTATGAGTTTGGCCTCAAAGCCAGCTTTGATGGCGGATTTATCAACTTCGCGGTTTTTGACCAAACCATCGAAAACTTCCAGTCGAACCTCTTCGTTGGTACGAGCTTCGTGCTGGCGAATGCAGAAGAGCAAAGGGTTCGCGGCTTTGAAGTCGATTCGTCGTGGCGTCCATTTAACCCGCTGCTTCTGACATTTGGACTGACTTATCTCGACCCTGAATTTAAGTCATTTACGAATGCGCCATGCTCGACATTTGCTGGCCTCTCCGTTCCGGCATGCGCTGTTCCTGGTGCGACGTCATTTGATGCGTCGGGTTTCCGCCCTGCGGGTATCTCGCCACTTAGCATCTCGACATCTGCGACATTCACCCAGGATATCGGAGAGAACATCCAGGGTTATGTGCGTGGCGAGTTCCTTTACGAAAGTGGAACTCAAGTTGTTGACAATGTTTCTGAGAGTATTGCGGGACGTACGGTTGAGAACCTGAACATCTCGGCCGGTCTCGCCTTCGATAGCGGCATTGAAATCTCTGCCTTCGTGCGCAATGCTTTCGACAATCAGTGGCTCCTGAGTGCATTTCCATCAGTGGCCCAGCCTGGAAGTTTCACAGGTTATCTTAACGAACCACGCACCTACGGCGTGACACTGCGCGCTAGCTTCTAACGCCGGACGCGTCAGAGGGGACGAAGGAATCGGGCGGCCCTTAAATGGGTCGCCCGTTTTCTATTTAGGCCATGATTTTTACCGTAGCCCTGTTGTTACCGTAGCCTTGTCTGCAGTTTTTCGTAGATGAGCTTGTAGAGCTCGATACAATTGTAACTACGGGTTTAACCCGATCTCAAAGACTACTGTTGAATTCTTACCGTCGCGAAATATGGGACAAGTGCGATGGGTGCTAACGATAAAATACCATCTATACAGATCGGCGCCGATCGTCTTGCAGCGGTGGCTGGGGGCGCTGTCGCGGTGCAGCGTGAGGTGATGGAGCCAGCGCGGCGCGTGAAACGCGAACTAGACTTGTCGCGCATTCGTAAGTGCTCGGTTGATGAGACACCGAAACAACGAAAAAAACGCCTTGCCGCAAAAATCGTAAATTTCGGCGCATCCATACTTGTACGGATTATTATCCTGGGCGTCGCTGGTTTCTTTGTCTGGACCGAGTTTCAAAGCACGGGAACAGTTCACAACGGTTATGCGGCGGGCATTTTGTTGATGGTTGCAGATTTTGGCCGCATTGTGATGAAAGCCATGACGCCCGGGACGAAGTAACCGCCTGACACGCCGGATCTATTGCCGACAGTGACTGGATAGCTTCCGGCCTGGTTTGATGACGGTTTGGCAAGGATGCGACACACACCCTCGAATCATGTGATGAGGCCCGATAAATTAGGAATTGGGGATTCGTCATGGGCGCCGTTGAAATAGCACTGATTGCGTTTATTTCCGCGATGGCGGTGCTCGCCGTTTCCAGTGTCATCACTGTATTGCGGCTGCGTCGGCGATCCT
>CAZNXE010000341.1:0-6001 GCA_964576465.1 uncultured Planctomycetaceae bacterium
ATGAACTGGCCAAGGGCCTCTGCATCACCAGCACGTACACGAGCTTCAAGAGAGTCCGTCGATTCGGGCATGATCGATTCCTGGAAAGATTACAAAGCGACCGCGGCACCTACGCTTGGCGCAAAAACGAGCCTGACGTTTCAGGCGACATCAAATTTGCCTCGATTGTGGGAAAATGCGTTGCTGCGTGGATGCAAGCATACTTTACGTGCGAGACCTGTTTTTCTCGTATTGTGACGTATTCCATGGTCAGATTCATCGTCCAATTCCATCCGCATCCCCAGCTTGTTCCATGACCCGGCTTGGAGGCAGGCTACGAGGATTGTAAATTGTGGCGGCATGTTTGAGAATCAAATACCCGTGGCAAACTCCATTTCGTGCTGTCTCCGTCGAGTTGGCTTCCCTATCTTTCCAGGAATGTATCTGTGACGTTTTCGGATACCAATCCGACAGTTCGATTGGACGATGCATCGAAGGTTTGGGACCTGTTGGCCGAACGAATCGATGCCTTGATCGCAGCTTGGGAATCACTCGACGGGCCCCCTGCTCTGGGAGAATTCCTTCCAGAGAGCCCCCCCAACTTACGGTACTTGGCCCTGGTCGAATTGATTAAGGTCGATCTTGAGTATCGTTGGAAGAAGCACAACCTCCCCCGAAAGCTTGAGGAGTATGCCGAGGAGTTCCCCGAACTGGCAACCGCCGACGGTATCCCGTGCGATTTGATCTTTGAAGAGTATCACGTCCGCAGCAGCATGGTCGATCCTCCCGATCCTGACGAATACTTCGAGCGTTTTCCGAGTCGCGCCGACGAGTTGAAGCAACTGATGGGGCTCAACTCGCCAAACGTCACCACATCGATGTTCGCGGCGGGAAAGGTTCCCAAGGTCAATGTTGGCGATCAAATCGACGACTTCGATCTGCTGGCTGAGCTAGGTTCCGGCGCGTTTGCCACGGTGTATCTGGCCCGACAGAACTCACTGCAACGGCTTGTCGCCTTGAAGGTTTCCGCCGACAGCGGTACTGAACCGCAAACGCTCGCCCAACTGGATCATCCTCACATCGTTCGGGTATACGACCAGCGTATTATCGACGACCGCAAAGTACGGCTCTTGTACATGCAGTATGTGCCGGGCGGAACCCTGCAAAGTGTCGTGCAGCGCGTGCGGCAAACACCACCTTCCGAGAGAACAGGGAAGATCCTCTTCGATGCGGTCGACCACGCGCTCGATTCGCGGGGCGAGTCGGCGCCCGAGATGTCGCAGGCCCGCGTTCGCCTCTCTCGGGCAAGTTGGCCACAAACCGTGTGTTGGCTGGCCGTGCGGATGGCATCAGCGCTTGCCTACGCCCATAAGAAAGGCGTCCTGCACCGCGACATCAAGCCGGCCAACGTATTGCTTGCCGCCGACGCGACCCCCAAGCTGGTCGATTTCAATATCAGTTTTAGTTCCGAGATCGAAGGCACCGCGCCGGCAGCCTATTTTGGCGGCAGCCTGGCGTACATGTCGCCGGAGCAACTGGAAGCTTGCAATACAAGACATCCCCGAGAAGCCGCCGATTTGGACCAACGAGCCGACGTCTTCTCGCTCGGCGTGATGCTGTGGGAGATGCTGGGTGGGCAGCGGCCATTTTCAGACGAGAATGTCGGCATCGGGTGGACCGCCACACTAGAGGCCATGACCGAAAGCCGCCGGGAAGGCATCTCGAATGATGCCCAACGATCGTTGCCCAACGATTTGCCGCCGGGAATGAAAGAAGTGCTGCTCGATTGCATGGATCCAGATATCGAGAGGCGTCCTCAGTCGGCCGATGATTTGGCACGTCAGCTTACGCTGTGCCTGCAACCACACGCACAAAAATTGTTACGCCCCAGCGGATTTGGCTGGCGACAAGTAGCGCGTATCGTTCCCGCGATCACCCTCGCACTCACGGCGTTGGTGCCCAACATTGCCCTTAGCATTCTGAACATCGCATACAACTTTAAGGCAATCATTGATCGGCTGAATGATCAGGCGTTAATAGACTTTTTCTTGAGCGTCATGATCGGCACGGTCAACACATGCGCCTATGGTATCGGGATGTCGCTTGCGATCGGCATGGCAGTGCCCGTAATTCTAGGCGTGCGACATGTGCGGCGCGGCATCGAAGTCTCGAACGAACGACTGACATACATCAGGCGAAGGTGCCTGACGATCAGCAACATCGTTTCCTGGATTGTGATCGCGATGTGGGGGGCAAGCGGAATTGGTATCCCTCTGGGGCTCGAGTGGGGATCGTCGAACCCGGCCGGATTATCTTGGAATGTGTATCTCCATCTGTTCATTTCGCAGTTTCTTTGCGGCTTGATTGGCGCGACGCTAACGTACTTTCTGATGACCCTGGTTTGCGTGCGGTCGTACTATCCTTTCCTGTTGCGACCCGACTCAATCGTTCCAGAAGATGTTGATGCGCTGCAGATGGTGGGACGACGTGTGTGGGTGCAATTCGGGCTTTCCGTGTCCGTGCCGATCGTGGCAACCTTGGTCCTGGTGCTCTCGAAGCCGCCCGAAGACTTGCAGTGGGTGCAAGTTTTGATCGCCTTGATCGGTCTAGCGAACTTCGGCTTCGCCTTTTGGATGTTGCGCGAAATCCAATCCGATCTCGCAGCCCTGGCAACCGCCGTGGGCCCACCCCGCGACGCATTATCCTCCAGCGATTCGCTCGACTCCTTCTGGACCGACAGCCGCTAATTTTCGGTGAGCAACGGGCATGGCCTGCTGCCAGCCTTAGGCGTGCGGCAAATGAGAATGTACCAATCGCAACCCGACGCGTAAGCGAGGGAACGCATATTACCGGTTGGTCCCTCGCTCACGCTTCGGGTTGGTATATTCTCATTCGCCGCTCGCCTCATGACGGGTTCAACCGTCAGGCCAGAATCTCGTGGACGATGCGGCATGGCTGGTTGTTCGTTATTTGCTGATCGACACCGTTGTGGGTGTAGATGAGCTTTTCGTGATCCATGCCGAACAGGTGCATCAACGTCGCCTGATAGTCGTTGGGGCTGACTTTGTTGTAGACAGCGCGATGGCCAAATTCGTCGGTCTCGCCGTAGGTCATGCCACCGCGAATCCCGCCGCCGGCCAACCACATGGAAAAGCCTTGGCCGTTATGGTCGCGTCCTGCCTTGCTGATGTCGCCGGGATTTTCGACGACCGGCAGCCGCCCGATTTCACCGCCGAAGTGGACTAGTGTGGAGTCCAACAGACCGCGAGCTTTCAGATCTTTCACTAAGGCGGCAGCCGGCTGATCGGTCTTCGCGCAACAAGCCGCCAAGCTTTGGCGAATGTTGTTGTGGTTGTCCCAAATTTGCCCACCGACGAACAACTGCACGAATCGCACCCCACGTTCGACCAAACGCCGCGCGATGAGGCAGCGTGTGCCATATTCTCGTGTGGCATCCTTGTCTAAGCCGTAGAGACGTTGGGTGCCCGCACTTTCGCCCGATATATCGAGCGCCTCTTTGGCGGCAACCTGCATCTTGGCGGCCAACTCATAACTGGCAATGCGGGCTTCAAGATCGGTCTCGCCCGGGTGACGCTTGAGGTGCTGGCGATTGAACATTTCCAGCAGTGACAGGTTTTGCTGCTGTAGCTCGCCACGCAGGTGTGGCGGTGGGTCGAGATTCAAGATGCGAGGTTCTTTCGCACGCACCACCGTTCCCTGGTACAGCGGTGGCATCCAACCGTTGGACCAATTGCGGACACCGTCGACCGGCAAACCACCAGGATCGCGCAACACAATATAAGCCGGAAGTTCCTGGCTCTCGGCTCCTAGGGCATAGGTGAGCCAGGAACCGAGCGCCGGACGGCCCGGTTGGGCTTTGCCAGTGTTCATGAACCAGATCGACGGTTCGTGACCGTTGATGTCGGTGTGCATCGAGCGAATGACGCAGATGTCATCGACGATTTCGCCCGTGTGCGGCAACAACTCCGACAATTCGGTGCCGCATTGCCCATGCTGGTGGAACTTCCAAGGACTGCCCAGCAGTTGTTTCGTAGCGCGTTTGATGAAGCTGTAGCGGATTTCGCCCTGATAGTCCTTCCCGCTGTGCTTGGTCAGTTCGGGCTTGGGGTCGAAGAGATCGACGTGACTCGGGCCCCCGTGCATGAACAGCGAGATCATCGCTTTGGCGCGAGGCTCTTTCATGGCAGGTTTGGGTTTGAGATCGAACGTACGTTGCTGACGCGGGATGTGGGGCGCGGCGAGCAATTTTTCGTCGCGCAACAGCGACGCTAAAGCGACCGACCCGATTCCCATGGCCGATTGGGCCAAGAAGTGTCGCCGATTCGAGCAGGGTTCGCCATGAAGTTCGTTGTTCATCATGTCAATCCACGTAGAGAAATTCGTTGGAACTGAGCAAGACCTGACAAAGGTTTGTCAACGCTTGAAGATGCCGATCGGCTGGGCTGGTTTTCGCGGTCGATTCATCGCCGCCCTCAGCCGTCTGACCGAGAAATTCGATCTGCTGGTTTAAGAATGCAACGGTCGCTTCGCGTTCAGACATTTCGGCCGCACGTAGATAGGCCAACTGCCAAGCCCGATCGACCTGAGCCGACAGATCAGACCCTGCTTCGCGCTCCACACGTTGGGCGAACCGCTTGGCTTGCTGTAATTGAAAGTTACTGTTCATCATGAGCAGGGCTTGCGTGGCAACCGTTGACGTTGGACGCTGAACACAGTTGGTTTCCATCACCGGGGCATCAAAGGTTCGCAAGACACCAAGCGGCTGGCTTCGCCGCACCTGGATGTAGACGCTGCGGCGAAACGTGTTACTGCGGGTCGGAGCCTGCGTGGCACTGTCTCCGGCAACGACGATTTGCCCTACATCGTCGGCTTGTACTGAGATCGCTGGACCAAACATGCTTCGATTGAGGACCCCGCTGACCGCTAGAATCGAATCGCGGATCGCCTCGGCATCGAGTCGCCTCACATTTATGCGGCTATAGAGCCGGTTGTCGTAGTCGATCTCGTTTCCGGCGTCACTTCGCTGTGACGATTGGCGGTAGGCGGTGGAATTCATCATCAGCCGATGCAGCGACTTCATCGACCAGCCTTCGGCGACGAATTCGTCGGCCAGCCAATCGAGCAATTCCGGGTGCGTTGGCGGCGAGCCAAGATTGCCGAAGTCGGACGGCGAGTCGACGATGCCTCGTCCAAAATGGTGCATCCAGGCACGATTCACTAGAACCCTGGCGACCAACGGATGGCGGCCACTGGTGAGCCACTTGGCGTAGGCCAACCGGCGACCACTCGAGGGCCGCGTTGTGTCGTTTTCCGGAATCGCCAATCGATCGGAGTGATCGCGACGACAGATGGCCAACCCGCCCGGTGCAATCGCGTCCTTGGGTTGGCGATGATCGCCGCGATGAAAGAGAAAGGTCGTCGGTTGGTGGTCCGCCGGTTCGGCGAGTGCGCGGATGAAGTCTTCTGGCGGTTTGCGACTTCGCACGGAGGCGATCTGCTGATCGAGCTGCTTCAGTTCATCGGCGGCCTTCGGATTGTATTGATAGAGGTTCCCACCCGTGATGTTCACGCTAGGATTCTCGGCCAGCAGTTTGGTTTGCTCTGGACTGCGGTTTCCCCCGGCGGTTCGATAGGCGATCCGTAGCGGTTCACGCAGTTCCTCGGGATGCTTCGCCAGTTCAACTTCCAGGGCCTCGCTGATATGCCGCTGGAGCTTGCTTGTCCGCTGCTCGACGATCTTGCCTGCCTCTGCTTCAACGGCACTAGCTTGTTGGCGATCTTCGTCGGTATAGAGCGAAATGCGCCGCTGCGGAGGTGTGTGCCACGCTTTCCAATCCAGGGCTGGCTCGAAGACCGCACGGAGCCGGTAGTAATCGGCCTGTAGAATGGGATCGTAGCGATGGTCGTGACACTGTGCACACCCGACTGACATACCAAGTAACGATGTGGAAACGATCTTGACCGTATCGGCGATCACTTGGTTGCGAGCGACATCTTGATC
>CAZNXE010000342.1:0-5997 GCA_964576465.1 uncultured Planctomycetaceae bacterium
GAGAAAGACATGTTCCTCATGCCAATCGTTCGAAAGATTTTCTATCGGCACAAACAGACGCTACGGAGCTCGACGTATCGTCGAAGAGCTTGGTGATCTAGGGCATACGTGCGGAGTCCGTCGAGCTTCAAAACTACTAAAAACACAGGGACTAAAGGCGATTCAGCCTAAATCGGGTTCATCCGGTTGAAGCGTATTGTGGCTTGAAAAAGAAGCGAAAGGCCGACACGCGTCGTTGTGCGGCGTGTGGCTCCGAGAACACCTGGCGGCAAGGGAGCGTGATGCGATCGTTTCGGGCCCTACCGATCGGTCGTAGACGGGTGACTTTGTTGGCCGAGATTCCGAGATTGCTGTGCCACGACTGCGGGAAGACTCGCCAGGCGGTCATCGGTTTTGCCGGGCCGCGACGCACCTACACCAAGCCCTTCGATCGCTATGTGTTGGAACTCTCGCGGCACATGACGATCAAGGACGTGGCGGAGCATCTGAGCGTGAGTTGGGACGTCGTCAAAGACATTCAGAAACGATATTTGCACAAGAAGTTTTCCAAACCGAAACTGAAGCACCTGCGGCAGATTGCCATCGATGAGATTTCCACCGGCAAAGGGCATCGCTACGTGACGCTCGTCTTGGACCTTCAAACCGGAGCGGTCGTGCATGTCGGAGAAGGGAAAGGCGGTGATTCGCTGATTGCATTCTGGAAACGGCTTCGCGCCAGCGGGGCCAAGGTCGAGGCGGTCGCCACCGATATGTCGCCCGCATACATCGACGCGGTCACCACCCACTTGCCTCGCGCCACGTTGGTATTCGATCGCTTTCACGTGATCAAACTCTACAACGACAAGCTCTCGGAACTGCGAAGGGCCTTGTATCGCGAACTGACCGACAGCATGCACAAAGACGCACTGAAGGGAACCCGTTGGTTGCTGTTGAAGCGGGCGGAGCACTTGGATGAATCTCGCCGTGAGCCCGAGCGACTCGAAGAAGCCCTGCGATTGAACCAACCTTTGGCCATCGCCTACTACCTCAAGGAAGAACTCAACGAAGTCTGGGAACAAGAAGATGAGGAAGCGGCCCAATCGCTCCTCATGGATTGGATTCTCTACGCGGAATCGACCGGCATTCGCATGCTCCAACAATTCGCCAGGACGCTTCGCTTCCACGCCTCCGGCATCCTCGCTTACTACGACTATCCGATTTCCACAGGACCTTTGGAAGGAACCAACAACAAGATCAAAACGATGAAACGCCAAGCCTACGGCTTCCGCGACCCCGAATTCCTCAAACTCAAAATCCTCGGAATCCACGAAACAAAATACGCTTTAGTCGGATGAACCGAAAAAAATTGTTGCAACGTGGTTTGTGACACCCGGTGTCCCATCGTCACACCCGGTTTCAAACAATTTTTCCGCGTCGCGCTCGCTCAGATCGTCCGTGCCGGCAAGAACAACCGTGAAATCGAATGTCTTCATTTCACGTCACTCCTCAATGGCTGGTTGGTGGCCATGCCATCGTTCAACAGTGTTACAGTTCGTGACAAGAAACGGTAGAACCTCTTCGAGGTTGACGTGATAGTTGAGGCAATCGTAACCCAGGGTGCGCTTCGCGACCTTGGGCTTTGTTGTAGAACGCCTTTGGCGTAGCCGTCGCCACGGCATCAAGGGCGTGATTTACGACTCGCGTGCCGAGGATAAAACGCTGTTTCTTACTGTCGATCCGTCACAACGCTATCTGCGAAGTCGTACCATGCCGTTGGAATCGCCGGACCGTCAATGTTCGCACCCGGCGTTTCCGAAGATGCCGAAGCCAATATCACGCACAGGCACGGGACCTACGGTGGCAAGGTCACGCCCCCCCCAAAAACGGGGAGTTTCACGGTGGGTTCCCGAAAATCATCGTGTTCCCGCGAACCTTTCTGCCGATGGTGCGTCTATAGGGGCGACGGTTGCCGCGAGGCATGCTGTCAGCTCTCACGGTGTTTTCACGGCAGGCTCGATAAAGCTTGACCTTGCGAGCAGGCCGTGTCACGCTAAATGAGGTTCCGGCGGTCGATGGATCAATGGCTCCCAGCTGGGGGTCTTTGGTGTACGGCCTCCGGTGAATTTGAAGTTTTTGTGTTTCTCTCCAGCCGCGCCTTTGGCGCAAGAGGACAGCAATGCGTAAGTCACTCCAAACGATCACGAATTCCGTCAACTTTGTTAATCGCAAAGTACGCGTCGTCGTGAGCCGTAAGGTGGATTCGCATGCTGGAATTCTTGCGCATCTCATCACGTATGTGCGCGGCCAGGCGATGACGACCGGAATGGCAATGCGTGAAATCGCGCATGCCGACGGACCTCGCCTGCAGCTACCAGGGCAATGGCAGTTTGCCAAACCGGCATTGTGTCCGGCGTGGCGGCCAATGCCTCGTACGACGCGAACCCGAACGGGTTAGCGGCGAGATCGACCCCACCGGCAACCGCCGGCTAACTCGATCCCGACGTTGAGCGTCGTCTGTCAGGTCCGGCCTGAAGTCCGTGTGTTCACGACTTCAACGTATGCCGGTTCTTCGTAGCGAACCCTTGGCCGACATCGTGTGATGCGGCCACCTTGTGGAGAGAAAACCATGGTGGTACTGGAACTAGAAACCGAGCTTACCGAAGAGCAGCAAGAACTTTGCTCACAGGTCGAGGCCGCGCAACAAGGCGACCGCTTCGCATTCGGTCAGTTGGTCCAACGCTACGAACGATCGGTGTACGCCACGGCGCTACGTCGACTTGGCAACGATGCCGAGGCACAAGAGCTTGCACAGGAAGTGTTTGTTCAGGCGTTAAGGAAGATCGATCAGCTTCGCGACCCGTTGCGGTTCGGAGGTTGGCTGCGGTCGATCACCCAGCGAATGGCCATCAACCGCGTTACGCGCTCGCGACAGGCAATCACCGCCGACCCCGAGGTGCTCGAAGCCACGTGCGTCGATGGCGAGACGCCGCTGAATCTGGCGATTCAGGCCGAGCGGCGAACCCAGGTCCACGCAGGCTTGGGTCGGCTCCGCGAGCTTGATCGCGATACGCTGTTGGCGTTCTACATCAAGGGCCAATCAATCATCCAGATGAGCGACGCCTTCGACTCGCCGGTCGGTACGATCAAGCGCCGCCTGCACGTCGCCCGAAAGCGACTGGCAAAGGAGCTCGAGGCCATGGTCTCGGCGTAGCACGAATGCCACCCAGCAGCCCGGGGCGCAACACGCGCCTCGGGCTGTGTTTTTTGAACAGGGCGTCCTGTAGCTCGGGTGCAGCGACGGGTTCAATCACTCGATGCGGACGTCTCGCGCCATGCCGCGATGGCCAGCAATGTCCAGCCGGTGATGAGCAACACGCCGCCGATGGGGACGATCGCGCCGAGAACCTTCACGCCACTGAGTACCAAGATATAGAGCAAGCCGGAAAAAATGACCACGCCGGCCAACACGCAACCGCCGGCAACTTGCAACATTCGGCTGGGACGTCGGGCCAACAGCAATCCAATCAAGACCAGCACGGGAGCGTGATACATCTGATAGCGCACGCCCGTCTCAAACGTGCTCAACATCCCCACCACATCAACATCGCCGGCCGCATCCTCAAAATGCGACCGCAATCCATGGGCACCGAACGCACCAATCGCGACCCCCAACGCTCCCATGATCGCCCCACAGACGATCCAGCTTTTTGGTGACAAAAGTACACCTCTCCAAAGTACCCAGGGTGTTCGACTAACCTCGCAGAAAAGACCCTCCCGACATGAAGAATCCCGGCCAGAGTCGATGCTCGCCCGTGAGCTGCCAGTCTGACAGTTCAGGGCCAACATTGCGAACCAGCAGATTCCCACCTTCGCCGACAACCGGTACAGGCTGCATGTCCTGTAATATCGCACCCTGCCTTGGGCTAGACCATCCCGGTTTGTGAGGCTGGTTACTAAGGAATCGAAAGCGATGGCCGATAACACTCAGAACAGGTGCGACGTGTTTCACCAATAAACTGATTTCAGCGGAAAAACGGGGAGATGTTCCATGCGTCGTTGCTTGGTCTTAGCAGGGGTCTGTTTCGTCGTTGGAGTTGCGGTCTCGGCTAGTGCTGAGGAAATCAAATGGCACACCGACCTGAACAAGGCTTGGGGCCAGGCCCTTGCCGAGGGGCGTCCGCTGCTGATGTTCGTTGTTCGCGATGGGTGTACCTATTGCGACAAGATGAAAGCCACGACGTACGCCAACCCCCAATTGGCCGCGGAGATCAACGAATCGTTCGTGGCGCTGATGATCAAACCCAAGCAAGGCACTCGGTTCGCCAAGGATTTCAAGATCAAGGGCTATCCGACCACGTTGGTCATTTCGCCCCAGTCGAAAGTGCTCGACCGCATGAAGGGCTACCTGCCGCCACAAAAGCTGCGGCAACACCTCAACGCCGCCGAGGCTCGTCTGAACGCAACGGCGAACCGCCCCCAGACGAAACGCTAGAATCCTATCTCCAAATCTGGCCGCTCGAATTCGCCGCCCGCTCGACATTCTGACCGGTGTGCCCCAGAGTCCTGGCGGACATCATCCGACAGCGATTTTCCGCCCGGTGAGCGGATCCCGGCTGTCAAGCAGTCGGTCTTCTTGACCATGCGGCCCCTGGTGTGAATCTGGGGGATTGCGCGAGGCCGGCAGATTGCGCAAACCCCAATTGTTGGGTTCCTTGGGCTGTGATATAGTCTTGGGTTCGTCGCACAGCTTTCCAATGAGGTCCGTGGTGTCACGGCACCGGCTGCGCCTCGAAGAGGTTGGTTCTTTTTAAGGGTTCGTGTCGGAAACCTCGTCAATATCTTGAGGTTGCGGCCGACCGGTTACGGCTTACTAAAAACAATGGTCAATCGGAATCTGATTCGCAATTTTGACGTTAGTGAAGATGAGTGGAGCATCGTCTTGGCCGAGGCCATGGAAGGTGCTGATCCCAACGACATCGATTGGGGTAGTGAAGAGGTCGATGTCAATCAAATCGTCGAAGGCAAAGTCTTGCGAATCGAAGGCGACCATGTCCTGGTCGACGTTGGCTACAAGAGCGAAGGGCTCATCCCGCTAAACGAATGGGATGATGAAGAAGAAAAGCCGGAACCGGGTGATGTATTCAAAGTCTTGGTCGAAGACGTCGAGGACCCGTTCGCCCGGGCATCGGACGCCGCCGGGATGATCGCACTCAGCAAGCGGAAGGCTGAGAAGATCGAAGCCTGGTTGAAGGTCATGGAGACCGTACACGAGAACGACATCGTGACCGGCAACGTGACTCGCAAGATCAAGGGCGGTCTGTTGGTCGACATTGGCGTGAACGTCTTCCTGCCGGCCAGCCAAGTCGATATTCGTCGGCCACACGACATCGGCGACTACATCGGTCGCACGATTCAGTGTCTCGTCTTGAAGATCGACGAATCACGGCGCAATATCGTCGTCAGCCGTCGTTCGTTGATCGAAGCCGAACGGGCCGAGAAGAAATCGCAACTGCTCAAGACGCTCGAAATCGGGCAGCTCCGCAAGGGTGTCGTCAAGAACATCGCCGACTTTGGTGCCTTTGTCGACCTGGGCGGCATCGACGGTTTGCTGCACATCACCGACATGAGTTGGGGCCGCATCGGTCATCCCTCGGAAATGGTCTCGATCGATCAAGAGATCGAAGTGCAAATTCTGAACATCGACTTGGATAAAGAGAAAATCGCCCTGGGTCTCAAGCAGAAGACGCCCAGCCCATGGGAACAGGTCGAAGAGAAATATCCAGTTGGCAGCCGCGTGAAAGGCACGGTCGTCAACGTGATGACCTACGGTGCCTTCGTCAAGCTCGAAGAAGGGATCGAAGGGCTTGTACACATTAGCGAGATGTCGTGGACCAAGCGCATCAGCCATCCTAGCGAATTGGTACACATCGACGACGAAGTTGAAGTCAACGTCCTTGGCATCAACAAGGAGCAGCAAGAGATCTCCCTGGGCATGAACCAAACACTCGACAACCCTTG
>CAZNXE010000343.1:0-5987 GCA_964576465.1 uncultured Planctomycetaceae bacterium
CTTACCGGTATTGGATTGTCGGCGGTGAAACTTCTGCACGCATTTTCACACCTGAATATTCAGCTCGATGTGGATCAAGAGAGCGAAGTCGCCGTCTTGAAACTTGAAGGAGCGGCTACGTTTATTCGCCTGCCACTACTTGCGTCCGAACTAGATCGCGTGCCGCACGACGTCGAACTGCACGTCGATTTTGAGCATCTCAATCACATTGACCACGCCTGTCTCGACCTGCTCATGGGCTGGGCCAAACAACACGAAGACACCGGCGGAACTTTGGTCATCGATTGGGAATCGCTGCACACGAATTTCCGCCGAAAGCCATTTGAAAATCATCTGGGAGATTCGGAGGAAGCAATGGCAGGTTCGTAGCGGCCTGTGAGGGGACAATAACGATACCACCATGCAATGCGAGAACAATCACGGTCTTCATCGGGATTTTGATCGTCCGCCATGTCACGCTGGCTGCTGAGAACGAACGGAATCAAAGGGGCGATCCGGCTGAACGACGCTCAAGACGAGACCCGTCAGAAATTCTGGCCAGACACGGGTCTCTGCGGCAGTTCGTATTGCCGATTCTGACGTGCTAAGATGGTGAATTCGATCTTACGTCTCTCTTGCTGTTCACAACGTATTGCGGTGGTTCAAAGCGATGTGGAAGACGAATTCGATGCGTTTCGCTGGAACGCTGGCCTACGTGGCAGGAATCATCGTGGCGGTCATTGCCTGTGGGGCGTCGCTCGCTTCCGCGCAAGCGGTCGATGGACGTGTTGATCCGGATGCCGATCCTCCACCGCTGATGTATCACGGTTTGATTCCTGGCCTGCACACGCACGCAAAGGTGCGCGAAGTGTTGGGCGAACCGGGCGATGAAGCGAAGTGGTACTCGTACAAACTGTACTATCCGAGCGAAGGCCGTGACGGTCTGATCGACTCGATTCATGTCACCGGTTCAAAACCCGAAGACCGGCTGGCGAACATCGAAGCTGCCGCCATTCCCCAGGGGCATGCCACTGACGCCGAGATCCGCTCAAAGCTTGGAGATCCGGAATACACCTTACGCATGGCGACCTGGACGTTGCTGGACTATAGCGAACAAGGCGTCCGCTTCGCGCTCTCGCCCGAAGGCAAGACGATCGGCATTGCGTACTTTCCGCACGGCAATCGAAGGGTGCATCGCGGTGCCCGGGCAGTTGTCGATTTGAGCCATTTGCGACAAGGCCCGCAGCCGCGACCAGAAACCATCGCACCGCTCGATGGTCTTCAGCTTGGCGTCTCGGAAGTTGTGTTCTCTCCGACCGGCTCTGATTGGTTGGGGCATGCCTTCACTGTCCACGACGATCTCAAAGCGCGTATCGCGGTACTTAAGCGTGGCGATTTGTCGATCGCGTTGGTCGGTGCCGACTTGTTCGGAATGGGATTTCGCGATTTGAGCGTCATCCGTCGGGCCGCCCAAAAAATGGGAATCGCTGAAACCGTCGTCGCCATGTCGCACAACCATGCGGCTGGTGACACGATCGGTGTCTACGGACATTATCCCGCCGAATATGTTGGGCACATTCAACAGCAGATCATCGATGGCATCCGTCAGGCAAGCGATCACCTGCAGCCGGTGAAAGAGTTCCGCTCGGCCAGCAAAGAACTGCCGATGGACGGCATTCGCGTGATTGGCCTCTTCCGCAATGCGCGCAACCCCGGCGTGTTGGATCCCACGGTCTCACTGCTTCAAGCGATCGGCAACGACGGGCAAACCATCGCGACATTCGTTCACTTTGCTTGCCACGTCGAATCGTTGGAAAAAGGGGCACGCGAGATCAGTGCCGACTTCCCCGGCTATATGTGCGAGCAACTCAAGCAATTGGGCTTTGGGCAACCCATCTTCCTCAACGGTGCCGTAGGGGGCATGGTTAGTGGTGACAATCGAGCCCGAACCCATGAATCGGCGAAAGCGATGGGCCTGCAATTGGCGAAGATCGTGGCGGAACTGTCCGTCGACGCGCAGCCGCCGGCGGAGTTTCATTTCAGCGTCGAAACACGTCCCGTCGAAATTCCGTTGACCAATCCGCGATTCAAGCCGCTGTTTGAATCCGGGCTTCGCAGCCTGAATCGGGGTCGCGTGGTAACCGACATGTCATACATCCAACTGGGCGAGGCTCAGTTGGTCACCTTGCCGGGTGAGTTGTTGCCGGAGGTGAGCTTTGAGATCCTCGAAAAGATGACCGGTTTTCCCCGCATGTTAATCGGTCTGGCGCACGATCAGTTGGGGTACATGATCCCGCCGGACGACTTTCGCGATGACGAGTATGAGGAAACCATGTCGGTCGGCCCGGCGACTGCCCTGATCGTCCGCGACACGGCGCTGCGTCTATTGTCTGAAAATTAGTTCCCACGGACTTGGCCCACACTGCTTTCAGCGACGTTCTTCGTCGGGCCGCATCAATTGGAATGATTGCCGATGAATCTTGCTGCAAAATCTCCACCAGCCACGCTGCATTGGGTCGGCGATGTCGACGGGCATTTGGTCATGATCGACCAGACGCTGCTCCCTGGGGAATTTAAGGAAATCGAATGTCGCGACGTTGAGACCGTGTGGGAAGCCATTAAGTCGCTCCGGGTTCGCGGTGCCCCTGCCATTGGTATCGCGGCCGCCTACGGAGTGTGCGTGGCGATGCAGAACGTCGCGGGCGCCGACGAAGATCGTTTCTTCGCCCGACTCAACGAGGCATGTGACTATTTGGCCAGCAGCCGACCGACAGCGGTCAATCTGTTTTGGGCGCTCGATCGCATGCGGAAGAAAGCCGAGTCCCTTCGCGGATCGTCGTCACCCGATAAGATCGCGCGAGCCCTCCTAAACGAGGCTCAGGCCATCCTCGAAGAAGACCGGCAGATGTGCCGGGCGATTGGCCGTCACGGTGCGGCACTGCTCACCGACGGCCAGGGCGTGCTCACGCATTGCAACGCCGGCGGGTTGGCGACGGCCGATTACGGAACGGCGCTGGCCCTGTTTTTTTCGGCCCACGAGGACGGTAAGCAACTACACGTCTATGTGGACGAAACCCGACCACTACTTCAAGGCGCGAGGTTGACCGCTTGGGAATTGACTCAGCGAGAAATTCCGGCCACCTTGATTTGCGACAACATGGCGGCCCAAGTCATGCGCGAAGGCCGCGTGCAAGCAGTTGTCACCGGCGCCGACCGCATTGCGGCCAATGGAGACGCAGCCAACAAAATCGGCACCTACGGTGTGGCCCTGCTGGCGCGTGCTCACGATATTCCGTTCTATGTCGCCGCGCCCACCAGCACGTTCGATCTTTCGTTGGCCACCGGAGACGAAATTCCTATCGAACAGCGAGATCCGAGGGAAGTTACGCACGGCTTTGGATCGTCAACGGCGCCCGAAGGCATCGATGTCTACAATCCCGCGTTCGATGTCACGCCCGCCGAACTCATTCGCGCGATCATCTGCGAACACGGTATCATCGATCCCGTGACCCGCGAGCGAATTGCCGAAGTTGTGAGCGGGCCTTCTTAATGAACCGTCGCTTAGCGACGTCTGAAGAACGATTTCGCTTTTTCAATGTACGGGAGCACACGCGCCCGTTCTTCTTTAGAGCGTAGCAGCAGGGCAAGCGCGCCACCCGGATAGGCGAGACTTGCAACGACTGCCAGCAACAACCGTTGCCACAAGACAAGCTGGTGCTGACTCCACTGCGCAACAGCGACAAACAAGGTCGCCACGATCGCGGTAGCGATCAGCATGGGCCAGTCGTAGCCTACGTTGTACGTCTTTCGGGCGACGAAAAAACCTAGGAAGCCGATGAGGATCCACCCCAGCGAAGTGCCGAGTGCCGCGCCGTTGGGCCCGATGATCGGGATCAGTAAGTAAGATGCGATGACAACCACGACAAGCCCCACAAACGAGATCACGGGGAGCGATACCATACTGTCTTTGAATTCCATTCCAGTGGTGATCATAAAGCGGAACCCTCGGGTTGCTGAAACCAGCGCTGCCGCCGCAACAAAGTAGGCCGCCGGATGGAACTCCGGAGCCGTCATCAAGCGGAGCAACTCGGGTCCCCAGTAGGAGACACCAACCCATAAGTACGTAATGGTCACAAAGTAGTAGGTGATGGTGATGCGAAAGAGTTTCTTGGAGTCCTCTTCCTCGGCATGAACCTGGAATTTGAACGGAACCCAGGCTTTTTGGATCGAGTTGACGACGAACGCCACGGGCAGGGCGAACTTCAGCGCGATGTTGAACATCCCCGCGGCAGCGAGCCCGTCCATTTGCCGCACCATGAACTGCCCTACCATCACCAAGCCAACCATTTGCACGTGATGTGGGACGAAAGGTACCCCATACTTGAACATCCACCACCAGACGTCTTTTGCAAAAGCAGGGCGGAAGCCATGTCTCGCGAGGTAGCCCAAGATGATGAGTGCGAACGCGGACCCACACAGGTTTCCCACCACGACGCCCAGTACGCCGACCTTCGCATAGACAACCAAAACGATGGTTACTCCGATCGTCAGTAGTAATCGGGCAATGCTTGCCACGGCGATTGTCTGTACTCGGCGGTCAGCGCGGAGGATGACCGTCGGAACGGCAGCCAGGCTCTCCATCATGGCGGTCACGATGCAGAGACGCACGAACAGGATGTTGCCATCCTTGCCAAGCAGTGCCCAAGTGAGCTGTGGCGCTAGCAAAAAGCAGAGCGACCCGATTAGGAACGTCGAGACCAAAACGGTGACGGATCCCGAGAACAGAACAACCGCCCGATCTTCGTCTTTCTTGGAATCATTAAAGCGGCGGAAGATGGCGTTCGTCATGCCAAGATTGGCAATCGGCACGTAGACCGTGGTGAAGATCATTAGCATCGCGATGATGCCATAGTCACTTGGATCGAGGAACAGGGTGTAGACAGGCAGCAGAAAAAAACCGGCCAACTGACCGACAATCCCCGCGCTGCCATAGATCGCGGCATCGGACAGAAGCCCACGAATTTTTTTCCACATCGACGCGACCTACTTCTTTGCCAAGACCCTTGCCGTCATGCGGTTCGCTACTTCAACTCAGGGTAGCCCGTGGTGGAAACCAATTCGGTGAGTTCTTTCAACACGCCGGGCTCGATGGAATCACGATCGGTAAGCGGCTTATTGTAATTGGAGAACTTTGTCGGCAACATGTCCCGGATGTTCTCGCCCGGGGTGTCCAGAAAGTCGAACACACCCCCGCATACCTGTCGTGGGTCTTGTGTGATGTCTTCATACCGCACTTGCATGCAGCGGTCGCCGAGTTCTTGCTCGTTTTGCAAAGCATGTTGCATTGTACGAACCGCGATCCATGTGGCGCGGCTTTCGACATTCAGATCGACCACGTCCTCCCAACCAGATGGTCGCGTACCCCAGAACCCGTCCTTGTCTACCTGGCCGGGTTCCTTCATTACCCGAATGTACGATCGGGCAACCGCCTCAGGATGACGCATGCAATGAATGTGCTGGGCGTCGGGAAACAACTCGTTTAACAGACTGATGAGGAACGTGTAGTGCGGAGCTTTCTCCAGCAGCCGTCGACTTCTTAACGATGATGCGGCAAGCATGCGATACGATTGTTCGATCACCGGTAGCTGCTCGGCATTCCAGATCCCCGCGTCTTGGATCTCTGGGAAGTGGCTTAAGACGTGCCGCCGCGCGCCTTCGATTGGCGGAAAAGGATTGCCGATCAAGTAGTCGTATTCTCCACCACCGTGGTGCTCGGTTCCGTAGAGCCCCTTATTCTTCCGGTCGTATTGGCGTGTGCAGACAAACTTCGGATGCAACGAGAGAATGTCGTAGAGCGCGTACGAGCCGGTACGCCCCGCACCCCACAGGAAAACTGGTCGCCGTATCTCGCGATATCGCCAGGTGATCCTTCCACATTCTCTCCCTACCCGGTGGAAAATCTGAAAGCCGGCGCGCTTTCCGAGGACCGCGCAAATGGCTCGCAAAAC
>CAZNXE010000344.1:0-5959 GCA_964576465.1 uncultured Planctomycetaceae bacterium
TGCACGAAGCCTTGGGCATAACTGCAGATTTTCGATGCGTACAGAGCCTGCCGAACGTCTTCGATGAACGCCTCGCGATCACCTTCGAAGTGACCGTTGGGACCGTGGAGAATCTTGCTCGCTCGCACGCGGGCATCTTTCAGTGCCGAGAGCCCTCGGGCGTAGACTGCCTCGGTGATGAGTGTGGTGGGCGTGCCAAGATCGAGCGCCAACTGGCTCATCCATTTCCCGGTCCCCTTCGCGCCGGCCACATCCAAAATGCAGTCAACCAAGTCGCGCCCGGTTTCCGTGTCTTGCACGCTGAAGATGTCGCGTGTGATCTCGATTAGATAGCTGTTCAATTCACCGCGATTCCACTGGTCGAAGACCTCGTAAAGTTCGGCATTGGTCAGCCCCACGGCATGCTTGAGCAGGAAGTACGACTCGCAGATGAGTTGCATGTCGCCGTATTCGATACCGTTGTGGACCATCTTCACATAGTGACCTGCCCCGTTCGCTCCGATCCATTCGCAGCAGGGAATATCATTCTGAGGGCCAACCTTCGCGGCGATGGCTTGAAAGATCGGTTTGACCAACGGCCATGCCTCTTCGCTTCCGCCCGGCATGATGCTGGGGCCTAGCAATGCCCCTTCTTCACCACCGGAGACCCCGGTGCCGATGAACCGCAGGCCCTTGGACTCGACCAGTGCGTTGCGACGCACGGTATCGGCGTAATAAGAATTGCCACCATCAATGATCAAGTCACCGTCGTCCAACAGGGGAATCAACTGCTCGATGACCGCGTCGATGGGGGCTCCCGCCTTGACCATGATCATCACTTTGCGGGGCTTGGCAAGTTGCCCGATGAGTTCCTCTAGCGAAGGACAGCCGACGATGTTCTTGTTCTTGGCACGCCCTTCGACAAAGGCGTCGACCACGCTGGTTTCGCGGTCATAGCCAGCCACGCGATACCCATGGCTCTCGAAATTCAACACAAGGTTTCCGCCCATTACGCCCAAGCCGACCATGCCGATATCACATTGCCCTGCCATGAACGATTGAACCTCTGATAATACGGAAAATGTGCTAAGCGTGAGACGCTCATCCCAACAAACTGCTAACCGGTAACCCAGCTCAGTTGCCGCCAACCACGTTCCACGGTGGATCGTCGGGCAGGTATTGATGGAATTCGGCTAACAGTTCTTGTTCGTAGGAGCCGGCAAACGTGCCTGAGAGGAATCGATCGATCCCTTCGTCGAACAGACGCCGCCAACTTCTCTCTTCATTGCCAGGGTTGATGGGAAAGAACAGGGCGTCGTTCGCGACGGCAGCCTTGTGGTCGCCGGGAGCATCGCCAATCATCAAGGTGTGTGCCGCTGCGTATTGGCTTGCCGCACGAAGCGTCTCGCTCTTACTGCCACTCTCCTGCCCGCAAATATCGGCCACAAGTGGCGCCAAATCATGTTCTTCCCATTCTCGCCGCAGGGCTTCGTTCGGGGTGGCTGAAATCACCAGCAAGTCGGCGTTCGGTTTCAATTTTTCAAGACACTTCCGCACATAGGGGAACGGCGGCACGCCGCGCACGAATCGCGCGACCGTTGCATTCACCGCTTCCGACCACTTGAGCGCCTGCTTTAGGTCATCGTCGCCGGTCTCTTCGACGGCTTGTGCTAAGGCGGGATTGCCAAGTTTGCTTTCCCTGCCGATCCAGGCGACCAACCCTGGTGGGACGTCGATCTTGACGCCGCGGTCGGCAACTTCAGGTCGTCGCTGCAACCACTCGAGCGTTTCGATCAGCGCCGGAAAGCGATTGATCCCGCGGCTCTTCGAGTACAGATTCACGAATTCCGCAGCCTCGCGAGTGTATTTACTGACGCCCTGCAATTCGTATTCATTGATGATGTTTGGGATGAAGCACTCTTTGTGCTTCAACTCCATCGTGTCGAATGCGCAACCGTCGGAGTCGATCCCTACGAGGAATTCGTGCTGTTTGGTGTAAGTAGACATGAAGATCAATCCAACTGTTTTCCCACGAAAGTCGCGGGCGACGATTACAAGGGGCCAAGAAACGACGCGTTTTCTTGCAAAGCTCCACGCATTCTAAAGGGCAGCATCCCTTTTAAGAAGGAGGGCCGGCTGAACGTTGCTGGGTGCGACGTTTTCTACAGTGTCCCATGCTTGCGAAAGGCCTCTTCAGCGGTGAGTCCGCCGCGCAGGTCGATGAGCATTTGATTCTCGGTGTTCGCCTTTTCCCAGGCGAGTTGCACCGCGGCAGCTTCGACATCCCTCGGCACGATCACCGTTCCGTCGAGATCGGCGATGACCAAATCGCCAGGGCGACACGTGACTCCTCCCAACTCAACATCAACATCGAAATCGACAACCCGCTGGCGGTTCAAGCTGTCGTAGACACTGGTTCCCAGGGCGAAGCAGGGAAAGGCGAGTTCGCTCATCGGTGCCACATCTCGCACGGCACCATCGACGACAACCCCGGCACACCCTCTGTTTTGTGCGGCGGTCGACAGCAACTCGCCCCAGGCCGCCGACCGCATCGAACTGCCGGCTGCGCAGACGATCACGTCGTCTGGCTTACACGAATCGACCGCCTGAAGTTCCAGTTCATAGGGCCGCGGATCCTCATGGGCCATGTCGACCCACAGCGTTGTCTTCGCGCGACCGACCAGTTTGTCGATCCCCGTCCATGGTCGTAGAGACAAGTTCGGCGACTGCCGGCGATAGCCCAATCGATCCAAGGCGTCGCTGAGGAGCGCGGCAGTCAGCCGCTCGCGGATCATCGGCAGCGTGATCTCTAGTTCATCTGACATGATTCGGCCGTCGCAGTGTGCAAAGGGGTTGGTGGTTAGCAGTTCGACGCGTGCGCACGGTTTCCCATGGCGTGACGCGACAGTCGGCGAGCGAGCATGGACGATTCCCGCTGCCCACAACGCCAGCAGGAGTTTACATGCGCTGTCGCCTCAAGCAAACTCTACCTAAAATGATCTCAAGCAGCCTTCCAAGGAAGTACAAGCGGTGGAAACAATGCGGATTGGGATTCTCGCGATTCAGCACGAGTCGAATACGTTTGTGCAAAGCGGTACGACGATGGCCGAATTTCGTCGCGATGCGCTCCTCATCGGCGACGACATGATCGAATACTGTCGCGCGTGTCAGCATGAAACCGGTGGGTTCTGGAAACAGCTCGCAATCGACGGATTCGAGTTCGTACCGCTGTTGCTGGCGATGGCGACTCCCGGAGGACCACTTTCTGATGAGACGGCAAGCGAGCTGGTTGACCTGGCCATCAGCAGGCTGCGCGGTGCAGGTGCCATCGACGGGCTGCTTGTCGCGCCTCACGGGGCGGCGGTAAGTGAGGACGCCCGAGATTTCGACGGCTATTGGCTCCAACGGATTCGCGAGGAAGTTGGCGATCGACTTCCGATTGTCGGCACACTTGATCCACATGCGAATATTTCCCAGCAGATGGTCGATGCGACGAACGCCCTGGTGGCCTACCGCACGAATCCGCACATCGATCAACATCGAACCGGACGCATCGCGGCACGATTGTTAATCCAAGCGGTTCAGTCGGAAGTGAACCTCACGCAGGCATTCGCGCAGCCGCCCCTGGCGATCAGTATCGATCGACAGGCAACCTCCGAATCGCCATGCCTTGAGATGTACAAACTGGCCGACAAGTTGCTGCAAACGCCGGGCGTACTTTCCAACAGCATCGCACTGGGCTTCCCATATGCCGACGTCAAGGAGATGGGCACCAGCTTTGTCGTCGTAACTGATGGACAACTCGATCGGGCGCAGCAGTACGCTGATCTACTGGCGAATCACTTATTGTCTCACCGACACGACTTTGGCTGTGGTTTGCCGAGTGTCGAGGAAGCGCTGGACGCAGTGAACTCGCGAGAGGATCGTGTCTGTCTGCTCGATGTTGGAGACAACGTTGGTGGCGGTGCCGCGGGCGACGGAACGTTGCTGGCGCGGAAATTGATGGAGAAGCAACTGGCCCCCTCGCTCGTGTGCCTGTGGGATCCTCGCGCGGTTGAAGAAGCAACGTCGCTGGGCATTGGTCGAAAGGGTGAACTCACCATGGGAGGACATGAAGCATTGCAGCAGGGGCCGCCGCTGGTGGCTTCGGTTTCTGTTGAGCGGTTGGGCGGGGGACGTTTCGAGGAATCGGCGCCCGTGCATGGCGGTCGCAATGCTTACGACATGGGACCGACCGCCGTGGTGCGCACCGACAACGGTCCGACACTGCTGCTGATGTCCAAGCGTGTCCCTCCGTTCAGCCTGGGGCAGTTGACCTCCTGTCAGCTCGATCCAGCGAGCTTTCGCGTGATCGTCGCCAAGGGCGTCAATGCCCCGATCGCCGCTTACCAAGGAGTTTGCGAGCGGTTTATCCGCGTCGACACGCCGGGCATTACATGCGCGAACATGAGACAGCTAGACTATCAACACCGGCGGCGGCCCATGTTTCCCTTTGAGGACACGACCGTAGAGGAATCAAGTTAGAGACAACGAAGATAGCGGACGCCAATTACAAGCATTGTGGTCACAAGGAGAGCGGATCGTGATCGAGCAAAAAACAGCGATACTCCTCGACCGTCGTCAGTGGTTGCGTCGGGCATCGGTAGGTGTTGCGGCGACGATGGGGCTTGCCGCAACAACTCCAGTCTTCGCGGCGAATAACAGGCCGCGTGTGGCGGCGATCATGACCGAGTACCAGGGCTACTCGCATGCCGATGTGATCGTCGGCAGATTCGTTAAGGGGTATACGCTCGGCGTGCAACCGTTTTGGCCACGGTGCCAAGTGGTGTCGATGTATGTCGACCAGTTTCCCTCGGGCGACTTGAGTCGAGGGATCGCCGCCAAGTATGGAATTCGCATCGAGCCGACCATCGAGAAGGCGCTGAGCGGCGATGGAAAGCAACTCGATGTCGACGGCGTGCTGATTGTTGGCGAGCACGGAGATTATCCGCACAACGAGAAGGGGCAACACATGTATCCCCGCCGACGGTTCTTTGAGGCTGCGGTGCGCACCTTTGAAAAAGCCGGGCAAAGTGTGCCTGTCTTCAACGACAAACATCTCGGCTTTGCGTGGGACGATGCCAAATGGATGTACTATCAGGCGCGGGCGATGCACTTCCCGCTCATGGCTGGCTCGTCACTTCCCACCACATGGCGACGTCCCGAACTGGAACTTCCACTCGATGACGAACTCACCGAAGCGGTTGCCGTGGGGTACGGCGGGATCGAGGCGTACGGATTCCACGCGCTCGAAACATTGCAGTGCATGATCGAGCGTCGACGCGGCGGAGAGTCAGGCGTTGGAGCCGTTACGTGCCTTGAGGGTGAAGACGTATGGCGGGCAGCCCGTGCGGGACGATGGTCTCGCAAACTTCTCGATGCTGCCCTGGCATGTTGCGAAAATGCACCTGAAGGACTGCCAGAGGAACGCTGCAAACAACCGATCGCATTTCTCATCGAACACCGCGATGGGTTCCGCTCGACGGTACTCATCCTGAGCGGTTATGCGTCGGCCTTTTCGTTCGCCGCACAGCGGAAATCCGATTCGGAGCCCCTGGCTACACAATTCTGGCTGCAAGAGCCCAGCTTCGGACACTTCTCCTACCTCGTACACAACATCGAGTCGATGTTCCTCACAGGCGAAGAGCCCTACCCGCCGGAGCGAACACTCCTCACCACCGGCATTCTCGACGCAGCGATGACCTCGCGATTCAAAGACCACACCCGGCAAGAAACACCCTCACTAGCAAAGATCGCCTACCGATCACCAGACAAGCCCGGTCGCCGAGCACTGGCTTCCGACGGTATGCTTGCGAAGTGAACTCACGGCAACAGCGATGCCCAACGATTGCCAGCTCGTTTGAGACGCTTAACGGCCTGAGATCGGGCGAATGATCGTGTTACTCGATCTCAATCAACTCGACCAGGAAGTGCAACGTGG
>CAZNXE010000345.1:0-5955 GCA_964576465.1 uncultured Planctomycetaceae bacterium
CCTTCGACACTGGTTTCCAAGCATTGGGAATCGATCGACGGCGTGGAAGTATCGCACGACTTGGACGCCATTTTGCCGCGGTGCGATGTGCTGAACCTGCTGAGAATCCAATTTGAACGACAAGTCACACGACCATTCCCCTCGGTTCGCGAATATGCCCTGTTGTACGCCATGAACGCCAATCGCCTAGAACGTGCCAAGGACGACATTTTGATCATGGCGCCGGGGCCGATCAATCGTGGCGTCGAGGTGACCCCCGATGTGGCCGATGGCCGGCACTCGGTCATATTAGAACAAGTTCGTAATGGTCTGGCCGTCCGCATGGCAGCCCTGTGGCTCGTATCCAGCGTGTCCTGAATTCAACGGAGGTCTGCGAGAGCTAGCGCATGACAACAATGCTTATCACAGGGGGCAGGGTCATTGACCCGAGCCAAAACTTGGATCGCCTGACCAGCGTGCTGATCGAAGATGATCGCATCGCGGCATACGATGTTTCTCCCAACGGGCAAGACACGATCATCGATGCGCAAGGCAAAATCGTCTCGCCAGGGCTGATCGACATGCACGTCCATCTGAGGGAGCCCGGGCGGGAAGAGGACGAAACAATCGAGACCGGCACGGCGGCGGCCCTAGCGGGTGGCTTTACCAGCATCGTTTGCATTCCCAACACCGAACCGCCGATCGACTCACAAGGCGCCGTCGAATTCATCCAACACCAAGCGGCCCGGGCCGACAATTGCAACGTCTACATCGCCGCCTGTGTAAGTAAAGACCGCGAGGGCAAACAGTTAGCCGAGATCGGCCAGTTGGTGGCTGCCGGGGCAGTTGCATTTACCGATGACGGAACGCCCGTCTACGACGCCGAACTGATGCGGCGTGCTTTTGAATATTGCTTGATGTTCGACCGGCCAATTCTCAATCACGCGGAGGTCCTCGAACTCACCCGCGGCGGCGTGATGCACGAGGGCAAGACCTCCATGGTTCTTGGCCTGACGGGAATGCCCTCGGCGGCTGAAGATGTGATGACCAGCCGCGACATCGCGTTGGCCGAAGCCACCGGCGGGAGGCTGCACATCATGCACGTTTCGTCAGCCGGAAGTGTCGAGGCAATTCGCCGCGCCAAGCTTCGCGACGTGCGTGTGACCACCGAAGTTTGTCCACATCATTTCACGTTGACTGATGAATGCCTGCGGCAGTTCGACTCGAACTACAAAATGAGCCCGCCACTACGAGCCCAAAGCGACGTCGACGCCTGCATTGCCGGACTGGTCGATGGAACGATCGACGTGATTTGCACCGACCACGCTCCCCACGCTCGTGAGAAGAAGATGCAAGAGCTGGACCGTGCCCCCTTCGGCATCGTAGGCCTAGAGACCGCACTGGGATTGGTCGTTACGAAACTGATCGAACCAGGTCATCTCGATTGGCCCGAGGCGATTACGAAAATGACGGTGAACCCTGCCCGAATCGTGGGGATCGACCGCGGAACGCTTGCCGTGGGCCAGATGGCCGACATCACGATCATCGACCCCAACGCGCAGTGGCAGGTCGACCCTCAGTTGTTCCGGTCGAAGAGTACCAATTCACCCTTTCGCGGCTGGACTTTGCGTGGCCGGGCAGACCGCGTCATCGTTGGCGGTCGCGTCAAATACGTCGCCCCCGGTTCAAACTGACAGCCTGTTGAAAAAGTCGGGTGCCACTGCTGGCTTGTCCAGCAGTGCCTCGATTTCCCCTGAATACACTGCTGGGCAAGCCAGCAGTGGCACCCGGCGTCAAATACGTCGCCCCCGGTTCAAACTGATACGCTCCCTACAGCCGGCAATATCGCACCTTTCCAATCGTGCGAATACTGGTTATTTCGAGGGAGTCGTGGCGGGATTGCGGCAACGATGTCAAGACGCAACGTATTCTTTTGACACACCTTTGTCTTTAGGCACCGTAGGTTTGCCCACAAGCGAACCATGCCGCCGAATTCTTTCTAGCACCATGACAAACTTCGATGAAACGTTCTCACCGTCATTTCGGATTCTCGCTCTTGGAGCTTCTGGCGGTGGTCACCATTCTGGGGATCATCGCCGCGGTGATTGTCCCGCGGGTTACCGCCAGCAGCCGCACGGCCAAAGAGAATGCCTGCTTCACCAACAAAGCCGTGATTAACGAGGCGGTGGAGCGGTATCTGCTGATGACCGGATCGCTTCCTGCTTCGCTCAGCGAGCTGGATACCAACGAGTATTTCCCCAGCGGGATTCCCGTCTGCCCGGTTAGCGGGAACCCCTACCAGCTCAACGGTTCGACAAAGCGCGTGCTCAGCCACAGCGGTTCCGGCAAGCTTGCTGGTCTTCACCCTTAGCGGCGTGGTCGGCGAATTCCGATGAGCCCCACCGCAACCCCAAACATGCACACCACCGGCAGCCAATCGCCCCACAGGGCATAGAGGCTCCTGCGTCGGTCAATCGGCACGCGTCCAACTCGATAGGGGCCGGAAATACTTCGCGGTGCGTTGGCAATCAGCCGTCCGCAACCGTCGACGATGCCGGACACGCCGTTGGTTGAGTTTCGCACGATGGCCCGTCGGTTCTCAATCGCCCGCAATCGAGTCATGCGAAACATGGCCCGTTGAAGGTCGCGCGAATAGACCGGCTCATCGCCACATTGCACGAAGAAATCGGGCGATGCCCCTCCCTTGCGAGCAGAGCGGAGAACGAGATCGGAAAAACAAACATCGTAACAAATGAGACATCCGACCTGATAGTTGCGGTCTGAATCAAGAACACGCAGTGGCAGCGACTCTGTCCGACATCCGTGTGCATAGTGCTTCGATTTTTCGACGTCGACCAACACCATGCCGAACGGCAGGAACTCCGCCCACGGTACCAAACGGTGTTTGTCGTAGGCACCCGAATAGCCCATCTCAGGGTTCACCAACACCAACGAGTTGAATTGTTCCGTCCCGTTCGATTCCGGCTCGACGCGGCGACAACCCATCAGCATCGAAACGCCGAGCGCCGATGCGGTCTCTTCCAGGTGAAGCAGGCCCAGTTCTTGCTTGCCGGATTCCGTCAACGCCGCCGTCCGATTCGCCATGTCTTGCTGATCGGCTGCCACAATCACACGGTGATGGAACGCCAACTCCGGCCAAATGAGTAACTCTGGCAGTTGGTCGCCGATGGATGGGTGCGAAACCGTGCGGAACGGCGATTCGATTGTATGATCGACCTCACCACCAACGATACGTTCACGGTCAAGCACCGGCGGCAGATCGATTCCGCTCATAAGACACACATCGGGCCCTATCCGCGGCACCGGTTGTCCCAATCGCCACTGACCGTAGATGCCGATTCCCACGGCAGCTACCGCCAGAGTCGCGGTGGCAACAAGCGTTCTTCGCAGGGCTCGACCACGTTCCAACTCTCGGGACCAGAACAGGAGATCGACCCAAAATCCGTTCACGGCTGCCACCACGAAACCCAACAGATATTCGCCTCCCAAATCCGCGATTTGAATGAACGCTGGCCATTGGGCTTGGGTCGCTCCTAGCCGCAACCACGGAAAACCGGTTTGGTCGATGACGGCGCCGATGTAGTATCGGGCAAACTCGAACGTGACCCACAGCATGGGCAACGCGCACATCATGGGCAGCTTTGTCACGGCGACAAAACGTCGCCCCACGGCCAGCGTCGTGGCCATATGAGCGCCCCCCAGCATCGAGGCACCAATGCACGTTGCCCACAGCCCCGTGGAAAGATCGACCCGACCGCTGGTCGAGGTGATCCAGTACATCCAAGGCAGGTGGCACGCCATGCCGCCCGCATAGGCCCAGGCGTACGCCCCGTGACCCACTGAATGCCATTTGATTGTTATTGCTAGCGGGACCAACGCGAACCAAGCCAAGATGGATATATCGAACGGCAGACAGCAAGCTGCCAGCAGCAGGCCGCTAAGTGCCGGTGCTGCTTCGACCATATACTGAACGAGAGTACGATCAGCCGATGTAGGTTTTGTTGGTTGCATCGAAAGAACCGATTGAACGGTAGGAATGGCTTCTTGGTTCGTCGGCCCCCTCGAAGACAAAACGTTCGCGCGAAACCGGGGCCTCACAACTCTAGCCCGCCCCAGGGAAGGGCGGTTTATCCACGGCATCGAATGTGGCCGTCGCAGGGCAACATCGGTAAGATTGGGGAAGGGAGAGAGAAGGCACCGCCATGCGGCTGATCATCGACGGCTACAACCTGATTCATGCGGCAGGAATTCTGGGCCACGGAGTCGGGCCCGGGGGGCTTGAGCGTGCGCGAAAGGCTTTGCTCAACTGCTTGGTCGAATCGCTCGAACCGGGCATTGCCTCACAAACGATTGTGGTGTTCGACGCAGCCGCTGCTCCGTTTTTGGCTGCCAGCCAGTACAAACATGGGGCACTTCAAGTTCAGTTCGCACGGGGCGATGGCGACGCCGACCGAGTGATCGAGGAATTGATTCGTGCCGAATCGGCTCCACGCCGTCTGACAGTCGTTTCCAGCGATCACCGTTTGCACCGTGCCGCCCGGCGAAGAAGAGCGCAGGCAATCGATAGCGACCGCTGGTTCGCACAACTCTTGCGCGATCGTCAACAACGCCAAACGCCAGCCGTAGACAGCAAACCATCTGGGCCGCCAAGCAAAGCCGAAGTGAAATACTGGCTCGCCAAGTTCAGCGATGACTCAGCCGATGAACCACCTGAGACAGATAAACCCAGGGCCAATAAGCCCGGCACCTCTAAGGCAGACGAAGTCAATCCGATCTTCCCGGATGACTACATCGACGACCTAAAGAAAATGCTCGGCGAGCAGTAGCGTGTGTGCTTGCACGCACTTTTTTACTGTCGAAGCAGCGACATGTACGTGCCAGCACGCACACTACTCGACCATGTCCTTGAGTTCATGGAGAGGGTACGCCGAAGGCGTTAAACAACGAAGCCCAGAGTCGCGCAGCGCACCCTGGGTAACAGGGGCAAACACGCATCCAAACCCCGCAGGGGTTTTACAAGCGAGCTGAGTCATGCCGCATTCGTTTGCCCGATTCGATGTCAACATCTACATCCTCAACCACGAGAACCGTCAACGGTATGAACCGTTTAGGATGAGTTCCGGCCATGATGCAAACAATACAAGTTGGAGATCAACGAGACGAGCGGCATGTGTGGAATTGTGACGGTGGCGTTGTAAAACCCCGTTGGGGTTTGCGGGGATGTTCGGGTTCATCGTCACCCAGGGTGCGCTGCGCGACCCTGGGCTTTGTTGTTTTATGCCTTCGGCATATGTATTCGCCGGTACGAAATGCCGAACGCGGCCTGTTTCAAGATGAACCGTAACGCCCGTAACACACAAAGGGCATTCTCTACAGATTGTGCAATACGCAGCTACACTTCTCGGGCCTTGTCGGAGATGTCTTTGCGACACCATGCTCCCGGCCAACGGATTCTTTTAACCGCGGAGTAGGCGTTTAGTTTTGCGTCGGCGATACTCTTTCCTAATGCCGTGGCGCCCAACACCCGCCCGCCGTCGGTCACCACTTGGCCCGAATGCAACGATGTGCCGGCGTGAAACACCTTGACATTGGCCACCTCGGCCGCATCGTCCAATCCTCGAATCGGCAGCCCTCGCTCGTAGCTTCCTGGATACCCTTCGCTGGCCATCACCACGCACACCGCGGGCCGGGGATCCCACACCAGCGGTTCAATTTCATCCAACCGCTGATCGACGGTCGCATCGAGCAACTCCAACAAATCGCTCTTCAGCCGCATCAAGATGGGTTGGCATTCGGGGTCGCCAAACCGAACGTTGTATTCCAGCACCTTGGGACCGCGTTCCGTCAACATCAAGCCGGCGTATAACACGCCACGAAACGGACGCCGGCCGCGCTTCATCGCATGTACGGTTGGCACCAGAATCTTCTCTTCGACTTGCGATAACAGTTCCTGGT
>CAZNXE010000346.1:0-5949 GCA_964576465.1 uncultured Planctomycetaceae bacterium
GACCGACCAAGGCGATATCGATCGGTGGCAGCGTATCGAGTTGCATGGTGTCGTGCGCGGTTACGCAATCGAGACTTTGGACGATCGCTTCGTGATGGTGCCCATCGATCTTACACTTTCGCCGGGTGAGATCGTCTTTATCACTGGCGGCAACGGGAGCGGAAAATCGACGTTGGTCAATGTGCTGGTGGGCCTCTATGAACCAGAGCAGGGCGAGATCCGGCTGGATGGCAAGGCCATCGATAAGGCGAATCTGCAATGGTACCGCGAACACTTTGCCGTGGTGTTCTCAGATTACTATCTGTTCGATCGTCTGCTGGACAGCCACTTGGAAGACCGCCTGGAGCGCGTGCAAAAGTACCTTGTGCGATTGCATCTCGATCGGAAAGTGAAAGTTGTGGGCGACCAACTCCAAAGCGACGGGCTATCGCAAGGCCAGCGCCGCCGCCTGGCGCTGTTGATGTCGTATTTGGACGACCGGCCGATCTATGTGTTCGATGAATGGGCCGCCGACCAAGACCCTGCATTCAAAGAAGTGTTCTATTCGGAGTTGGTGCCCGAGCTTCGCGATGCCGGGAAGTGCGTCGTGGTGATTAGCCACGACGACCGCTATTACCATCTGGCCGATCGGCTCGTGATGCTCGAAAGCGGAACAATCATTCCCCGCCCAGTGACGGACAAGAAGTCCGGTTCGTGAACAACCGCCGCAAGCGACTACTTTTCCTTGTTCGATGGGGAACTCGATGCAGGGACCGCATCAGAAGATCCCGACGAATCGGCTTGCCCGTTCGACTGGGAATTATGCCGTGCGGTTGCTGGACCGATCAGCTTTTCAATATCTTTTTCGTCAAGCGTCTCGCGTTCCACCAGCGCGGTGGCCAGGCAGTCGAGTTTGTCGCGATGTTCGCCCAATAACGAACTCGCTTTATCGGCTGCCGCATGAAGAATTCGGGCGACCTCTTCGTCGATTACCTGAGCGGTATGTTCGCTGAACTCGCGTGGCTCGGCCATCTCTTTGCCGAGAAATGGGTGTTCGTCGCTGGTGCGATATGCCACGGGGCCCAAGCGATCGCTCATTCCCCACTGCGTCACCATTCTTCGGGCCGTTTGCGTGGCGCGAGTAAGATCGTTTTCGGCTCCGGCACTGTACTCGTCGAACACGATTTTTTCCGCGGCCCGACCGCCCATGATGAATGTCAGTTGGGCATACAATTCGGTTTCACCAATGTTCAGCCGGTCTTCCTCAGGCAAGAGTTGCGTGACGCCCAACGCGCGTCCTCGGGGGATGATGGTGACCTTATGCACGCGGTCGGCTCCAGGCAACAGCCATGCCAGCAAGGCGTGCCCCGCCTCGTGAAAGGCGGTCATTCGCTTCTCTTTGTCGGAGAGCACATCATCGCGGGCGGCTCCCATCAGAATTTTATCCCGGGCCAATTCAAAGTCGTCCTCATCGACTCTGTCTTTCCCCTCCCGCGTGGCGTTCAAGGCAGATTCATTGACCAAGTTTCGCAAATCGGCGCCGGTCAGGCCCACGGTACCCCTGGCGAGTTTGTTGAAATCGAGATCGTCGACAACCGGTACATCCTGCGTGTGTACTTTGAGGATTGCCTCACGGGCTTTGACGTTCGGGCGATCGACCGTGACGTGACGATCGAAACGTCCAGGGCGCAACAAAGCAGGGTCGAGCACATCGGGGCGGTTCGTCGCGGCAAGCACGATGACCGACTCGTTCGGACTGAAACCGTCCATTTCGCTGAGGATTTGATTGAGCGTCTGTTCACGCTCATCGTGACCGCCGCCGAGCCCTGCGCCACGCACTCGACCTACCGCGTCGATCTCGTCAATGAACAAGATGCAGGGCGCGTTTTCTTTGGCGGTCTTGAACATGTCACGCACCCGGCTCGCACCGACGCCGACGAACATCTGAATGAATTCCGATCCGTTGATCGAGTAAAACGGCACACCCGCTTCGCCCGCCACGGCTTTGGCGAGCAACGTCTTCCCTGTACCAGGTGGCCCCATTAACAACGTGCCCTTGGGAATTCGACCTCCCAAGCGCTGAAACTTCTCGGGGTTCATGAGAAAATCAACGACTTCTTGCAAATCGGTCTTCACGCCTTCAAGACCAGCCACATCGTCAAACGTTGTTGGTTTGTCCGATGCCTCATATCGCTTGGCGGGGCTCTTGTTGAATGCCCCGAGAATTCCGCCGCCGACGAACTGATCGCGGGTGCGACGAATCATGATCCAGATGAATACGAATAGCGCGATGGGTACCAGCATCGAAAGGAAAAAAAACATGCCGGTGTTATCGGCCTGCTTCTCGTTGGTGATCTTCACTTTGTGCGACCGCAGCAGCGGCTCGATATCGGTGCCGACATAAGGGGCGGCAAGCACCGTGTGAAACTGCTCTTTGAGCGGTTTCGGAATCTTCTCGCCCTGCTCGCCGGTGGTCGTCGAACCTTCAGGATCGATCGGCGGAGTCTTGAACTTGCCGTAGAGTTCGTCACCCTGAATCCCGATTTCGGCGATGTTGTCGTCTTCGAGTTGATTGTAGAAGAAATCGTACGAAATCGTGTCGTAGCGCGCAGACCCGTTGAGAACGATCAACAGACCAACAATCAGCAGGACAACAAGAAGAAAATAACCCAGCGGGGTACTCATCTTGGACCGCGCAGGCGATTCCTTCTTCTCTTCGCCCTCGCCCTGCACCGAAGGTTGATGTTGGTCGTCCATTAACTCCCTTTCCACTCCTGCGAAGGCCCACGCATCGTCGCTGGCTGTTCAGTCGATTCGGGCCCGGTCGGCCCGCGCAATCGGCAAATCGCTCGTTTCTGTCCCGCACCCGCCAATTCCGAGGGCTGGAAGCGCACTTAGGTGTCGCTGCGATGGCCGAAACGCCAATCCCCTGTCATTGCGTACATTATCGTTGCGGTATTCTACCCCATGGACGACGATTAGGCGATTGGGATGACCGTGCTTGAGGCAAGAAACGGTCTTGCAAGGTCTGGATGTGTGCTAACTTGCGTCATTCCCCCTGGAGGCCATGTCCTTGACGGCGAGAAGGCTCGACAAGCCTGCCGCCAGCGACCCCCGAATCTCTCACCTTTCCATTCGGCAGCGAACCACTTCCCTATGAAGCAACCGAGCACTCCGCCGCCGGCATCACCTGAAACGACACACCGTCGTGGTGCGGTGGCGGTGGTGGTCGAGCAGCGGCGGTTTCTCGTCATTCGCCGGTCACGGCATGTCGTGGCTCCAGGGGCCTATTGCTTCCCGGGAGGCGGCATCGAGCCCGGCGAAACCGACCAACAAGCTTTGGTCCGCGAAATGCACGAAGAGCTGGGCGTGGCAGTTCGGGCCGAAAGGCTACTGTGGTCAAGCGTCACACCGTGGAATGTGCAGCTTAGCTGGTGGCAGGCAGGGCTAGGCGATGACCAGATCCCTGTACCGGCTCCGGCGGAGGTTGAATCGGTGAACTGGTATTCGCTTGAAGAAATGCGAGCGCTGCCAGGTCTGTTGAAGAGCAACCACCAGTTTCTCGATGCGATCGAGTGCGGAAAAGTACGGCTCGAACAACGTTGAGATTGCGCAGCGAAGGCGACTAGTTTTCCGGCTGTGCTTTCGGTATGTCCTGTGAGGGTCCGCGTGATTTTTCGGCACGGAAATAGCGGCGATTGAAGATGGCAGGGTCGAATGCGTCGATCGGAACGAATCGCTCGACGATCGTTCCACGTTGAATGGGGTTCGATTCAAACGCCTCCAAGAGAACCTCGTCTTCAGAGACACCAGCACCGGGTGATGGTTGCGCGTCGACCAATCCGCTCGGCTCCGTGACAGGGTCCGCCAGGTTATTCGATAAGGGGCGATCGATCGTTCTCATGTTTTGGACGTCGGCTGGACTAGTTTGGCCAAGGGTATTGTCGCCGCTGCGTTGGAGACGTTGCATCTCCGAGGGAAATGCGTTTGCTTGCGATGCGTCAAGCTGGGAGCCGGGTTGTTCATCCTCTTGCACCGGTGTTGGCTTCTTAGCGGCCAAGTTCACAAACTCCACAAGCCGCTTGTACTGCGAGCGATCGGCGTCCGTAAAGATCGGCTCGGCCATGCCTCCGTGTGAAGGTTGTAGTGGCTTTTGCAGCAGCGGACTATTCCCTGGCTGTTCCATGTTGATCCAACGCAAGACCTCGACAAGGTTCTGCACCGTCTGGCGTCGTGTTGGCTTGCGACCGCCCAACATCCGAGACAATCGGAAGGTCGATTCGGTCGGCGATCCATGGCAGCCCGCGCCGGCGCACTTGTTGATGAGCAACGGTTGCAGTTTCGAGGTGAATGCGGCGACCGCACCCTCAGGCAGTTGCATGGGAGTCGATTCGGTTTCGCGTTCGTCCACGGAATCATCTGTCTTCTTTGTGGCAACAGGTATGTTGTCGGCGGATTCCACAGCCGCTCGCTCTCGGGCCAACTTCAGACGTCTCGCGAGAACTGCAACTCGCGGATCACTTGGCTCCAAGGTCATCGCCGCGCGAAGCTCATTGGCGGCGTATCCAAACAGATTGTGTCGCAGACACCAAGTGGTGAGTTCCAGATGCCCTTCGACGCTTCCCGGGCCCGATTGCGAGAGATAAACGTAAGCGTCGTCCAGTGTGTCGCACAGTCGCTGCACACGTTTGACCGGGAGTCGAATTTCGCCCCCAGGAACCCAAACAAAATAATGGTCGCCGGCGCGGGATACTTTGCCTTGGAGCACCTCACCGTTGGCCAGAAGGATCACCGCTTGTCGCGGGCCTATTTCAACAGAAGGTTCCATTGCCAGCAGCGCGCACCGCGATACGACGATCGTCGCAATCAACAGAAAAACGATGCGCAACGCAACCATGGCGGCGGGAGAGTAGATTCGGCAGGCAGCCACGGTCAAGGTCGGTTTCCGTCTTGCGACAGAGAAAAGAGGTTCCGCGTTTCAACGACCAAGAGCCTGATTCAACACATCCGACAGCGTCGTTGCCGGAGTTTCCACATCAGGCTATCTTGACGGTTGCAAGCAAGATTCGGTCCACAAACCCACAGCCCGGATGATTCATGAGCGATCTGCTGCGTAGCCCTAAGTCGGCCATCTGCTGCGTCAAAGAACGACTTGTCTTTGCTCACGTATTCACCAATACGCTGCGCAGCCAAGTCATTCTTTTCCTTGCATCTGACTCGACTTCGTGCTCCTCGCGACGATCTTCATGAATCATCCAGGCTAGACGAGTTGCCAGCAATGGCAGTGCCAGCATCTCGTATTGCGTTGGAGCACCTTTTGATGTCCACGTCGCCGTCTAACGAACATCCCTTGAGCGAGTTGATGGGAGAATTGGTCGTCATCGACGCTAGCAGCCCTTATGTGTTTCTTGGGCGACTGGTGGGCGAGTCGTCCACATTCATCATGCTCGACGAAGTCGACGTCCACGACCTGCGCGATACGACCACGACCCGTGATCAGTATGTGCTCAACGTCCGCGCCCACGGCATCCGTCCAAACCGCCGCCGCTCGTGGGTCAATCTAAGCGAGGTTGTCGGCATCTCGCGTCTCGAAGATGTGATGATCGATTAGAGCCGCATCAAGACGCGGTTTTCGGACGAGGTGCCACTGGCTCTGCCCATCGGTAGCCACACAAGTTTGCAAGCATGTGAAAAGAAAACGCGACGGGTGGCCCAGCCGCGCAGCCGGCTGGGTCGCGTAGCCGGCTGGGTCGCGTAGCGACAAGATGCCTTGAGAGGCGTGCTGCGTACGATTGAATCCAGCCTTGGTTCAAGCTGTGCCTGAGGGTGGGCGATTGCAGGGGGATTGCCGCTAGGGGAACTCGGTTGAGGAATACGCAAGCCAGGAATCGGGATTCTCTCGCAACAGAGAACCTTACCCAAGGCATCTTGTCGCTTCGCGACCCAGCCGAACGGCTGGGCCACCCGTCG
>CAZNXE010000347.1:0-5941 GCA_964576465.1 uncultured Planctomycetaceae bacterium
ATCGCTATCTTGATCGCGAGAAAATTCGTTCATCCAGGGAGGTAGGCACGACGAACGTTGGGCGTCTCGCGAGTGCAAACATTCGGCAATGGTCCGCACAGCGGACCCTTCCTGGCTGTCGGAGCATACGGTTGATCGATACAGTTTTTCTTGAACGAATACCCCAATAGCGGCTCCGCTTCTCAGGCTGTCTTGGCCTCGTCTGCATCCATGGGCGGAACGAGCTTGGTGAGCAGTTTGCGAAACTGTTTGAGCTTGATCGGCATGCTGACTGCCACGCGATGGTCGGCGAATTTCGCCTTTTTCTTCCACGACTTCTGCGATTCGCCTAACAACAGCACCGCCGGCACGTTGGCCGTGGCCTCGTTTTCACCCAATGCGTTGAAGGCCTTCACGGCGCCGCTCCCGAGAGAGCCGGTGCTGAAAATGACGCAATCGGCGGCCTTTTCATCGTCTTCAAATCGGCTGAGTGCCCGATCTGGGTCGCTCGTCAACAGCACGCGATAGCCGCTGCGTTTCAGTCCATCACGGAAGATATCTTGCATCCGCGGATTCGACTCAACAAACATGAGCACCCGGCGTTTCTCTTGCGGGATGAGCATGGCGGCCCATCGTTCGCGTTCACGTTCGGTGCCAAGTTGTTCGTTGTTGGTCTCACCGTTGGTCTCCTCGGCTTCTTCGAGGTCTTTTCCGTCAGCCATTCGCTTGGCGGCAATGCTGAGATCGACATACATTTCGGCAGGCGTTTGATACCGTTTATCGGCGTCGATCTGCATCGCCTTCTCGACGATTTTCGTTACGGCCCTGGGCAACTCACTGTCGTGATTGCGGATCGGCGCCGTCTCCATGTAGCGTTGACGGCTGAGCCGCTGAATGCGGTCTTTGGTGTCTTGCAGTGGCGGAATGCCGGCGAGCATGTTGTAGTAGATACAGCCCAAGAAGTAGATGTCGCTGCGAGGATCGTCGCGTCGAACCCCCGTGGCACGCTCGAGTCCCGCATAATCGATGGTCCGTGGGTTGGCATCTTCGTCTTCCATGTCTTCGCCACGGGCAAGACCAAAGTCGATGAGTCTGGCCTGTCCGCGGCTGGACACCAAGACATTGGTCATTTTCAAGTCGCGGTGCGCAATACCATGATCGTGGGCATAGGCTAGGCCGCTAACAATGTCGATCATCAACTTCGTGGATTCTTGAGGATCGATCTTGCGTCGGGTCTTGACGAACAGCCGCAGGTTATGGCCCTCGACAAACTCCATCACGATGAAGTGCGTCATGCCTTGCGAAACTACATCGTAGATGGGCACGATGTTGGGATGTCGCAACGACTGTCCCATGGTGCCTTCGCGATAGAATTGATCGGTCTCTTTCGGATCGTCGCTGTACCGACGACGCAGCACTTTGAGCGCGACAATCTTTCCGGTCTTGGGCTCAACCGAGCGGTACACGCGCGCGAAGCTGCCCGAGGCCACGCGGTACAGAACCTTGTAAGGTCCGTAGAAATAACCGGATCGCTCACCTTTGACGAGCCGCTCGACCTGATAGTTGGTCAGCAGTTCACGTCGCACTAGCACCTGCAGGAACTCATCAGCCGTGACGTTGCGGCTGCCGAAGTCTCCCCAGACGCCGGTCAATTGACGGTCATCGAGTAGACCCAGGTCCAACGTCCGCTGTGCGATTTGTTCTGCGGTTAGCTCACCCATGGAAGGCACGTCTGTCCCGACTCGCCAGCGATCACCAAATCCCCCGTTTGCTGGGGAAAGAGACCTTGCTGACTTCAATTACCCCACGTTGCATCGTATTCGACGTTCAGGTGACCTGCAATCGGCTTTGAACCAAACGACCGACCGTGCCCAAGGCCCTGACACACCCGTTTACCTTTGAGTTCGCCGTCGGGCGTCGAATCTTCAAGAGTCCCATTATCCACACAGATTCGCACCTTGAACCGGTTTTATTAACAAATCCACGAAAAAAACCCCGACCGGGGGAGAGCGGTCGGGGTTTTATCTCCGCAAACCGATGTGATCGAATCGCGGTACGCCTTCAGGGGGGGAGGGATATTTTCGGTTCTCCGGCAGAAGCGCCGGCTCGCACACCGAAGGTACGAGCCGGTGCGCTGCCGCTACGCCTCTTCCAGTTGCCTACGGTAGTCATCGCGTTCGCGACGTGTGGCTTCGAGGTCGAACATCAGATATTTCATGTCCAGCCGAAGTTGACCCAGTGCATCTTGCACGAGTCCCAAAATCCGGCGGCGACGTTTGGTGCTCTCGATCACCCGGGCTAACGCCGGGGTCAATTTCTGACGTTCCGCAGCGGGTAAGCCCTCGACAATGGCGATGACATCCTCAAGGTCCTGTGGAATCTCGTCGTTCTTGGGCTTAATGATGCGAGGTGCTTTGCTCATGGTGTTCTCCACTGATCGGCGTTGGCGTGATGATTACTTTGATAGCAGACACCATGCCACACCACGAGCAGAGGGGGCATAAATCGCACTAACCAATTTGCACCAATGGCTTTATGGAAAACACATATTTTCGTCCCTGGTCTGTACATGTGGTGCTAGCACCACGAGCTGATCTGGTGGCTCGACGCAAATACTGCTACAAGCACGCGTTACGAATAAATCATCACCCCAGGCCACACGTCGAAATAACGCAACGCCGCTATTTCCAACGGCCGAGGGTACGTCTCTTCCGGTGTTTTGAGCGGGCTTTCTGATGCGTTTGGTCGCCAGATCGACGATCGTCGCCGCGTTTCTTGCGGTTAGCATTCTTGCTGCGCCATGCGCGGTCTTCGGGCAGGGAGTCTTTCGTGAGGATTTTGAAGGCCCGAACGTTTCGTGGAAGCTAATCGACGCCGATGTTACCTACAACGTGGCGCAGCACCGCCGGACCAAGGGCGAGGGTCGGCGGCAAAGTGGTGGTGAAGTTATTCAAACTTCCGCCGGCAACGGCACCTTTATCCATGCGATGCTCGCTGTGCCCGAGGGACGCATCATCGACGATTTGCGGGTTTCACTTTGGATTCGCTCTGATCGTCCAGCCATACAACTGTTAGCCCGAGTTGTGCTGCCCCACGTCCCGCATCCACAAGACGGCCAACCGGTGACGGCCTATCTTCCAGGTCCGTCCTATTCAAATGCTGGTGGTTGGCAGCAACTGCGATTCGAATCGTTCACGGCACAATTCGCCCAGCAGGTGCGGGCCCTGCGACTGGAGTATGGTTCGGACATCGATGTTCGCGAGGCCTACATCGATCAACTCGTGTTGAACGTGTACAGCGAACCCGGCACGACGACGGTCTGGGTCGACGACCTGGAAATGGCGGGTGTCTTTCCTCGCGAGCGGCGTGGGGCGAACGTGAATACCGTCGCGCACCAAACTCCGGGCTGGGAAGGTGAACAGGGGCGGCCCCGACCACCCGTCGAGTTCGACGGCGCGGCTTTGGTGATCGACAGCCGTGCGGTCTTCCCGCGCATGATTCGTCACCAGGGCGAACCGCTTGCGTGGCTGCGGCAGCTCGGTTTTAACATGGTACTCACCACGCGACCGCCAACCGTTGAACTGTTAGATGAAGCTCGCCGCTGTGGCATGTGGTTGGTTAGCCCACCGCCTTGGCAGCCGGTGGACGAATCGCCCGAGGAGCAACGGCACTGGAGCGAGGTCGAGATTAGTTCGCGGTACGATCCCGTGTTGGCGTGGTACCTTGGCGACGATCTGACCAGCGAGCAATTGCCGACCATCCGTCGGTGGTCCGAGCAGATTCGCCGCGCCGATCGAAAGAGAACGCGGCCTTTGGTGTGCCATGCCGAGACTGGACTTCGAGGGTTTAGCCGCCACGTAAGTGTGCTGCTAACGCGTCGCCAGCCGCTGGGCACAACACTGGAGCTGAACGATTACGTAACTTGGCTGCGACAACGACCTGAACTGGCGCGACCGGGCACTCCTACGTGGACGGCCATTCAAACGCAACTTTCGAGTGACGTCTCGACACAGCTCGATGCCTTGCCAGGTTTCGCGGCCACTGGCGTGCCCCCCTCGGCAACGTATGAACAGATTCGGCTACTGGTCTATGCGGCAATGGCCTCGGGCATGCAGGGGTTGTGCTTTGAATCACAGTCGCGGCTCGATGCCGAAGACGGCGCCACCAAGCTGCGCGCCGCGACCCTGGAGTTGATCAATCATGAATTGAATTTGATCGAGCCTTGGGCGTCGGCTGGACAATTGCTCACGACGATTCCCGGTCCTGTTCCGCAGGTACACGCTTCAATCGTGCAGGTGAATCGTGCGCGGCTGCTGATCCCGCTGTGGATCGATCGTGGCGCACAGTTTGTCCCGGGCCAGTCGGCCGGCCGCGACATCACACTGCTGGTTCCCGGGGTACCGGAGTCGCATCAGGCCTATTGGCTCGAACCGTCGGGGATCCGTCCGATCCACGCGCCGCGGGTGGCTGGCGGCAAACGTGTCACATTCGACGAGTTCGATCTCACGGCCTGTGCATTGATCATCCAAGAGAACGACCCCCGCCTGCTTACGCACCTGCGTTCTCGACTCACCGTCACGGAACGTCGAGCTGCCGAACTGTCTCGCGAGTTGATGGTCGGCAAGTTGCAACGGGTGACCGGAATCATGTCGAGGCTCGATCCCACGGCACGACGCGAGGCGACCGAGAGTCAGTGGCTGGCCTCCGCTCAGACGTTTCTCGGACAATGCAACGCGGAGCTTGCCGCCGGGCAATTCGCTTCGGCGTATCGCAACGCCCGACGAGGCATGCGCCCGCTGCGGATGTATGAGCGGACCCAATGGTTAGCTGCCATCAACGCCTCGGCATCGCCAATGGCGACACCGTTTGCCGTGAGCTTCAGTACGTTGCCCGCGCATTGGGCTCTGTTGGAAATGATTCAACATGCGCAATTCGGCGGCAATCGGCTGGCTGGTGGGGGCTTTGAAAATTTGGACGAGTTGCTCTCCCTCGGCTGGCGGCATGTGGTGCGGGCACTTCCCGAGGTTGAAACTACCGCGGGCCTCTCGCCCGAGACGCCGCATGGCGGGCGCTACGCGCTGCGAATCGGCTGTCGTCCGCAACAAGGTCAGTACACACCGCGGTTGGTCGAATCGTCGCCAGCGTGGATCACCACCGCGCCGGTGTCCGTGAACCCGGGCCAATGGGTTCGCATTCGTGGTTGGGTTCGCATCCCGACGCCTCTCACGGGAAGCGTCGACGGACTGATGATCTACGACTCTGAAGGAGGCCGCTCACTGGCCAGTCGCTTTGGGGCCACTGATGGTTGGGAACAATTCATGATGTACCGCGCGGCGTCGAGCAGTGGGCAAATTCATCTCACGTTCGAGCTTACCGGCTTGGGCGAAGTGTGGATCGACGATGTAACGATCGAACCGGTCGAACCGGTCGAACCAGGTTCACCCACCGCGACACCCACGTTTGGCCCTCCGCCAATTCGTTCGGCCGCCGTCAATCGGCGTCTACTGCAACAGTAGCGATTCCAACACGCCACGAACCGGCGGAGATTCCCAATGGATAACCCTCGGGTGGTGATGCTTACCGGCGCCGCTGGTGGAATCGGCAATGCACTGGCCAGTGAAATTGTCCGTCGCGGCGACCGCTTGCTGGCGACTGACGTCGATCTCGCTGCGCTGCATCATTGTGCCGAACAAAACGATTGGCAGCGGTCCAAAGTGCTGCTACGACAACTTGACGTGCGAGACTCTCAGGCTTGGCACGACGCCGTGCAGGAAGTTATCGAGACGTGGGGACGGCTCGACGTGATGCTCAACGTTGCCGGCTATGTACATCCCGGCTGGATTCACGAGACCGATCCCGCGGAAATCGACCGGCACATCGACATCAACACCAAGGGCGTCATGCACGGCACCCAAGCCGCGGCGCGCCATATGGTCGCGCGCGGCGAAGGCCACATCGTCAA
>CAZNXE010000348.1:0-5896 GCA_964576465.1 uncultured Planctomycetaceae bacterium
TAATGTCAAAACACTATCGCAGGTTCAATTTAAGAAAATCGTGACCGCTTGTGCCCATTGCTTTAACACGTTGCTCAACGAGTATCCTGATTTCGGCGGCCATTACGAAGTTCAGCATCACACAGATTTCATCCGCGAACTGATCGACACCGGTCGATTGTCGCTCGACGGGACTGACCTGGAAGGAACCGTAACGTTCCACGACCCCTGCTATCTTTCGCGCCACAACGATGGCAGTGAGGCTCCACGAAAAGTGTTGAATGGTTTGAGCGGTTCGCAATTGCCGATCATCGAACCAGAACAGCATGGACGCAACGGCTTTTGTTGCGGGGCGGGCGGCGGTCGCATGTGGATGGAAGAAGACATCGACAAACGGGTCAATTTCGCCCGCTGGGAACAACTCAAGGAGACCGGTGCCAGCACCGTTGCCGTCGGCTGTCCGTTTTGCATGACCATGCTAGACGACGCCTCGAAAAACGACGAAGAGGCAGGCATCGCAGTAAAAGATGTTGCGGAACTAGTCGCCGAACAATTGCCGGCAACTAATGGGGAACACTCGTGAATGCCGTTCCGCTCACGTAGCCAAATGAAAGTGCTCGCTCGAATCCGCCAGCGAACTGACGTTGCCCGCAGTAAGTGCGACGAAGTTTCCCTATCCCGGCGCATGCGGTTAGCCATCGTCAGGCAAAGGCAATTCGTCGAGAGTTAATTCGGGCTGTCCTGGCCCTCGGATGCGAAGAATCCGAATTTCGTCTTCCACGACACAAAAAATGCCTCGATACGTGCGACCGCGTGGCGTTTTGAATAGGAACTGCCTCAACTCGACGTCGGCAATCTCATCCTCATGTGCCAAGCTGTAGCGTTGCGGAAAGGTGGCCAATGCCGCTACAGAAGTTTCAAACGCCTTTAGCCACTTGGCGGCACCTTGAGGGGACTGTCGCCTGTTCGCAATCCAATCGAGAATGCAATCGACATCTCGTTGGGCGTGCCGAAGAGTATGGATGCGATAGTTCATTCATCCGACGGGAGATTGTATTTTTTTCGCATTTGTTGGATGTGGTCATCGAAGGCAATTCCAGTATCACCACGATCCATATCTGCAAGTGCGGCCTTCACCGCCAGCGTGTCAGCTTCCTGTTCCTGAATCGTTGGGTTCTCTAGCCGCCATTGATCATAGAGGTCGTCAATCGAGGCCTGGGCACTCCCTTGGTTGACGCGTTCCGAAGCGAACCGGTGAAAGCTGTCGATGTGGTCTTGGGTAACGGACATAGCGGTTTTCCTCCTTGGATCTCCTCTTAAAAAGGATACCATGCCGCGAACGTCACGGTCAAAAACACCTATTCGGCTGGAAATGCCTACCGCAGCGAGTTCTTAAGCATCGACGCGAGGCGCCTGCCCCGTGGTGCCACCCAGCCCGGGAGTGTTGACGTATCGTCACCGTGCGAGTGAAAATGCCGGAGCGTTGTTTGCATTGCGATAGGGAGGGCCGATTGTGGCCAAGTTTGCAGTTATTCTTCCGGCGGCCGGAAAAAGCAGCCGCTATCACGATAAGAATTATAAGAAGCCTTATGCGCCGCTGGCCAACCGCGCCGTGTGGTTGCACTCGGCTGAAAAATTCATCAGCCGCGACGACACCATTCAGGTCATTGTGATCATTGCGGCGGATGACCGTGAATACTTCGACTTCAAGTTCTCCGCCAACGCCACAATCCTCGGCATCGATGTGGTCGAAGGCGGCGAAGAACGGGCCGACTCAATCGAAAAGGCACTGTCGACCGTGAACGATGCGGCGGATTTCATCTGCGTTCACGATGCGGCTCGCCCCTGCTTGGCCGATGAGTGGATTGATTCGGTGTTTGCAGCGGGAGAGAAAAGCGGCGCGGCGATCTTGGGCATCCCGGTCTCCAGCACACTCAAACGCATCGCAGGCGATCACACGGTTGAAGAAACGGTTTCACGTGATCAGTTGTGGGAAGCGCAAACGCCGCAAGTGTTTCGTCGCGAATTGTTGCTCGACGCCTACGCACGGCGTGACGGGTTTGTGGCTACCGACGATGCACAACTCGTCGAACGCATAGGGCACACCGTGACGGTCATTCGTGGATCGAAGATGAATTTGAAGATTACGACCCGCGAGGATCTTCGACTCGCGGAGCAAACCTTGAAGGTGCTCCCGCGCAAGAAGCTCGAAGGCCCCGCGCACCCTTTTGCCGGCGACGACATGTGGCGATAGAACGCAACAAGCGGTTGCCTGTCAGAATTTTATAACCATTCACACCAACGATCCGCGGCCACGGCCCCACTCTTTATGACCGATATCATCGCAGAACTCACTTGGCGTGGGCTAATCCATCAAACGACCGACGATGGGTTTCTGCCCAATTGGCTCACGGAGAAGCCGCGCACCCTCTACGCGGGGTTCGATCCCACGGCCGATAGTTTGCACGTGGGGAGCCTGATGCCGCTGTTGCAGTTGCGGCGGTTTCAGCAAGCGGGACATCGCCCCATCCTGTTGGTCGGCGGGGCAACCGGAATGATCGGCGATCCCAGTGGGAAGAGCGAAGAACGCAATTTGCTGTCGCTCGAACAATTGGATGCCAACGTTCGGGGGATCCAGCAGCAGGCGCAAGATTTCCTGGACTTCTCGGGTGACAACGCCGCGATCGTCGTCAATAACGCCGAGTGGATGCAGGGGTTCGCGTATCTCGATTTTCTCCGCGAAGTTGGGAAGAACTTCCCGGTGAACGTCATGCTCGCCAAAGACTCCGTCAAGAGCCGGTTGGGTCGCGAAGAAGGCGGCATCAGCTACACCGAATTCAGTTACATGCTCCTCCAAGCATACGACTTCGTCTACCTGAGCGAGCACCACGGCTGCGAGTTGCAATTGGGGGGCAGCGATCAGTGGGGCAACATTACCGCTGGTATCGATCTCGGGCGGCGAATGCGAAGTGCCAAGCTGTACGGCATTACCTTTCCGCTGTTGACCAAAGCCGACGGCTCGAAAATGGGCAAGACCGAGTCGGGAACCGTATGGCTGTCGCCCGATCGCACCAGCCCTTATGCATTCTATCAATATTGGATCAACGTCGATGACGCCGACGCAGGCACTTGCCTCCGTTTTCTTACCGACTTGGATCGCTCGGAGATCGAATCGCTGGATCAACAACGTGAAGCCACGCCGGAAAAGCGGGAGAGTCAACGACGCCTTGCTGAGGCGCTTACCCGGCTGGTGCATGGCGAGGAAGGACTGGAGACCGCACAGCGCGCCACGGCGATCTTCTTCGGAGCGGAAATCGAAGACCTCACCGACGGGCAACTGGGCGAGATTTTTGCCGATGTTTCCAGCAAGCAACTTTCGCACGATCAGCTCTCGGGCGAAGGCCTTAGCCTGATCGATGCGCTTTATGAAGCCGGTTTGGCAAAGAGCAAAGGCGACGCCCGTCGCACGATCAAACAAGGCGGGGCGTACGTCAACAACCGCCGCATCTCCGACATCAATGCCCGACTCGATGTCTCACATCTCGCCAGTCAGACCGTCATGGTGCTTCGATCAGGCAAAAAACGCTACGCGTTGCTGCGCTTCGATGGCGTCTAGGTTATGGCTGTAAGTGCTGTGCATTAAATGTGTTAAAGTGAATGGCGTGGGCAGCCTGTGGCCTGGAATGCGGATTGACTTCGGGCGGGGTGCCGGCATACTATTCGCCAACTCAGGGGGCCTGGGGGACGGATGTCGCCGAGGTGATCTGGTGCGCAAATCGCTTATCATTCTGATTCTCTCGCTCGGTGTCGGTTGCCTTGCGGCCATCTTGGGCGGTAGCTTCTTGGCTACTCGGCACGTGCCAAGCTTCTATCGCGAGATCCTCGACGCCGACCCGCAAGCTCAGCGGCTCTCTAGCGACGAGTTGATCAAGCAGTTGTCTGATCTGACCGGACAGGCACAAGAGCAAACAACCTGGCACACCAGTATCACCGAAGAGCAGATCAACGGCTGGCTGGCCGTCGATGCGGTCGAAAACCATCCTGAACTACTTCCCGACGACATGCGCGATCTACGTATCCGCATCGAACCCGAACAGGCGACAATCGTCTGTCGTTACCGCACCGGTTCGACTTGGACCGTTTTGACGATGGACGTTGATCTGTATCTGCTCGAACCCGATGTGTTGGCGCTGCGCATCAGTCGTGCCCGGGCAGGGTTACTCCCGCTACCGTTGAGTCGTATCGTGCAGTCGATCGAACAAGCGGCGGAACAGTCTGATTTACGCTTGCGATGGCTGCAAGCCGACGGCGATCCCGTGGCGGTGTTACCGATTCCCGCGTCAGACGGCGAGCACGATCTTAGGATTGAATCGCTCGAACTACGCGACGGCGAAATTGTTGTCGCGGGTCACGTGGGCCCCATGGTCGAGGCGGCGGCTGCCGATCAGTCACCGCCGATCGAGACGACCCATCGCTGATCGTCCTGAGCGGTTCGAGACAGCGTCACTTCAACGCGCAGATGGCGACCTTCGAGGCGAATGCGACATTCATTTTCAAGGTCGGTAAGCCATTCATAGCGGCCCTCATCCCATCGCCAAACGCGCCCGCGATCGTTGGAGACAGCCCCTTCATAGTCCAAGTAATCCGTTCGGTGGTCGGGAAGCAACTGCGCGTGGGTCGTCTTGTCGTGTGACGGAAGCTCATCGAGCGCCCACGTTCGCAGCATGCCATCGGCTTCAAGCATGAGATCCCAATGCGATGGACGCGACGATGTCGTCGGCAACTCGTGACGTAGTACAACAAAGCGAGGCATGCCGCATTGTAGCGCGCCGCGGATCAGTAAGACATGTCGAGAATGACGGTCTCGCTGGTCGCCTTAACAGACCGTTGAAAAAGGGTGCCACTGGCTCTGTCCATAGGTATCTACACAACTTTGCTAGCACGTGAAAAGAAAACACGATGGGTGGCCCAGCCGCGTAGTCGGCTGGGTCGCGTAGCGACAAGATGCCTTGCGAGGCGTGCTGCGGTACGGTTGAGTCGAGCCTTGGTTCAATTGTGCCTAACGATGGGCGATTGCAGAGATAAGGCACCGCTGGTGGAGTTTGGTTGAGGAACGTGCAAGCCAGGAATCCGGATTCTCTCGCAATACAGAACCTTCCCCGAGGCATCTTGTCGCTTCGCGACCCAGCCGAGCGGCTGGGCCACCCGTCCAATCGCCAATAATAGTCGGCGACATCCGTGTTCAAGAGGCGATCGGTCCAATTCGTCGTGATAAACCGAAGCCTTCCGGCCATGGGCGATATCGGTTACTGGGCAGATCCCTGGAGATGCGTGAGCCGCACACGCGTGACGCCGATGTCCTCCTTGTTGATGGAGTAGGCAATGTAGAGCTTGTTGCGCCAGGCCACCGCCGAGGGATATTGCCAGCCATCGAGCTTGCTCTTGCCCTGGAAACGCATCTGCGTCGATTCACCACGCACGACGAAGGCGCGGTCGAAGGTGATGCCGTCGGCGCTCAGTGCAAGAGTCAACGGCGTGCGACGGCCAATGGTGGGATATTCACTCGGCGTGGTGCTGGGGTTGCTGATAACGAAGGCGGTGCCATCGGGGAGATTGCCGGCGAAGCTCCGCGCGGTGGCGTCGGGAAAATTCGTCTCACGCGGCGGGCTCCATGTTTCGCCACGATCATCACTCACGCTGGCGTAAAGGAGTGGGTGGCCGCTACGGGTGCGGAAGAGCATTACCAGCGAACCGCGCGGGCGCTGGAACCAGGTCGGCTCGGGGAAGGTGAAAATGTTATTCGGCTGTATGACGCCAGGCTTCCAACCCGACAGACCGTCCGCGACATCGGTAAATAGCAATTGTGGCTGCCGGTCCGCTGTCTGTCCGTTTAACAGCAGCCGCCCATCACGCATGC
>CAZNXE010000349.1:0-5889 GCA_964576465.1 uncultured Planctomycetaceae bacterium
TGACGGACAAGTTGGACCGACCAATGGTTGGGCCGTGGCAGGCCACCAGCGGCATGCCAACGGGGTGGCCGTGTTTTATCTCGCGGAGCCAATCACCATGGAGAGCGGCGCCCGATTGCGAATCCGGCTGCGGCACGAGTCGCAATTCTCGCAACACAACATCGGCCGCTTTCGACTTTCGGTTTCCACCAACGCCGTGCTCACTCCAGCCCGATTCGGGCCTTGGAGCACCATCGGCCCCTTCACCGCGGAGGACGGCAAAGCGGCATTTACACGCGAGTTTCCGCCGGAAGAAGGTGTCCAACTCGATCAGGCCTATAACGATGGTCAACTGAAGTGGGTGCCGAGGGATGACATTAAGGAAAGTGAAGCGGTTTCGCTCGACGGCGAACATGCGGCGACGTATTTGTATCGCACGATTGAAGCCCCCGAACCGCGGCAAGTCACGCTCGGCCTGGGCAGTGACGATGCACTCAAGGTGTGGCTCAATTCCCAACTCGTACTCGAGCGCGACGTTCAACGAGGCGTGAAGCCCAATGAAGATCGTGTCGTGCTTGAGTTGAAGCCCGGCACCAACAACTTGCTCGTCAAGGTCGTCAACTACACAGGCGGCTATGCGTTCGTTTACGAAAATCTCGAAGAGCGAACCGGCGGCCTTCCGCTAGAGGTTGCAACAACGCTTTCCACACCGCGCGACAGCCGCTCGGAGGAACAAGCGCAAGCGGTGTCCGACTATTACCGAAGTTCGTTTGCCCCGAAGTGGCAGGCGGTGGCCGATCAGGGGACGCAGCTTCGCAAGCAACGCGATGACCTGCTCGCCTTGGCACCCACGTCAATGATTATGAAGAACCTGCCGGAACGACGCCCCGCCTATGTGCTCATCCGTGGGCAATACGACCAGCCGAGCGACGAAGAGGTCACGCCGAATGTTCCGGCAAGTTTGCCGCCCTTGCCCGAGGGTGCTCCGGCCAATCGATTGGGGCTGGCCCTGTGGCTGGTCGATCCGGGACATCCGCTCACTTCGCGGGTGACGGTGAATCGGTTCTGGCAGCAATACTTCGGCTATGGCATTGTTCGCACGCCCGAGGACTTCGGCTCGCAAGGCGAATGGCCATCGCATCCGATGCTGCTCGACTGGCTCGCCACCGAGTTCATCGAAAGCGGCTGGAACATCAAGGCCATGCAGCGACTTATCGTCACGTCGGCCACCTATCGCCAATCCTCGAACGTCACACCCGAATTGCTCGAGCGCGACCCCGAGAACCGGCTGTTGTCTCGTGGACCGCGCTATCGCATGGATGCCGAGATGATTCGTGACAACGCATTGGCGGTTTCGGGGTTGCTGGTGCCGACGATTGGCGGACCAAGCGTCAGGCCCTATCAGCCCTCGGGCATCTGGAAAGCGGTGGGTTACACGTCAAGCAATACGGCACAATTCAAACAGGATAGTGGCGACGCTCTCTATCGTCGCAGCATGTACACGTTCCTCAAACGCACGGCTCCCCCGCCGGCGATGCAAACGTTGGACGCGCCCGATCGTGAATCGTGTACGGTTCGACGTGCTCGTACGAACACGCCGCTGCAAGCCTTGTTGCTGATGAACGATGTGCAATTCGTGGAAGCCGCCCGTTGTTTGGCCACGCGAATGATGACCGAAGGGGGTGACGACACGGCGTCCCGCATTCGCTTCGGTTTCCGTCTGGCAACAGCCCGACTGCCGGAAGAGGCTGAGATTGCGGTCATGGAAGCGGCCTACCAAGATCATCTTGCCGAGTACCAGAAGAAGCCGCTGGCGGCCGCACGGTTGGTCGCGGCAGGTGAGGCACCGCACGATGAGTCGCTGAACGTGAAGGAACTGGCCGCTTGGACCATGATTGCCAATCTGATACTCAACTTGGACGAAACCATCACCAAGGAATAGTTGACATGTTTCCTTTGGATATTGCACAACAGACAACTCGAATGAACGAACGAGGGTGAAGTGATGGATCTCCGTCGAGAGCACGCTTTGTTGGAAACTCGCCGCCACTTCTTCGGTCGCGCCGCGACGGGGATCGGCGCCGCCGCGCTTGGTTCGCTCTTGAACCCACAGCTTTTCGCGGGCGAACGCGTCGAAACGGTTCCGGGCAGAGATGGCATTCTGGGTGAGCCGCACTTCCCGGCGACAGCTAAACGGGTGATCTATCTGTTCATGTCGGGTGCCCCGTCGCAGATCGATATGTACGATCACAAGCCGAAGATGGCCGACATGTTCGACAAGGATCTCCCCGATTCGATCCGCTTGGGACAACGCATCACCACCATGACATCGGGGCAGGCTCGCTTGCCGATCGCGCCGTCGATGTTCAAGTTCGCGCAGCACGGACAGCAAGGTGCCTGGATCAGCGAGCTCTTGCCGCATACGGCAAAAATGGTCGACGATCTTGCGATCATCCGAACCGTGAACACCGAGGCCATCAATCACGATCCGGCAATCACCTACATTCAAACCGGCTCGCAACAGCCAGGGCGTCCCAGCATGGGAGCGTGGTTGTCATACGGGTTGGGAAGCGCGAACCGCGACTTGCCTGAATTCGTCGTGCTGCATTCGACCTGGTCAGCAAAGCGCGACGCGCAAGCGCTCTACTCGCGCCTGTGGGGGTCGGGTTGGCTGCCATCCAAACATCAGGGTGTTTCGCTCCGTTCCGACGGCGACCCGGTGCTGTATTTGTCGAACCCCGATGGTGTCGATCCCTCGACGCGCCGGCGGATGCTCGATGCGCTGGCGATTCTAAACCGCAAAAAACAAGAGCAAGTGGGCGATCCGGAAATCAATACTCGTATCGCACAATACGAAATGGCCTATCGCATGCAAACCTCGGTGCCCGAGCTGGCGAACATCTCTGACGAACCCGAACATGTGCTCGACATGTATGGTCCCGACGTGAAGACACCCGGCACGTTCGCATCGAATTGTCTCATGGCCCGACGACTGGCGGAACGGAATGTTCGCTTCGTACAGGTCTTCATTCGTGGCTGGGACCAGCACGGGAACCTGCCGAATGACATCCGTCTGCAATGTCGCGACATTGACCAACCTTGCGCGGGCTTGCTCAACGACCTGAAGCAGCGCGGGATGTTGGAAGACACGCTCGTTATCTGGGGCGGTGAATTTGGACGTACGATTTATTGCCAGGGAAAACTCACCAAAACGCAATATGGCCGCGACCATCATCCGCGGTGCTACACCATGTGGATGGCCGGCGGAGGTGTGAAATCCGGCATCACGCACGGAGAGACTGACGACTTCAGTTACAACGTGGTTAGCGATCCGGTGCATATCCACGACATCAATGCCACCGCGCTGCATTGCCTGGGCATCGATCACGAGCGTCTCACGTTCCGCTATCAGGGCCGCGATTTCCGTCTGACCGATGTCGAAGGACGCGTGGTGAGCGAGATCCTCGCCTGATTCTCATCTCGCGGTCGATGCGGTACACTCCTCTCTCGTATGCCCGTTGTCACAGCGCGGCATGCGTCTTCACTGAACCCACGTCGGCGACCATGCGGTTGTGCAATGGTTTGCCGAACGCCAGACGATCTAGCCACGGAGTCCCCCGCAATGAAGGCTGTACGCTGCAACGAGCTGTGTGAACCATCTGGCTTGACGATCGACGAAGTCGAGCAGCCGACCGCGGCTCAAGACGAAGTGCTACTCAAGGTGAACACGGCCGCCCTAAACTTTCCGGACGTCCTGATGATCTCGGGCAAGTACCAGGTACAGCCCCCCCTGCCCTTCACGCCGGGGCTCGAGATGTGCGGCACGGTCGAAGCTTTGGGGCCCGGGGTATCGGGGTTTGAAGTCGGTCAGCGAGTGCTTGCCCAGACCTCGATGGGGGCATTCGCCGAATATGCCGTCGCGCCAGTGGTCGCGGTCCGCGATGTTCCCCAGGGGATGACCGACGATGAAGCGGCGGCCTTTCCGCTGGTCTATCAAACCTCGTACTTCGCGTTGGCCTATCGTGCTCAACTCGCGCGTGGAGAAACCGTGCTCATCCATTCGGCCGCCGGAGGCGTGGGGCTCGCCGCCGTGCAACTTGCCAAGGCATTGGGTGCCGCCAAGGTGATTGGAACCGCGGGCTCTGATGAGAAGCTCGACGTCGTACGAACGGCCGGCGCCGACGTGGCGATCAACTACAACACCGAAGACTTCGTTGACCTCGTGAAACAAGAAACCGAGGGACGCGGGGCCGATGTAATTTTCGACCCTGTCGGCGGAAAGGTCGCCGAGCGAAGTACGAAGTGCATTGCCTTTGAAGGCCGGATCGTGATCATCGGATTCACCAGCGGCGAATTCACCAACTTTCGCTCGAACCACATTCTGGTCAAGAATTACAGCGTGGTCGGGCTGCACTTCGGATTCTACCGACAGATGAACCCCGCCAAGATCGAACAAGGCTGGAAGGAACTACTTGAGATCTGCAAGACGGCAGCGCTGAAGCCGGTCGTCGGCGCTCGCTACTCCATGGAGCAAGTTGCCGAAGCGATGCAGCATCTGACCTCCCGCAAGGCAGTCGGCAAGATCGTGCTGCACTGGTAGATGTTCGGTCGGGCCGAACGGTTCAATCACCCACAGTAGCAACGATCGTCTCTTTGGGTGTTCGCCGGACGAGAATCTCGTCGTCGCTCACGATTTCGATCGTGAACTTTCGGCCGTAGACCGAGACTGCCTTTTGCTTACGAACGTGGAAATGCGTTCGACCGACGGAACCGTCGATCTGTGAAAAGTTGACGATATGCCCTCCCCCGCGGACGAGCATCTTCGAGCACGGAAGGATTCCGTCGAAGTGCAATCCCCAGAAGGTCTCGCCGGCGCTGATTGTCAATTCGTCGAGATGTTCCGTCGCATCCTCGATGATCGCGACATTCTGAATTGATTCCGGTACCTCGACGATCGTTTCCACTGTTTCTGGCGACCGAGGATTGAGCAACGTGGTGGTAACCCAGGCCGAAGTGACACCAATGAGCAAGCTAGTGAAGTAAATCTCGATATTTTTCATGGCATACCTCGTGGCGAATGCCCTGTATGGAAAAGTGGGGCACAAGTTCCCCTATCTAATTCATAGGCCAGAAATACCCTTGGTGCCACAAATATGTCTCAGACTGTCGAAGAATGTGTTTGCCCGACATCGAATGAACGGTGCGAACCTCTGCCGCGAACACCGTTTGCGACGTGCGAGCGGGCGCTCGCAAGAGCCCTTGTGACTTTTGGAACGATGTCGCCTTATTGCGGACAGTTTGGAGAGCGCGCGTACGAAGGCATGAAGCCCCCGGCGAGTCTACTTCTCCAGTTCCGGGCCGAGAATCTCCTGGAGCTTGCTCAGCGACCGAGAGAGCATCACCCGAACGGCCCCGTCGCTCTTGCCGATGCGCTCGGCGATTTCCTTCGATTGCAGTCCCTCAACGTACCGCAATCGCAGGGCCTCGCGTTGATCCTCGGGCAGTTGCTCCAAGGCGGTCATCAATTTCATCTCTCGCTGGTTGCGGGAAAAGGCCTTGCTGGCCGTAGTCATGCTGGCCACAAGCATGTTGATCATGCCGCCGCGGCTGTCGTCGGCGGTCCGGGCATCGATCGGAACTTCGCGAGCCGCGGACCTTTTTTTCGCGCCGAATAAGCGACGATGGGTATCGATAATCTTTCGCTGCGAAATCTGGCACAACCATCCGAATGGGTCGCGCTGCGAAAGATCCATCGCAGCCAACGAACGAACTGCCTCGGCGCTAGCATCCTGTAGAATGTCTTCTGGCTCGACCTTGCTTCGCAGCGCTGCTCCCAATTGGCGATTGATGTAAGCCATCAGTTGCGGCTGGCGTTCGACAATGAACTGGCCAAGGCCCTCTGCATCACCA
>CAZNXE010000350.1:0-5842 GCA_964576465.1 uncultured Planctomycetaceae bacterium
AGTTTGGGCACCATCGGCCGATGTGGCTGATTTGGAATCGATGCGTTGTGTGGTCGATGGGACGATCGAGCGGTTTGGGCGATTGGACGGCGTGTTTCATTTGGCCGCCACCGTTCACAACGCGCTGTTGCACAAGAAATCTGACGAACAGATTGCGGCCGTGTTGCGGCCGAAGGTTCAGGGAGCTTGGGTCTTGGACCGTGTGACGCGAGGTTGCTCGCTGAAGTTCATGGTCTTGTTCTCCTCGCTCGCCGCGCGGCAGGGCAACGTGTTTCAGGCCGACTATTCAGCGGCGAATCGTTATCTGGATAGCTTCGCCGCATGGCGCAATGCACAAGGCCATCGCACGCTTGCGATCGATTGGGGCATGTGGTCGGAAGTAGGCCAAGCCGCCGAGGCTGCACGTGCCGGGGTCGATCTCACCTCCGACAATGCCGGTTGGGCTGCTGGCGTGCAACCCATGCCCACCTCGCTGGGGCTGGCCGCCCTACGACGGGCGCTCGACACTTCCGAGGCTGAAGTGATTGTGTCGAACATCGAGTTCGGCCGCCCGACGCCTTCGGCCGCGCAACACGCCACGCAAGAGAAATTACCCTCGGCTTCGACCAAGACAGCGATGCCGTCGTCGATCGACGAGGTTGAAGACTGGTTGCTGCGGTTGCTCGGCGTGGCCCTTGAGCAACCGGCTGATGAGTTACATCCCGAGCGACCGTTCCTCGACTTGGGTGTCGATTCGGTGATCGCATCGGAGATTGCTCGACGTGTGAACGAAGCGACCGGTCAGTCGTTGCCGCGGACGCTATGCTTCGACTACGCCACGGTACGCCAACTCGCCACCGCGTTGGTGAAGGAGTTTCGTGTCGTGCTCAATTCCACGGCACACGCTGCGACGCATGCACTAAGCGAACCATCGAAGCAGGAACCGTCAGAAGAAAGCGCGGCCCCTTTAAGCGCGCAGCCGGGGTCCACGGTTCAGCCGGAATCAGTGTCTCGCAACGTAGAGGGATCAGACAACGCGATCGGGGTCATCGGCATGGGGGGCCGCTTTCCGAATGCGGCCAGTCTTGACGAGTATTGGGAGAATCTACTCAGCGGTCGCGATGTGATTGGCGAGGTTCCCGGCGAGCGATGGGACGTCGAGCGATACTACGATCCTGACCGCCACGCAATCGGCGGCATCTATTCAAAGTGGGGAGGTTTCCTCTCGGACATCGACCGCTTTGATCCGACGCCGTTTCACATCGCGCCGCGCGAGGCGGCCCAAATGCACCCACAGCAACGGCTGCTGCTGGAAGTTGTTTGGGAAACGCTCGAGTCGGCAGGGTATGCGGGCGACAAACTGCGCGGCAGCCGCACCGGGGTATTCGTGGCTGCCATGTCAGGAGGCGCCGCGGCGGCGAGCGACGACTCTGGAGTGTACTTTGGCACCGGAAATGCCCCGGCGATGATCGCCAACCGGCTCTCTTATTTCCTCGATTTGCATGGCCCTTGCCTCACGGTCGACACGGCTTGTTCATCCTCGTTGGTAGCCCTGCATTTGGCCGTGGAGAGTTTGCGGCGCGGCGAATGCGAAATGGCGATCGTGGCGGGGGTGCAAGTTGGTCTGGGACCGGAGCACTATCAAACGCTCAGCAAGCTTCAGGCCCTATCGCCCCAGGGGCGCTGCCAAACCTTCGATCGCGGTGCCGATGGATATGTTCCGGGTGAAGGTGTCGGTGTGCTGTTGCTGACCCCGTTGGACGTCGCGCGAAAGCGTCGCGACCAGATTCATGGCATCGTGCGGGGCACGGCGGTGAATCACGGGGGACAAGCCGCGGGACTAACCGTGCCCCGGGCGACAGCGCAGGCCGAAGTATTGCAGGCAGCATGGGCCGACGCGGGGGTGAATGCCGACTCGATCGGATACATCGAAGCGCATGGCACCGGAACGGCTTTGGGTGACCCGATTGAAGTCGACGGTCTCTCTCGGGCATTTGCCTCTGATACCGATCGGCGTCAGTTCTGCGCCTTGGGCAGCGTGAAAAGCAATCTCGGACATTTGGAGGCCGCCTCGGGCATCGCCAGTTTGCTCAAGGTGCTGTTGGCGCTGAACAAAGGACAACTGCCGCCGAGTCTGCATTTTCGTGAGGCGAATCCGGAGATTCGTTTCGAGACAGGCCCCTGCTATGTGAATGACCGGCTCTCCCCGTGGCCGCGCGGTGGCGCTGCCCGGCGAGCCGGTGTCAGCTCGTTTGGCTTCGGCGGCACCAATGCACACGTCGTCTTGGAAGAACCGCCGCGAGACGAAACAACGGACGATTCGTCTCTTCGCGCCGAGCGGCTGCTAACGCTTTCGGCCGAATCGGATGAGGCATTGGGTCAACTCGTCGAACGCTTCAAACAGCGCTTGGCGAGCGGCGACGAGTCATCGCTGGCGGACATTTGCTACACGGCGAACACCGGTCGCGCACACATGCCGCACCGCTTAGCGGTGGTTGCCGATGCGGTGGAAGACGTGTCACCCGTGTTGGCACGTTTTGCCGACACACCTCAGAGTGAGTCAACAAGCTGGCTTGTCGAGGGCACCGCGGGCGTCATCTCCGATCGTGTGCGATCGCACCGTCGGCCGAAAGTTGCTTGGCTATTCACAGGGCAGGGATCGCAATACATCGGCATGGGCCGTGGTCTTTACGAGACCGAGCCAGAGTTCCGCCGGTGGATCGATCGTTGCGATGCCTTGCTTCGAGATGAACTGGGGCTGCCCCTTACCGAATTGCTGTTTTCCAAGGATTCTGCAGTGAGTGCGCGGCTCGATCAAACGCAGTTCACGCAGCCGGCGCTGTTTGCAGTTGAATATGCGTTAGCCCAACTATGGAGATCGTGGGGGTTGCAGCCAGATGTAGTGATGGGGCACAGCCTGGGTGAATACACGGCCGCCTGTGTGGCGGGGGCATTTGCCTGGGACGATGCCTTGCGGTTCGTGGTCCGGCGTGCGCGCATCATGCAAGCGCTGCCGACCGGCGGAGCGATGGCGGCGGTGTTTGCCGATCACGACCAGATTGTGCGGCGACTAGAAGCGTATGGCGAGCGGTTGGCCATTGCGGCGATCAACGGTCCGGCGAACGTCGTCGTCTCCGGCGATGCCGCATCCCTGGACAAGCTCCTTGGGCAACTCGAAGCCGAGGGCATTGTCAGTCAGCGGCTGAGCGTTTCGCATGCGTTTCATTCACCGCTTGTCGAGCCGATGTTGCCGGCGCTGCGCTCGTTGGCCCCTGAGTTCGATCCGCAACCGCTGGCCATTCCCTTGGTGTCGAACTTAACCGGAACCCTACGCCAGACGGGCGAAACGATCGATGCGGAGTATTGGGTCCGCCATGCACGCTCGACGGTCCAGTTCACCGCCAGTGTCGAAGCACTGCATGAGCACGAATGCCGATTGCTCGTCGAGATTGGACCACAGCCCACGCTGCTGGGGATGGCCCGGCGTGTGCTCACGGAGACCAATACCGCGTACATCCCATCGCTTGCCCGAGGCAAGACAGATCGGCGCGCGATGCTCGAAGCGACGGCCCAATTGTATGTACAAGGCCTGAAGCCCGACTTCGAGGCGATGGATCGACACGAGCGCCGTCGCCGAGTGGAGTTGCCGACCTATCCCTTTCAACGCGTTGTCTGTTCACCATCTGCCGCCACCCTTCAAACACCAATGCAAGACACAGCGGCAGTCGAAGCGGATGAGATCAACGGGTGGCTGTACCAACGCCAGTGGCACGAAGAGCCGTTGCGTGCCGCGGCGAGACCAATTGATGGCCATTGGTTGATTGTGGACAACCAGCATGGGTTGGCCGATGAAGTTGCCAGACGTTTGCGTGCCGAAGGCGCGACGACCGTATGTGTCTCGTTCGGTGAACCATTCAACGGAGTCGTGGACGGACGTTGCACAATCGATGTGGACAACGAAGCAGATTTCGAGCGCCTGGTCGATGTATTGTTGAGCGACAAAGTACCACTGGCCGGCGTCATCCATTTGCCTGGCTGCGACGATGTCGTTGATTTGGAAGCATCGTCCGCGGAGCTACACGACCGAATGCAACGCGGTGTGTATTCGGTGTTCTATCTGCTCAACGCGATATTCGCCCGGCGAAGCGATGACAACGCGGTGCGACTGGTTGTGGTGAGCAACGACGCCTACACAACCAACGACGAAGCTTCCGTGGTGTGTCCTTCGAAGGCTCCGCTTCACACGCTCGCCCGGGCGGCCGCGGAGGAGTTTTCCGATCTGGAAAGTCTCAGCGTCGATGTTGCGGCGCGTGCGGCGAATGACACCATCGTTGGTGTGCTGCTCGACGAATTACGACATTCCCGTGGCAGTGGCGAAGTGGCCTATCGAGACGGTCGGCGACTGCTCCCGGCGGTGCGATCGTTCGACACACAGCAAGAAAATATGGCCGACGGAATCTCCATCCGCCGCGATGGCGTCTATCTCATCACCGGTGGCACGGGCAATATCGGTCTGCAACTTGCCGCCCACTTTGCTGATCGGGGCGCGAAGCATTTGGTCCTGCTCAGCCGCTCGGGATGCTTGCCTGAATTGTCTGAAGATGCGAACGATCCACGTCGAGAGACTCTAGGCAGACTGGGACGCTCGGGAATCACTCCGTGGACAATCGCCGCCGATGTTAGCGACATCGATGCGGTTCGTGACGCGATTGAGCAAATCATCCAACGTTATGGCCGTCTAGACGGGGTCGTTCATGCCGCCGGTGTATTGAACGACAGCATGTTGTGGCGAAAACAACCGCAAGATGTACACGATGTGCTTGCGCCGAAGGTGTACGGTGCTTGGGCCTTGCACATGGCCACACGGGAGATCCCGCTGGACTTCTTCGTGCTGTGTTCGTCCATGTCGTCGCTGATGGGCGGGGCGGGGCATGCCACGTATGCGGCGGCGAACGCATTCTTGGATTCACTGGCTCATTTTCGACGCCGACACAAGCTGCCGGCCATCTCGATGAACTGGGGCGTGTGGGGTGAAACCACGGCAGGGTCCATTCCTCGATATCAACAGGCGATGCGAGCCAGCGGAATCGAACCCCTGACCAACCGCGAAGCCCTGGCGGCTTTTGATCGCGTGTTGCAACTCAACCCGGCGCAGATTGGCGTGATTCGATTCACGCAATCGCCAGACGCGGAGGAAGCTGGCAAACAGCTTGAACTTGTGATCGACGCCGCGCGCGAAGTTGTTTGCCGCGAAAAGAGTGCTCTGCTGGCCAAGCTCGAACCGATGCGAGGGCTGGACCGTGCGTTCGACAATTTAGCTGCCACCTACGTCGCCACATGGCTCGACCAATTGGGTATCAATCGACCCGGGGAAGTGTACAAGTTAGCCGACTTGCGACAGGCTTCACGACTCGACGCCCGATTCGAGGCCGCGCTGCCACGGCTGCTGAATATGTTGGTCGAAGACGAAGCGATCGAGTACGACACTTCGTCCGAGCGAATCACCATTCGCCGATCGCTGTCTGAAATAGTTGCCACGTTGGCGGAACAGGAGCTTCAGGCTCGGCGTCGTTTCCCAAACGCCTCGGCACAATTGGATCTCTTGATCCGTTGCGGAGGCGTTCTCGGCGAGATTCTCTCCGGTCAAAGAAATGCGATCGAGGTTCTATTCGCCGAGGGGAACTACGACGATGCCGAAGCCTTGTACGAACAAAGTCCGTGGCCAAGATTGATGGCTGCGATAGCCGCGGGGGCGGTTCGCTGTTTCGCCCAATCGCACAGCGGCGAACGTCCGTTGCGCGTGCTTGAGATCGGGGCGGGCACCGGCGCGACAACGTCGTTGGTGTTGCCGGAAGTCGAAGCC
>CAZNXE010000351.1:0-5833 GCA_964576465.1 uncultured Planctomycetaceae bacterium
ATGTTCGGCTGAGACAAGTTTTGCACCTACTGCATCGTGCCGTCGGTGCGAGGGCCGGAACAGAGTCGCGAGCCGCGGCACATCGAGGCGGAAGTGCAAAAACTGGCCGACGAAGGTTGCCGGGAAGTAACGTTGCTCGGGCAAACGGTCAACAGCTATCGACATCGCGAAAATGGTCGTGACGTACGGCTGGCCGATCTGTTGTACCGACTGCACGATATCCAAGGGCTCGATCGCATTAAGTTCGTGACGAACTATCCGCGGGACATGTCTGACACATTGCTTGAAGCCGTGCGCGATTTGCCGAAGTGCTCGCCCTATTTGCATGTGCCCGTGCAAAGTGGCTCGAATCGCGTCTTGCAGCGGATGAAGCGAGGGTACACCGTCGAGGAGTATCGAGAGATGTACCAGCGCATCCACGAGACGGTACCGGGTGCCGCCGTCACGAGTGATTTCATTGTCGGCTTTTGTGGTGAAACAGAAAGTGATTACGAGCAAACCATTGAGCTATTGCGCGAATCGCGGTTCAAGAACAGCTTCATTTTCAAGTACAGCGCACGACCTGGTACCAAGGGTGCCGAGCGTTTCGAGGACGATGTGCCCGAGGCAATCAAACGGCGTCGCAACAATGAGTTGCTGGCAATCCAAGACACGATCAGCGAAGAGGGCAATCAACCATTCGTTGGGCAGTCGCACGAGATTCTGGTCGAGGGGCCCAGCAAGGTCAGCTTGCGACAGCACGACACCGGTCCCGTGTTGCAATTGGTCGGGCGGACCATCTGCGACCGCATTGTTGTGTTCGATGGCACCGAGCGGCAAATTGGTCAGATCGTTCCGGTGCGCGTCGACGAGGCGAATTCACACACGCTGTTCGGATCGATGGTGACCCAGCATGTGGGTCCCGAAGTTTATACTCTGAACATGCCGCATTGAAAACGCGAAGGATCGACACTGCAAGCCGAATCACATTATCCAACAACTCAATCGGTTCCCTTCCTGCGGCAGGCGGCGTGCCCGGCGGCTGACGGAAGATGCCTCCTGTTTTCGGGCTAAATCGCCGCGCTCATGATCATGCAAATCGATCAACTCCGCAGTTACCTCGATGATGAGGAAAAGGCCGCGGATTGGCTAGGCTCGCTGGGGATTGTCGACGCCGAACGGGCGCACCGAAACCTGGTGGGCATCGCCGACGAGGGATTGAAGCTCGACGACGACCTGATGCTCAGCGTCTGTCAACAGCTTGGCACTCACTTGCCACGGCTCAGTGATCCTGACATGGCACTGAATAACTTGGAGCGATTCTTCGACTCAGCCCGAAGCCCGTTGTCGTTGGGAACGTTGTTCCAGCGTGACGGAGCCGCACTGCCAATCTTGTTGCAAATTTTTTCGACCAGCCAATATCTTAGCAACGTGCTCATCAACGACAGCGGGAGCTACGACCTGCTGCGTATGACCGAGGGCGCTGCGGTGAAGCGCGATACGTTGGTGGCCGAGATTCGCAGCGAAATCATGTCACTCGACGACATCGCACTTGGGCTGGCAACGCTACGGCGTTACCTGCGTCGGGAAACATTGCGAATTAGTTACGGCGATCTCATACGCCAACAGAGGCTTAGTGTTGTCACGGCCCAGATTTCTTATCTGGCCGATGCGCTGGTCGACGCGGCCGTGCATTTCGCGCGCCGTCGCTTGGAAGCCAAACGCGGACAGCCCCGTGGCCCCGACGGACAAGTTGCCCGCTTTGTCGTGATCGGAATGGGAAAGCTGGGCGGCGTCGAACTCAATTATTCCAGCGACATTGATTTGATTTTTCTCTACGACCACGATGGAATGACCGACGGACCACGGCCTCAGACCAATGGCGAGTTTTTCGATCGATTGGGCCGCGATGTCGTCTCGCTGTTGGCGGATACGACCGAAGATGAACACGTCTATCGCGTCGATTTGCGTTTGCGGCCCTATGGAAAACAGGGCCCCATGGTTCCTAGCGTCGCGGCGGCACTTCAATACTACGATCTCCATGGCCGCACCTGGGAACGGCAAGCTTATGTCAAGGCTCGGGCCGTGGCGGGAGACTTGGAACTGGGGATAGAGTTTCTAAAAAAGCTCGAAAGCTGGATCTACAGCCGCTATCTCGGCCTTGCCGACATCAACGGCATCAAGGCGCTCAAACGAAGAATCGAACAGCGTGCCGAACGTGAAGGAGGGCAAATACGAAATGTGAAAACCGGCTACGGCGGCATCCGCGATATCGAGTTCATGATCCAGTTCCTGCAGTTGCTCAACGGCGGTGATATGCCGGAACTGCGAACAGGCAACACCTTGCAAGCAATCGCCGCACTCGAGAACGCGGGCTGTTTGACCCCACACGAAAGGTTGCTGCTGGAAGGGAACTACGAATTCCTACGCAACATCGAACACCGCTTGCAGATTATGTTCAACCTGCAAAGACATTTGCTGCCCGAGGAGCCCGAGGAGATACGCAAGCTGGCGATTCGCCTGGGATACGCCGACGACGCCGAGCGAAGCGCGCGGGTGGCCTTCGAAGAGGATTACCAGAAAGCAACCGATCAGAATCGAGCGATGCTCGACAATCTCTTGAACCTGGCATTCCAAGATGATGAGGAAACGGAACCGGTCGTCGACTTGGTGCTTGACCCCGACCCCTCACCACAGCGAATCGAAGAGATCTTGGGAGCCTATCACTTCCACGACATTCCGCAGGCGTACCACAACCTGATGGGGCTGGCGACTGAGAAGCTACGATTCTTATCTCCTCGCCGCTGCCGGCATTTTCTGGCGGCAATCGCGGCGCGGTTGTTGGATGCAATCGCGGCGACCCCCGATCCGGACACGACGTTGGTACATCTGCTGCAAATCAGCGATTCACTCGGTGGCAAGTCGGATCTCTGGGGGTTGTTTAGCTTCAACGAGCCGTCGCTGCGATTGTGTGTCGAAATGTGCGCCACGAGTCCTCTTCTGTCAGATATTTTGACCACCAACCCGGGCATGATCGACGAACTGATGGACAGCCTCGTGCTGGACAAGCTGCCACGGCTCAGCAAGCTGGAAGGCTCACTGGCCGAATTATGCCGCGGGGCGGAAGATCTCGATCCGATTCTGCACAGCTTCAAGAACAGCCAACAACTTCGGGTCGGCGTCCGCGAAATCCTCGGCAAGGAAGGGATCAAAGCCACGACGAGGTCGCTGTCCGATATCGCCGAAGCATGCTTGAAACAGATCACCGCTGGCGAGTACGAGCGGCTGTCGCGGAAGCTGGGCACGCCGACCATCGGCTCAGGCCCTCGTTCGGGTGAGCCGTGTGAGTTGCTCATCGTGGCGATGGGAAAGTTCGGCGGCCGCGAGTTGAATTACCAGAGCGATTTGGACCTCATTTTTCTATATGAAGCCGACGGAAAGACCCAACCGCCGAAACGGAGCAGAGGGGTCGAACCGACGACCAATCAACACTTCTTTAGTGAACTGGGGCAGCGCGTCATTAAGGTCTCGAACTTCTTGAGCCCAAACGGGCGGTTATACGAGATCGACCCACGGCTGCGCCCCACCGGACGCAACGGTCCACTGGCAACCTCGCTGGAAGAACTCACGCGGTATTTCTCTTCCGGAGATGGCCAGCTTTGGGAACGTCAGGCCTTGTGCCGCGGTCGGGTCGTGCATGGATCGGTCGAGGCGGCACAGCGAGCGATGGATGCGATTGCCCTCGCTGCGTACACTCCCCCCTGGTCGCAAGGCAATGCCGACGAGATTCGGTCGATGCGTGCGCGGCTCGAAGAAACGGTTCCGGCGAACAATCTCAAGCGCGGCCCAGGTGGGCTGGTCGATATCGAGTTTGCCGTTCAGATGTTGCAGCTTCGCCATGCCCACGACGATGCGGCCCTTCGCCAAACCAATACGCCCGATGCGATCGCCGCACTTTCGCAAGCAGGCCATCTTGGCAAGGGCGACGCCAAGTTCTTCCAGGAAAGCTACTGTTTTCTTCGCACCATGGAAGCCCGATTGCAGTTAATGCAGAGCCCCTCGCCCAGCGAATTGCCACGCGATGAAACAGAATGCGAAAAGCTGGCCCGAGTGTTGCAGCTCGAGAGCGCAGAGGTTCTTCGCCAACAGTTCGAGCACTACACCAGCGGCAACAGAAAGCGGTTCGAGCGACTCATCGACGCGGCACGATGATTTCCATCAGGCACGGACCAGAGTTTTCTACGACTCCTCGTTCTCGCTCTGCTCGGTCTCATCGGCGTGTTCGGTGATCGTCGTGGTGATCGTTCCATCCATGACTTGATGCATCGATTGGCCGCCGACTTCAAGATCGGCTTCCATCAATTGTTTGATCTCGGAACTTGCCAAGCGTCCTTTTTCAGTATCAAAGTAGAAGGTGCCCGAGAGGGTCATGTCTTCAATATCCATCTTGATACCAAGCTTATTCTCGACATCGCCGTCGAACTTCATGTCCATTTCTATGCTAATTTTTTCGACGGTTGCCCCGTTCAGCTCCTCGCTGCCCTCGTAGGTGAAGTGCGTTGCCACGGTTTGTTTGCCGAGGATCGGGTTATTGGTTTCAGACTCCATGTCCCACGAATCTCCCACATTGAGTCCTTCTTCCGGCAACACCAACCATCCGGTCGAGCTTATGTCCTGCATGGCTTCCTTTGAAAACATCTTGCCGAACTGCTCCATACCGGGCATCGACTTCAGCCCCTTGAGAGAGTCTTCCGGCACGTCGACATCAATGATCTGTCCACGGGAGTCCATCTTGATCGTATAGGTCATTGCCATCAGCGGATCGAATGCCTTTTTCAACATCTCGCCGATTCCCGCGGGTACTTCGTCACTGTCGGTGTCGTACTCCATCGTTTGACCCGCCACCTGCATGACCATGTGCAGCCGGTCCATGGTGATTTCCAAAGACGCAACGTCTTCGTCGTCCACCTGCTTAACGAACATGCCCATGGCCATGGTGAACGATGTGTTGCTGGTCTGTTCCATGTCGCCAATTGTCATCACAACGTCGGCATGCTGGGCCATTTCCCATTCAAAGGTCTGGCCCTGCTCGAACTTCCAACGCAGCACCTTTTGGGCAAATGCTTGTTCCGCAGTCCCCAAAAGAAAAACAACCGCCGCCACGGCGACCAGGAAAGCGATGGAACGATTGCCGTGTTGAGTTGCATTGCACATGTGAATTGCCTTTCGGAAGCTACGAATGTGTTTGGAGTATTGAAACCGAATGAGGGTGATGTCCTGTGAACACCATGGGTTATTCGTTCAAGTGGCCAAATTCTTGCGGTGATTGTCGCCATGATGTCATCGTTTAGAGCGGCCGCCGATATCGATCTGTTCTTCGACCTTTAGGACTGGCATCACAAAAATCTTTCCGTCTCCAATGCGACCGGTGCGCGTGATTTCGATCACCTTGCGAACGATCTCCTCGACGCGGGTATCGTCGACCCAGAGCGTGATTTCAACCTTCGGCAAGAACGCCAGCGAATACTCTCCGCTGGCGTATTCGTCGAGATAGCTTTTCTGGCGGCCGAAGCCTTTTACTTCCTGAACGCTGCACGCTTCGAGCGGGGCCCGGTTCAGCCCCTCGAGTAAACGCTCGACCAGATACGGTTTGACGACGGCGATGATCTGCTTCAAGGCAACCGGCACTCACAAGGGGGTGAACAAATCCGGACGACGGCCATCTGCCCGGTAAACCACTCGGTGGCCACCACCGTTGACATTCGTTGTCCAGCAGTTCAGACTCGAACCTGACTCGGTGGTGTACACGACACGCACAATATCATCCTGCGAGGCCGCGATGCTTGCAAGGGCG
>CAZNXE010000352.1:0-5829 GCA_964576465.1 uncultured Planctomycetaceae bacterium
CGCTGTTTTCGACGCGATTTTCCCAATGATAGCGATTTAGATTCTCACGCCGTGGTCGATGTGGGATGATGTGGCCGTACGGTACGCCCCCGAAGAGGAAAAGCATTTGCATACGGCCACGCAACGCACCTCCGAAGAGCAGCTTGTGATTCGCGGAGGAATTCCGCTTCACGGAACGGTCGAGGTTTCGGGATCGAAGAACGCCAGCCTCCCGATCATGGCGGCATCGATTCTCGCCCACGGCCCCGTCACTTTGAACGGTGTGCCCCATCTTCGCGACGTCTCGACGATGGTTCAAACACTCCGCTGCTTGGGGCTCGCGGCGCGGCACCACGCATCTGGCCAGCTCGATTTGGAGACGGTTGATCCAAACTGCGGGACAGCCCCCGGGCGGCTTGTCTCCCAAATGCGGGCCAGCTTCTGCGTATTGGGGCCATTGCTGGCCACGCGGGGCAGGGCGGTTGTGGCACTTCCCGGCGGATGTGCGATTGGAAGCCGCCCGGTGAACCTTCATCTGCGGGGTTTGGCCGCCCTGGGTGCCGAATTTCGAGTGAACAACGGCTACGTCATTGCCCGCGCCAATCATCTTCGGGGAACCAAGATCGATCTACTCGGACCGCGAGGGCCGACCGTGACTGGCACGGCGAACGTGCTGTGTGCGGCAACGTTGGCGACCGGCACAACGGTTATCGAGGGGGCTGCGCGAGAGCCTGAGATTGTCGAGCTTGGCCAGTTTCTCTGCGCGATGGGAGCCAACATCGAAGGGTTAGGCACCCGCCGAATCACCATCGAAGGGGTCAAGCGGCTTTCCGGCACAAGCTACACGTTACCCGGCGACCGCATCGAGGCGTGTACCTATCTCCTGGCAGCCGCCATCACGGGGGGAGATATCCGCGTGGACGGTGTCGATTCTGAAGACGTCATCCATGTGCTTGACGTGCTTCACAAAGCAGGACACGCGATCATCATGCAAGACCGATCGGTTCGACTGATCGCCAGCCCGGATTCGCGACCGATTCATACAACTGCCGAGCCATATCCGGCTGTTCCAACAGACGTTCAACCTCTTCTGGCAGCCTGCACAACGCTGGCTCGGGGTCGTAGCACGATCACCGACGGTGTGTTTCCCGAGCGGTTTAGTCACGTCGCCCAACTGGCGCGGATGGGGGCTCGAATCCACCGCAACGGGCCCACGGTGACGGTCGACGGACCATCGTTCTTGGAAGGGGCCGTGGTCCGTGCATTCGACCTCCGCGGCGGCGCGGCCTTAGTCCTCGCCGCGCTGGCAGCCGCGGGCGAAACCGTGATTCGCGGCGTGGGGCATCTCGACCGGGGCTACGAGCACCTCCAAGGCAAGCTCTCAGGCGTCGGTGCGAACATTCAGCGGATTAGATCGACTGAAAGCCGCACGAACAGCGGTTCGCATGAAGAAATAGAGAGTTTTGGCTCGCAACAGTTCGAGGCTCCACAAGCTGCGTTGTCAGTTGCGGCGCGTAGGGCCTAGAATTGAGTTGCCGTAAAGGCCAGCCCGTCGTCGATGGGCGTGTGTCCGTGAAGTTGCGATTTCTGTCTCGCTCGACTTTCATTTTCGAATCAGACCATGCCCGAACTGAAACCGCTGGCCGAAGAGCTCGACGCAACGCGGGAGATTCTCGCCGAACGCTTACCATGGAGTCCGCTGGCGTACATCCCGGGCATCAACATGGCCGGCGATCGCCAACTATTCGCCGAGGAACTCACGCGCCCCTTGGCCGCGGACAATGATTTGCGATTCATCCACGAGTCGCCCACCGGCCAACGCATGGCAGTCGTCGCGCAGCGGTTGCCCTGGGATTCCGACTTCTTCGGCTACGACGTGGCAAGGCTCGACGGAGTTTTTCCGTTGGACGAACCATTCAATCAACAAACGATTGATGTGGAACGACCCTTGGAGTTGCTCGTCGATCGGGCTCGCGAGCGCGGCATCAAGTATCTGTTCGCGCCAGTCGACCCTCGCGACTTGTCGCTGTTACGCGCTTTAGGTACCCAGCGTTTCACGCTGCTGGAAACGCGAATCCACTACCACTTCAACGTGCAGATCGTGCATTACGTACGATTGCCGGATCATGCTCCCGACGTGTGGACGCGGTTTCGCGAGGCGACCGAAGACGACATTCCGTTCCTGGCACAAGTCGCTCGAGACTCGGTCAATCCATACGATCGTTTTCATGGCGACCCCTGGTTTGAGCCTGCGGACGTCGATCGCTTGATGACCACCTGGGTTGAGGAGTCGGTCCGAGGCAACTTTGCCGATCTGACCGTCGTGCCTGATGTGGACGAACCCAAGGCGTTCATCACCTACCGCTTCCATCAAGATAAATGGAACCGTTGGGGAATGCACCTCGTACAGCCCGTGCTCTCGGCAGTCGCACCAGAGTACTTGGGCTGGTTTGCGGTCGTGGGGCCGCTGTTGAATCAGCACCTCTTGGGGATTGGTGCGCAGTACGCATTCGGCAAGACACAGATCACCCTGGGGCTCGATGCGACGGTCCACTTTGGAAAGGGCGAGCACATCTTTCGTCTCGTGCTTTAGCGCACTTACGCACCTGCTCCCCGGTTAGGCGTGCGGCAAATAAAAACGTACCAATCCCAACCCGACGCGTAAGCGAGGGAGCGCAGTATATTACCGGTTGGTCCCTCGCTCACGCGTCGGGTTGGTATATTCTCGTTCGCCTTAACTACATCTCTCCAATGCACCGCGATCTGAGGGAAATTGCCCTTGGACGCGCGGAATATCAATATCATGAAGCTCTTTGCGATCAGCGACCTGCACCTCAATCATCAAGTGAATCGGCAGGCCCTCGAAGCGCTGCCAGCACAGCTTGAAGATTGGCTCATCATCGCGGGGGACGTAGGCGAGAAACCGGAACACCTCGAATTCGCGCTGCGTACGTTGCAGTCACGATTTCGCCAGCTTATTTGGGTTCCCGGCAATCACGACCTGTGGACGCTGCCGAATGATCCGGATGGCTTACGCGGCGAACACCTCTATTTGCAACTCGTATCAATCTGTCGCAAATACCGCGTGGCGAATCCGGAAGATCCCTATCCAACCTGGAACGGCGAGGGGCTGCAATGCACGATCGCTCCGCTGTTTCTGCTCTACGATTACAGCTTTCGTCCGGATGATGTTCCCGCGGAACGGGCCGTCGATTGGGCGATGGAGTCGGGAATTCTCTGTGCGGACGAGGCGTACTTGCATCCCGATCCCTACAAGTCGCGTAGCGATTGGTGTGAGGCCCGCTGTCGTATCACCGCGCGGCGGCTTGCCGAGACTGATCCCACGCTCCCACTGGTGATCGTGAACCACTTTCCTCTGCGATACGACGTCGTTCGTCTGCCCGCAATCCCGCGGTTCTCGATCTGGTGTGGCACCCGGCGGACCGAAAATTGGCATCAACGATACCGCGCCGCGGTCGTGGTCTCAGGGCATCTGCACGTCCGCGGCACGATGTTTCGCGATGGGGTGCGTTTCGAAGAGGTTTCGCTTGGCTACCCCAAACAGTGGCATCCCGAACGGGGCATGCAACCCTACTTGCGAGAGATCCTACCCGGTCCTCCCATGGCTGCCGTCTAAGAACGCGTGATGGCCCCCATAAACGGGTTCAACATCAGTTGTTCGCCGTCCTAGAAGGGCATTTGAGGGGTATTTGAAGCGAAATATAATCGCTATTCCGGCGGACGACGCATCGTCCTATTATCCCCCCCTTAAATGGTATGAGACTCGGACGCCTAATCCATTTGCCATCCGTGCAATTTGGAGCAAGGCTAAAGATGACGCAAGCATGCTGCCGAGTCGAAGAAAGATCGACAAACCGAAAACTTCAGCCGATGGAAGGAAGATCGATGCTTTCGGCAAAAGACGTGATGGTCTCTCCGGCAATCACGGTTACCCCGAATGAGACGGTTGAACAGGTCGCCCATAAGTTCTTGGACCACCACATCAGCGGAATGCCGGTGGTTGATCCCGACGGCAAACTGTTGGGCTTGGTCACCGAGTGTGCCTTGTTGGACATGGTCAACGACCCGACACTTTCGCAGAGCGTTGTGGCCGAATATATGACGAGAAATGTTGTCTCGGTCGACGCCGACCAAACCATTTCAGAGGCCGTCTCGCAAATCATCGACCACGACATTCGCCGCCTTCCGGTCACATCCGATGGCCACGTCGTGGGCATCATCAGCCGCCGCGAGATTATCCGCCGCGCCTGCGAGCAACTGACACGTTGCAACGAACGCGACTGGCTCCGGCGGCTGGAAGCTGTTTAGCGCTGCCTTCAGCTTTGTCTTAGGGTCGAGTTCCAGTGCTCGCATGCCGTAGCACTGGCAAAGCCAGTGGCACCCTAAATCTTAACCGTGACATCGCACCTAGCTTCCCCGGTAAATAGGCATATGCAGCGGATTGCGGCTGCTGGTCATTGGCCCGTCGCCAGTCTCGGCGTTCAGCGCTGCGTACATCATCTGGTACTTGGCGTCGATGTCGTCGGCGTAATGCACCAGCAGCGCCTCGGGGGTCATGGGCGGCTTTGGCGAGCCCCATTCTGGCAATCGTTGGTGCGAGACGATGATGTGCTCCAATCGCAGCAGCGTCTCGGCGTCGATCTCCCTGCCGGCAGCCGCCTCGCGGACAAGGTCACGCCCCTGCAAGATATGCCCCAGTAGATGGCCCTCAGGCGTATATTCGGCACCCGTGGGATTCTGTGCCAGCTCGCGCAGTTTGCCGATGTCATGCAGGATGCCTCCGGCAATGACCAGCGACCCGTTCAGCGGCGGCTGCATATCCGCATACCGTGCGGCGTAGGTATCAGCCAGCCACACACAGGTTCGCGTCACGTTGAGCACGTGTTCGAGAAACCCTCCTACAAAGGCATGGTGATTGCGCGTGGCGGCGGGCCAGTTCAACAACCGCTCACGATGTTCATTCAAGATGTCGACGACCAATCCTTGCAGCTCCGCGTCGTCGATCCGCTCGGTTGCAATGTTTAGCAATTCGTTGAATGATTCAACTGGGTCGAATTGCGAACGGGGCAGGAACATCGCCGGATCGTAGCCTTCGGCCGCATCGTCCTCATTGGCCGCGCGAATCCGTCGGATATCCAATTGCGGCCCGAAGTTCGTTTCGCGGTAGGTCGCCCGCAATTTGTAGCAAGTGCCGGGGGTCCATTCTCGCCGGCAGGCATCGGCCAATGCCGAATCATTCCAGACGGGAAAATTCACTTCCCGATCGGCGTCGCGAAATCCAACCCGGAAATACGGCTTCCCGTCTTTCGTCTTTAGCGCTTCCTTCAGCGTCATCAGCGCGAAAAAGTCGGCCTCCTGACCGTCTTCGAGTTCACCCAGCGCCGCGATCCGCCCCAGCGGAAATTCCTGTTGCGTCTTCGCCGACATCGAATCACCTCCGACGTTTCAAGGGCCACCCAGCCTGACCTAGTGGCGGGTCGAGATCCTTCGCGGTTCGTTGGATGTTAAGCGTAGAACCAGATGGGCCACGATTGCAAGTTATACGCGGGCGAGTTCCCCGCGAAAATACTCGATGGCGTGCCGCAGACCTTCCCTTCGATCGACACGGGCTCCCATGATAACAGCGATTTTGCACGCGTGATGTCCGGGCAACGAATCTTCGGGTCGTCTTGCGGCAAGTCGTGATACTCAACGGTGCTGCGAGAACCGGTCAGCTCGATGATCTCCTCGACGAGGCCGCGAATCGAAATCTCATTCGGATTGCCGATGTTCACCGGCATGTGCTCGTCGGATGCCAACAGGCGGCAAATCCCCTCGACCAGATCGCTT
>CAZNXE010000353.1:0-5827 GCA_964576465.1 uncultured Planctomycetaceae bacterium
GGTTTTCGAGTTTTCCATTTTAATCAAACAAAAGACTCGCTTGATTGGGGTCTAGAAGGCTCGGTGGATGCCAACCTTTGTTTTCTTGGTGTTCAGCTCGGAACTTCGTCTGATGTCGGAGTACGAACTTCCGATCGTGATTCTTCGCAACATGCACCAAACCGTTGGTAATTCCCACGCGCTACTTTGAGACACACCCTATTGGCCCCGCCCTCATAGTCACGATCATTGAATTGCACGGCGTCGTCCTCCCAAAAACACACAGGGCAGATTTCGTAGCTTCCAGGAGGTTTCTCCGAAAGAGTCAGGTTCTTGCAGCAGGGACATGGATAGCTCATTGCTTGTTCCAATAGCCGAATCCTTCGAAGGGTCGGAACATTGTTCGCAGCGCACCATCCGCTCTTTGCACGGCAAACGACCGCTGCTGACGGCCCCCTGCGCGGAACCAGACGCAAAGGAGTCTCATAAGGAGCCTTATGTCTCTTCTTCGGATGGGCCGTCAATCGTCACAAACAGCTTCGCAAGCAATGGTTCCATCTCTTGCCATATTGGTTCGTAGAACATCACCATCCGGGATTTCACGTCCTCTCGTCCGGGCCCTGAAGCCCATTCTATGTAGCGAACTCGTTCGGAAAACCAGTAGTAGTAATGGCGATGAACGTTAGCCTCACCAAGCAAGCTCGGAATATTATGCAACATCTCTAATTCTTCTTGAAGCCACTCGTGGTTTCCAGTACGGAACGCATCCCTCACTTGCATTAACCCAAAGTGAAGCAGACGTGCGTATAAAACTTCGATCCCAGTCATTGGTGCTAATATTCAAATATGTATGCTGGAAGTCGATCGATTCCTGCTCGACGTGCGTTTTCAACACGTGTCATTCCGTTCATTATGACAAAGCGACCTCCGATTTTTTGGACTTCGATTGGAGTATACTTTGCCCAGTCAAATGGACCATGCCTCGCAAGCTTGGCCGGATCCGCGAAAGGTCTGCTAGCGGGAGGGCTAAGCCTATTAAGGTCAATCGATTGTGGCTGTTTTCCACCTCCTCCGCGGGCTCCGCACCCATTATTATGCACCAGCGCCGCAAGCTGCGAGACGTAGTAGACGTGCTCGCCTTCGACGGTCATGTTGTATACGCGATGCACGCCGGGCAGGCGACGGAGGGCCAGGACGGTGAGCGGGCTGCCACGGGCGTCGATTAGTTCGCCTTCGTGAAGCTCTTTGGTCGAAACCCAGTCTTGGCGGGTGAAACTGCGGATCTTGTGGAAGCCGGTGGGGCGAATCGTCGTCTGCCGGCCGTTCGCATCCAGAACGTCAAGCTCCCACACGTCGGGATTGAGATGGTCGACCGTGGTGAGCACCACCCGGCCTACTCCTGGCCGAATGACGGGACACGGCTCGTTGGCCATAACCTGGGCGCGGAGATCCTCGGGCAGCCCGATCTCCACCAAGTCCATCGGAATGAGAACCTCTGCCCCGACTTCAGCCTGATGGTCCTGAACCCACGCTGGCGGCTGGAGTGTCTGAACATTCACCTCGTCTCGGGTACCGTCGTCCCATACCATCACCGTTTGCAGGGTGAGCTTGCGCCATGTGGTTGGATCAACCTGTGTACGGTTCTCGGTATCGACATCCGGATTGTCGGCCAGCACCCGCTGCCCAACCCGAATCTCCTCGATCGGCGTGCCACGAAAGGACTCTGCTTCAACAGCCGGGGCGGAAGCCAGTGTGAGCGGAAGCCCTACTGGAGCCGGCGTTTGCTCCCACGGCTTTGAGCCAGCCAGACCGAGTAACCCGACGGCCACGAAAAGCCAGGAGATTAACCAGATGAGGGGGCCAGATAGAACGCGTTTTTGGGTTATTGAGTTACGCATGAAGCTATTCGTCCAGAACTAAGGTGTCGTGGCACCTTTGTTTCGTGTGCGGTCAAGATAGCGATTAGATCGGTCCGCACAGCGGACCCTACTTGGCTACTTGGCTTTTTGTTTATCGAACTCCATCAGGCCGCAGGATGTTTCTTAGCTTGTTCACTTCATGCTGTAGTACTGTAACATCCGGATTGTGAAACTCCTTTGTGTGACAGCACCGCAATACGGTGTTTCCAGCACTAAGAAGTGTCTGGCCCATTTGGCGAGTCCTTCCAGTACATAATCCAACTAGGTGTCTTTCTTGACGACGTTCGATGAACTGGCAGTCAATCACATCTGTCGCAGTCGTACACAGCATGGAAAAAGGGCCGTCCATGAAGTCAAATGTTTCGGAACGTGAACAGCCAAGTAATAACCTGGTGATTGCTTTTGTCCACCACCCCAGCAATACCACTACGAAATCATTCCAATTGTCGTCGGGAAAACAATGGTCATTCGACCGCCAGTATATGACGCCTGTTATGTTGCCGCTTACGTGTTGTGCAATACTTGCTTGGTCCACTTCAACGATAGGGTTCATGTCATTTAGTGTAACGGAGTAATTCATTCTACGGTCCAATGGGATAGGCAGTTTCAACCCTCTTCGTGATCCTATTGATCCACAGTTCAATGGTCCTTCCGCCCGAAGTTCCACGAGCGAGGACTCGATCACCTTGCGTACGAATGCGTTTTGCGGATCGGTAGGCATCTGTCACGGCGCGTACTACATCCCTCCGTGACCAACTCTCCGGAAAGAGAGACTTCTTGGAACTGACTCGCGAACCACCCTTCATGTGCCCCGATGCAATATGATCTATGTCGATGGTTACCTTCTTCGCAGAAGGCAGATTCACCGGCTTCTTTCGGTAGCAATGTGCATTATGCACCAGCGCCGCAAGCTGCGAGACGTAGTAGACGTGCTCGCCTTCGACGGTCATGTTGTATACGCGATGCACGCCGGGCAGGCGACGGAGGGCCAGGACGGTGAGCGGGCTGCCACGGGCGTCGATTAGTTCGCCTTCGTGAAGCTCTTTGGTCGAAACCCAGTCTTGGCGGGTGAAACTGCGGATCTTGTGGAAGCCGGTGGGGCGAATCGTCGTCTGCCGGCCGTTCGCATCCAGAACGTCAAGCTCCCACACGTCGGGATTGAGATGGTCGACCGTGGTGAGCACCACCCGGCCTACTCCTGGCCGAATGACGGGACACGGCTCGTTGGCCATAACCTGGGCGCGGAGATCCTCGGGCAGCCCGATCTCCACCAAGTCCATCGGAATGAGAACCTCTGCCCCGACTTCAGCCTGATGGTCCTGAACCCACGCTGGCGGCTGGAGTGTCTGAACATTCACCTCGTCTCGGGTACCGTCGTCCCATACCATCACCGTTTGCAGGGTGAGCTTGCGCCATGTGGTTGGATCAACCTGTGTACGGTTCTCGGTATCGACATCCGGATTGTCGGCCAGCACCCGCTGCCCAACCCGAATCTCCTCGATCGGCGTGCCACGAAAGGACTCTGCTTCAACAGCCGGGGCGGAAGCCAGTGTGAGCGGAAGCCCTACTGGAGCCGGCGTTTGCTCCCATGGCTTTGAGCCAGCCAGACCGAGCAATCCGACGGCCACGAGCAGCCAGGAGATCAACCAGACCTGGGAGCTGGATAGAACGCGTTGCTGGGATGTTGAGTCTCTCATGAGGTTCTATCCGTACGGAATTAAGCTTCCTCATCCTTGTTTCTTCAGTTTTCGTTCCTCAGACTTGTCCTCGCTCTTGATAATCTCAGCCACGGCGGATGCTTTTGATTCCCAGGCCTTTCCCTTCATGCTATTTAGCATTTCTAAAGCCAAAGAAGTTGACCCACTCTTCCACTCAGCCAGTGCTCGATAAATGGTTATAAGTTGAATTTTGGCCTGCCAGCCTGTAATTTGGCGCATGTGGTCCGCTATCGCCTCAAACGTGTCTAAGCTCGCGAAAAAGGGGATGAGTTCCTCTTCGAATGCCTTCCGTATTTCGCTGCCAGCCGATTCCACACTGACAGGGTCAGAGACTGTCCACCACCGGTCTAAGGCACCTCCATACAATTTGCCTTCCATCAACTCACCAAGCCGCAGTTGGACAGCACAGTCCGCTTCCATTGCAAAGCCGCTGAATGCCGTGCCCCACACTGCTTCATAAAAGGACGGCACAAAAACGCCAAGATTGATCGTGAACACGACGGCCTGCTCTGTGCTGTACGTTGCCTTTTGAACTGACACAACGTCGACAAAGCAACCGCGATCCCGATTCCACCGAAGTCCCCTTTTCTTGAATTTGTGCGACTTCAGTGAAGGCTGAATCCACTCTTTCACTACTGTTTTCAACATATCCATTATTATGGGTCGTAGTAGATGACCCTTCCTCTCATTCAACTGCTCTCGATAGCGTCTAGCCTGCGCCGCACCGGCTGCACGTCCAGATGCAGTGTTAGGTCAGGCTGTGCCTGACGATGGAGCACCAACACCGGCGCTTTACCCAACAATCCACATCAGCGCGGCGGGCTCCTCAGCCAGACGTAGTGCCCAAACCAAATCCGATGCAGATGATTGATCGCAGGCCCTGCAGGTCGCGGCGTGAATCCCTCACGCCGCGCTTCCAACTCGCCTTCAGAGGCTCTTCTTTATGGCCTCGATACACCTCCTCTTCGCTGCCTGCGGAAACAACCTACCGCGAACAGGCCGAAGCCGATTGCGAAGGTTGTGGCCGTAGTTGGTTCGGGTATCGGGACGGTGATCACTTGGCTCAGTGCGTACAGCGGCGCTTGGTTGTTTTTGTCTGACGAGCTGTTGGTAATCCATCGCAAGTCGCTGGAGTGCAAATTCAGCCCCTGAACGACCGTATTGCCGTTGGTGCCCAATTCAAACGTGAAATTGCCTGTGCCGTTGAACTGGCTGCCGGTCCAGACAAAAAGTGGCGTTGCCGCCTGACCGAACTGGTCGACATTGATTGGCGCGTCGATGCTCATATCCCACATGTCGGTAAATCCGTCGGCAATCTTGGTCGTGCCGTCTAACAGATAGACGGGCGTGTTCATGCCGACCACCGCGTTATCGCGGGCATCGTCATCTGGCGTCGAGGCAATCGCGGTCCAAGTGACACCCATATCGGTGCCTGTGAGCGCCGCATTCTGGGTGGCCTGAGTTTGGACAAACGTGTTGTAGTTGCCGATGATCGAACTCGTTGCATCGATCGTGCCATCGGTGACAAACACCAACTGGTACGTATCGCCCGGCGACAGGCCGGCAGGCACAACGGGCCCAGCAAGTGCCGATGACGACACGGCAAGCACCAATAGCATTGCTGTGACAATAAACGTTTTCGTGCGTAACATTGGTAGGGTTTTTCTCCCGATTATTGCGTTCGTGCACGGCAGAGCTCTGGCCCGGGGGACGAGCGCGCAGCGGTGCGAACATGGTTAGGCAGGGTGCCGAGCGGTAGCATGTTCGCGCAAGGGGCTCAGGCGGTTCTTTCCGAAAAAAAGAGAACCGCGCAAGCGCAACCCAACGGCGATGAGTCGCCTCGATTTCGATCGATCCTTCGAGTCGCGATGCTCGTACCGCGCAGCTAAAAAGCCATGCGACGTCGATTGCGAACGAAGGAAGAATGAACCGTGCTACTCAGAAGCCACCAGTCGGCAATACAAATTGATGCCGATTCAAAAAAGGCTTGAGGTCTGAACAGACCTCAGGATGCCTTCACTGGCAGATTCTCCGTGTTTTCGCGGTTCATGTTGAAGAACACACAAGCGCGCATACGCTTGCAAAAATATGTATAAGGCGAGGATATGTGGATTCCCGAGCTGTGTCAAGCTTTTTTTTCAGAATCTTGGCAATCCGGGGTGCAGGAACGGGCTCGTTTTTTTTATGCGGCGGTTGCTATCGGCTGGTGTC
>CAZNXE010000354.1:0-5808 GCA_964576465.1 uncultured Planctomycetaceae bacterium
GACTAGCAGAAAATGCGCGAGTCGATGTCATCGGCTTCGAGACGAGGAGACTCGTGCAGACGATTAACGGTAGAATCCTCGCACGCATCGACGGCGACCGTTTCTGGTAAGTAGGAACTTCCGCCGGAACCGGTGATACCGGACTGGAAAGATCCCATCAGCAGACACGACGGGTCGGCGCATCGAGCCGCACACGACGGCTTAGCGTGGATTCAATCGCAAGCATGTCAACCGACGCTAGGAGGTCCGCGGCAATCGTATCCGGCAAGATACGCGTCGGACGGCGGGTCGAGCGAAAGCGGCTCGACAAGAGTGACCTGCTCAACGAACTCCACCACAGCCACTGCGGGTGCCGACAGTGGTTCGTTGGACAGATACTGGCAGATCAGGCAGTCGTCATGGTACGTAGGGACGTGGGGATGGTTGTCTTCCGGTTGATGATCATGCGAATCAGCCGCGTCGTGATGACAATGCCTCGTAACGGAGCCGTGTTCGCAGGAAGAGCTTCCGACGGATGAATGGCCGTGCTCGTGATGATGATGGAGCACAGCAATCGTTGTTGCCAGCAGGTAGCTGGTAAGCGTAAGAAACGACCATACCCTACGTCTGTGCAGATTCATCGTGATACTTTGATGATCCTCGTTTCGCCCGACTCATTTGTGCCTCAAGTAACTACATGCACATAATACACACATGCAAGTCGCTTGCAAGTTAAGATCGTGTGCAATCCGACCTGCGGCAAGTTTTTTTGAATCCACTACAACGTCGGCGTTCAATGCCCAGCCGTTGCGCGGCATATTTCAAACACAGGACGGACAGCGTCCCTTCACGAGCATTTCTGAGATTTCGCCGAGCAACTTCTGCCCACCCTTGATTGGCGTTAGCTCCAGACGGTAGTCAGACAGGCAGCGGATCTCGCCACATTCGACACACATGAAGTGAGGATGCTCGGAGCTGTCTGAGGCGGAATTCGTCAGTAGCTCAAACCGACGAACCGAATCTCCAAGATCCAAGCGAACGGTGATTCCTGCTTCGGTGAATTCCGTAAGCGTGCGATAGATCGTCGACTTGTCGAAACCGAATTGTTCCAGGTGATCGGACACGTCTGTGGGACTCATCGGGATGACATGGTCTGCCAGACATTGAAGAACGCTGACTCTTGCGGCCGTACATCGCATACCAGCATTGCGGATCTTGCTCTTGACTGCGTCCAACGGCATCCCGGAAGGCATGGATTTTTTCTTCGGCATCAGGCCCCCTCATCAAGAAGTAACACAATGATCATCCGTGACATGGTATTGCACTTGCACGTCACTTGCAACTACGTGGCGGATGCAGCAGGACCAATGGCAATGCCGACCTTCGTCTGCGTCCACCTGCTCTGGCTCTTGAGCTAGAACTGGCTTTTGACGGCAAAATACGACATTTCGACGCTTGAAACCGGACCGCACCCTCACTCCCAGGCTCCCACCTTCTTCCGTGGAGCCTCTTGCTTGCGTGAGCCTTCCCGGCCCCGGTACAAAACTTGGGAGATAAAGGGGGACACTCAACTTCATCCAGGTAGATTAGCTTCCACTTTGTCTTCCTCCTCTTAATCCACCACAACTCTCGCAAGTTCTTTCTCGCATTGCGATTGGACTTCGCGGAAGTCTTGTTGTTGGAGTGCGCCGAACAGGGGGTGGGCGGTGAGCTTGGCCTTTGAGATTGCGGGCGACGTCATTCCGCACAGCCAGCGGGCGACGACGACGGGGTCGGATAATAGCTGGGGGTGCTCGGCGCGCAATCCTAGTGCCTCATCGATGATCGTCTGATCGATGGGCGGGGCATGGGATGGCGAGAGTTCGACGGGACTAGACTGCGTGAGACACCGTGTGCAATGTCCGCAGGGTTCGCTTCGCGTTTCGCCGAAATGTCCACACAAGGCTTCGACTTGGCAACCGGAATACGCTGCGAACTGTAGCACTTGATCGAGCCGTTCGAGTTCATTCCGTTGACGATCGATCATGCGCTCGTGAAGCTGCCCGGCCAGGGCGGCGGGATCGCCCGGGGTTTTCAAGCGTTGATAGCGATTGCGTGTTCCGGTGGCCTGCAAGTCGAGCAAACCGCCCTGTCCCAAGTAGTCGAGCGCACATCAACTACTTTGGCGACAGCATGTTGTTCGCAGGCTGGAGTATGCTAACGGCCACCTGGTGGACACTCGGCCTGCCGGCGATGATGACCGCGATGTTCCTGTTCTACCACATCCCTGGTCTCGATTCGTATCTAACACAACGCTACGGCGACGAATTCACAGCTTACGCCAGTCGAACGAAGAAGTTCATTCCATTTGTCTACTAGCGGCATGACGCCCAACTTGGTCGACTTCGTCAAAGCGGATAGGTTGTTGCAATCGATTGGACCCGCGTTGCAATAGCAGCTCCGCGTGTGCGGGCCGCAGGATTGGAATAGAGAGCTCTCACACTTGTCTGCTCGGGACCGTCGGAAGGAATGCTTTTCCATTTCGCAGTAGGAGCGACGTTATGCAGAACCCCTTGCAAGGAATTGCCACGGTGGTGGGGCGGTTGTTGTTGTCCATCGTCTTCTTAATGAGTGCGGTGGGAAATAAGATTCCCAACTTCTCAGGGGTAAGCGAGCTGATGGCAACCCAGGGCGTTCCATCACCCAAATTCATGTTGTTCGGGGCGATCGTGTTTCTCCTCCTCGGCAGCCTGTCCGTTATCTTGGGCTACAAGGCGCGGATTGGAGCCTCGCTGTTGTTCGTGTTTCTCGTGATGGCAACCTTCTTCTTCCACGATTTTTGGACGCTGGACGACCCACAGGAGCGCCAGATGCAGATGATTCAGTTCATGAAAAACCTGTCGATGATGGGCGGCATGCTCTTCATCGTGGCCAACGGATCAGGTCCCATGAGCCTCGATATAAAGTTGGCCAGCAGGCCCAACGAACCATCAACGCACGAATGAACCATCGTCAATAAAAAGGAAGAACCATGCCTCAACCCAAGATCCTCGCATTCGCCGGAAGCACGCGACGCGATTCTTACAATAAGAAGTTATTGAGCATCGCTGCCGATGCTGCCAAAGCTGCCGGCGGGCAAGTGACGCAGATCGACCTTCGCGATTTTTCGTTGCCGATTTTCGATGAAGATTACGAGCAAGAACAGGGGCCGCCGGACAACGTCACCAAACTTAAGAAGCTATTCATCGATCACGATGGCCTCTTGCTCGCATCGCCCGAATACAACAGCTCGATCACCGCGGTGCTCAAGAACACCATCGACTGGGTCTCGCGACCAGCCGAGGGTGAACCTCCGCTGGTAGCGTTCACAGGCAAGGTGACAACATTGATGAGCGCCTCGCCCGGCGGGCTTGGAGGGCTGCGGGGCCTCGTTCATGTCCGCGCGATACTCGGCACTCTTGGCGTGATCGTCTTGCCCAACCAAGTGGCCATCTCCAGGGCTTATGAAGCCTTCGACGACGCTGGCCACTTAAGGGAAGAAAAGAAACACGCGGCGATCGAAGGTCTCGGGGTAGAGCTGGTGCGGTTCCTCGAAAAGCTACGAAGCGATTGAATTCTCGCCAGGAGAACCATCGAACGCCAACGTCTACCCGAGCGACAATCGTCCATCACCCATGATCGCTGTTGGTCCGCGCCGGCGGACTTGCCATCATATCGCGCACCAAGAGGAGCAATGCACGCCGAGCAATACGGCGGCAACACCAAGTAAGCCGGCGGACATCATTTCTCTGTCATTCATTACCAGTCCACTCGAAGAACTGTTATGATCGGGATGGAGGAGAGGAAAAGGCTTATCTGAATTGCTCAAGGTGTTCTGAACTATGTCTGCTCCTATTTGTCCTCGATGCGAATCCACCTCGGTTCGGACGTTATCGGAGATATCTCAGCGCATTGCGCCGCCGGAGCCACCGGGAACTGTAGCCGCGGAACCTGGGGCGAAGAAACCCGCCGTCTGGCGCTATCAGTGCAACGACTGCGGACGAAAGTTCGCCTGTGCCGAAGATTGAATCTGAGCGAGGACCCCAAGCCACCGCTCGACGCCGTGGAAATTGGCGACCGTCGGCCGAAGTTGGTATCCTGGAATTCTTATCTCTTCGGTGGATCTTCGTCACGACAACGACTCGCTACCGCGTAGGGGACGATCATGCTGACGCTATGGGACGCCGATCGACGGGGCAGTCGTCGCAATTTCCTGCGGATCGGAAGTTTGTCGCTCGGCGGGTTGTCACTCCTCGGGCTGCAAGATCAAGCGGCCTTCTCGGGCTCTGTCTCGGCACCGGTCACGGGAAAGTCGGTCGTATACGTCTTCATGCACGGCGGGCCAAGTCAGATCGAGACCTTCGCTCCCAAGATGACGGCACCCGAAGGCATACGCAGCGCCACGGGAGAAATCGCCACTAGCATCCCCGGCGTTACGTTCGGGTCGACGTTCCCCAAGCTGGCAAGCATGGCTGATAAATTGGCCGTCGTACGATCGTTTACAACCGGCGACGGAAAACACGACATCAAACCGATCGTCTGCCGCGAAACATTGGGAGCCAACCTCGGGACGTTTTACTCTCGCGTCGTGGGAACCAACGATCCACAAACCGGCATGCCGACCAATGCCGTGTTGTTTCCTCGCGCCGTCGACGAAAGCACCCAACCGGGGAACGGTACCTTCGGCGATCTGCGGGCCACCGCCTCGCTGGGTCAGGCATACGCTCCGTTCACGCCTGGCGGCGATGCCGAGCTTCAGCAAGACATGCAAATGCACATGCCACGGCCCCGGCTAGATGACCGGCGTCATTTGCTGGCCCAACTCGAAGCTTTGCGCAGGGCTGTCGACTTGAAAGCTTCGATCGACGGGATTAGTCGATTACGCGAGCAGGCTTTTAGCACCATCCTGGGCGGCGCTGCCGGGGCGCTCGATCTCTCGAACGAAGACCCTGCCGTAGTCGCGCGGTACGACACGGCACCGCTTGTGCGGCCCGATCAAATCGACAAGAAGTGGAACAACTACAACAACTACGTCGACAACGCCAAGTCGCTGGGGAAACTCATGCTGCTGGCCCGGCGGCTGTGCGAGGCAGGCTGTGGGTTCGTTACGGTCACCACCAACTTCGTTTGGGACATGCACTCCGACGTAAACAACGCTGGCGTGGCCGAAGGCATGGAGTACATGGGCCGACCGTTCGATCATGCGATTTCGACTTTCATCGAAGACGTCCACCAGCGCGGTCTGAGCGATCGCATCCTGCTAGTCGCATCGGGTGAAATGGGGCGAACGCCGAAGATCAACGCCACCGGCGGGCGCGATCATTGGGGCAACCTTGCCCCGCTGCTGTTGGCCGGCGGCGGGCTGCGAATGGGACAAGTCATCGGTCGCTCGAACCGCGACGCCAGCGAGCCCGCATCGACGCCCTATACCATTGCGAATCTGGTCTCGACCATCATGCATACACAATTCGATCTCGGCTCCCTCCGCCTCGCCCGAGGGCTGCCAAGTGAAATGGTCCGCGTGGCAACTTCCGGTTCACCGATTGCCGAGCTGTTCTGAGAACGTGTTTTGAGAAAGCGGATTGATGACATCACATCCCGTCGTTTCCAGCGACGCATGGCTCGCGGCACGCAAAACGTTGCTCGAGAAGGAAAAGGCGTTCTCGAAACTTCGCGACGAGTTAACCCAACAGCGTCGCGAGTTGCCGTGGGAGAAAGTTGCGAAGCAATACATCTTCGATGGTCCCGAAGGCAAGGAATCGTTGACCGATTTGTTCGGCGATTGCAGTCAGTTGATTGTCTATCATTTCA
>CAZNXE010000355.1:0-5799 GCA_964576465.1 uncultured Planctomycetaceae bacterium
GCTATAATGATTAGCAGAACGCATAAGAGAAGATGCATTTCGGAAACATTCAGCCCACCTAGGTTCTTCTGTGAATTTGGGAGGTTCCTTCCATTTTATGGTAGTGTAATCTTGCCCATACTCTAGAAGTAAAGGAAATGCACGAGGGTGGAACGAGCCCATACGTTTAAGTCCATTATTTCCACCGAAATGCTTCTGGAAATTTGGATCAGTACAAAACTCAGCGAGTTGGCGGATGCTTTCACGGTGGCCTTTTGGAAACCGTTTTTTGAAATCATCACGAAGCTCTTTTCTTAGCTTTTTCCCTTGAGGTTCTCGGAAAAGTTTCCAGACCTCTCCTTCATTTTTGAAAGTATTAGTCATGTGAGACTCTCCTGATCTGTATATTCTGAATGATTTTTACAGGATTCTTGCTATTAAGTCAATGGAATTAAACGGCTCATACCGTGTGAGCCGTTTAATAAGCTTTAAGAAAGAGCTTTTTCTGGGCTTTAGGCTTGCACTTTTCGTAGTTTGAGGGTATTATTCTCGCACTATGGCTGATACAAAAGTAGAAGAAAAAACAGAAAAAAAGCCCGTAACTAAGGTTGAAAAGGAGGCTATGACCCAAGAATTTGCGGTTATTGAAACGGGTGGAAAGCAATATGTCGTTTCTGTTGGAAACATTTTGACTATTGAAAAACTCCAAAATAATAAGGGAGATGACTACAAAGAAGGGGACAAGGTAGTATTTGATAAAGTGCTCCTCGTTGATAATGGTAAGGATGCAACGACGATTGGTACTCCCTACATCGATGGCGCAAAGGTCACTGCAAAATTTGAAGAAGCAGGTAAAGGAAAGAAAATCCATGTTATCCGATTTAAATCAAAGAGTCGCTACTTTAAAAAGTACGGACACCGCCAACCCTACAACAAGGTAAAGATTGAATCTATAAAATAATATTTGATACACACCAATACACAGTAAAAATACTCAAGTATGACTTGAGTATTTTTACATTTCCCATACATATTTTTCATTAATTATTTATTAAATATTTGTTAAAAAATAGTGTCACAAAAATTTTTTATGAATGTTCTTGTGGTACTGTAAATATACATAGAATCGTAAAAAAATAAGATTCTATAACTGTTTCTTAATATCGTTACCCCACTATTATGAGAGTCTTAATGTTTGGATGGGAATTTCCGCCACATAATAGTGGAGGTCTAGGTGTCGCATGCCTTGGTTTAGCACAAGCATTGGTAAACGAACATGTTGACATATCTTTTGTGTTGCCGAGAAGAATGGATGTGTTAAGAGACCATAACATACGATTTCTCTTCGCGGATGTCCCCGATATGATGACTATCCATGAGATTGATTCAGCTCTTTCACCATATCTTTCGTCTCGTGACTACGAGCTCATGCAAGAGATTGGTGGTGGTATGTATGGAAGTACATTGTTTGAGGAGATAAAACGGTATGCACAGCTAGCGGGAGCTATTGCAGAAAAAGAAGAGTTTGATGTCATACATGCGCACGACTGGTTAGCATATTTGGCTGGAGTTGAAGCAAAGCGCGTCAGTGGCAAGCCTTTGATACTTCATGTCCATGCGACGAGCTTTGATCAGTCGGGACGCTCGACTATCGATCAAAGACAATATGATATCGAGAAATACGGTATGGAAAAGGCAGATGTGGTTATCACGGTGTCACAATTTACAAAAGACATAGTGGTGAACGAACACGGTATTGATCCACGCAAAGTGAAGGTGGTGCATAACGGCCTACTAGAAGTCGAGGATCATATCGAAGATGAACAGGTAAATGATGTGTTAGCACTTAAAGATGCTGGCTACAAGATAGTGTTATTTCTAGGACGACTCACTATCCAAAAAGGTCCAGATTATTTCTTGAAAGCTGCAAAGAGAGTTCTAGAATTTGAACCAAAAACAATGTTTATTGTTGCGGGTTCGGGAGATATGGAGTGGCAGATGATACGTGAAACTGCAGCACTTGGTATATCTCGAAATGTTATCTTTGCGGGTTTTGTCCGCGGACGGCAGCGGGATTGTTTATATAGGTCTGCAGATTTATACGTTATGCCATCGGTGTCTGAACCATTCGGTTTAGTGCCTCTTGAGTCATTACAGAAACAGACACCCGTTCTTATTTCAAAACAATCAGGAGTCTCAGAAGTACTCACTCATGCGCTCAAGGTTGATTTCTGGGACACGGATGAAATGGCAAATCAAATTCTCTCGGTGCTTGATCACCCTGGACTTCAGAGTGAATTGCAAAAAAATGGAACACGTGAGGCGTTCACCGTAACTTGGGAAAAAGCAGCGAAAAAAGTAAAACAGATATATAAAAGTTTATTTACTTAAGTTTATGTACCTAAGGGTACAAGATATAAATCTATCACTTAACTACATGAGCAGCGTTTGCCTTTATTTTCATATACATCAACCATATCGTTTAAAACGATATCGAGTATTTGATATTGGCACTGATCATGCATATTTTAATGACGTGTCTGAATCAGATTGTAATAATGAAAAAATATTTAAACGTGTGACCGATAAGTCATACATTCCTACTGCACGATTGTTGCTCGATTTATTACAGCAACACTCTCAGTTTCGTGTCAGTTTTTCCATCACCGGTACGGTGCTTGATCAATTTGAACAATATAATCCGGGGCTCGTTACTTTATTTCGAGCGATACTCAACACAGGGCAGGCTGAAATTCTTGGCGAAACATATCACCACTCGCTTGCGTTTTTCCATTCATTGTCTGAATTTGATGAACAAGTATCTCTCCATAAGAAGAAAATACAAAAGCTCTTTGGTGTCACACCAAGCGTACTGAGGAACACCGAACTTGCATACACCAACACGCTTGCCAACTGGGCAGAAAACAAAGGATATAAAGGAATCATTACTGAGGGATGGGAATACGTTCTCGGGGAACGCAGTCCAAATTTTGTGTATAGGCCGACAGGAACGCGTAATATTAAACTTCTTCTTAAAAATTATCGACTTTCTGATGATATCGCCTTTCGTTTTGGTGAACGATCATGGAGTGGATGGCCATTATGTGCTCCTAAGTTTGCCAGCTGGGTATCTGCAATTAATGGTAATGGAGAAACAGTCAATTTGTTTATGGATTTTGAGACCTTTGGTGAACACCAATGGGGAGAAACAGGAATTTTTGATTTCTTACGTCAATTGCCGTATGAAATACTCAAAAATCCTGACAATAATTTTATGACGCCGTCTGAGGTGATAGATTCGTATCCGGTGCGTGGAGAGGTCGACGTCCCGCATATTCTTACTTGGGCTGATACTGAGCGCGATCTTACTGCATGGAATGGGAATGGTATGCAACGAGAGGCGCTCCAAGCAGTGTATGCGCTTGAAGATGATGTGTTGCACTCCGAAGATCCGAAACTCATTGAAGATTGGAGACGATTGCAAACATCTGATCATTTTTACTACATGTGCACGAAATGGTTTTCTGATGGTGATGTACATGCGTATTTTAGTCCGTACAATTCACCGTACGAAGCATTTATCACCTATATGAATATTATGAAAGATATGAACATGCGGTCTAAAGCACCTACGAGGTTGGTTAAGAGCGCGATTAATAATAACGTAACATAGTGTCATATGCGTTCACTCGTACTTAGTAACGGAACATTATTGGTAGGGTTTGACGCCCATGCTCAAGTTCGCGATATATATTTCCCATATATTGGACTTGAAAATCAAGCAGGTGGAAATTTAGTGCACCGTCTTGGGGTGTGGGTAGACGGTGTTCTTCATTGGTTTAATAATGGAGATTGGGACATATCAATGGATTGTAGTTGCGAAGCGCTCATCGGCATGGTCACAGCTTCCAACAAGGTATTAGGAGTGAAACTTCTCTTTACTGATGTTGTATACAATGAAAAGAATATTTTTATACGGCGCATTGTCGTAAAAAATCTCAAAAAGAAAAAACGAGTGATCACGGTATTTTTTGGGCATGAGTTTAAACTCTATGAATCTGATGTAGCAAATACCGCTCTCTATGACCCGCTTGGGAATGTCATTATTCACTATCGAGGTAAACGGGTCTTTTTAATCAATGCAGTAGAGGGAGATATTCCATTTAAGGAGTACACAACTGGTGTTTTTGGTATGGAAGGAAAAGAAGGATCATATCGCGATGCTGAAGACGGTGTATTATCTAAAAATCCTATCGAACATGGTTCTGCCGACTCGGTGGTTGGTGTGTCATGTACGTATAAAAGCGGAGAAGAAAAGACACTACATTATTGGTTTACCGTTGCCTCATCTATCGAGGAGGCAAAAGGATTGAATAGTTATGTTCTTAAAAAAACACCAGAACATCTCATTAAAACAACGACTGACTTTTGGAATGCATGGGTAAACAAACAAGAGCTTGATTTCAAAGACCTCGAACAAGACATTGTTGATTTGTTTAAAAAATCTCTCTTCTTTATACGTGCACATGTTGACAATCATGGGGCAATTATTGCTTCAACGGATTCATCATTGCTCCAGAAAGGGAAAGATACATACAATTATATGTGGCCGCGAGATGGTGCAATAACTGCGCTCGCGCTTAATAAGTCAGGAGATGCAAATGTGGCGGAGCGATTTTTTACCTTTTGCAATGATGTCATTCATCCACATGGATATTTTATGCATAAATATTCACCCGACAAATCATTGGGAAGCTCCTGGCTCCCTTGGGTTCGTGGAGAGTGGGTTCAACCACCAATTCAAGAAGATGAAACTGCATTGGTGATTTATTCACTTTGGGAGAACTATCACGTATCGAAAGACCTTGAGTTTATTGAGAAGATATATAACTCACTTATTAAAAAAGCAGTAGATTTCATGATGGTGTTCCATGATCCTCGAACCAATTTACCGCATCCGACCTATGACCTCTGGGAAGAGAAGTTTGGAGTACACACATTTACTGCAGCTTCTGTCTATGGGGCACTCCATGCAGCAGCACAGTGTGCACGATTGCTCGGTAAAGATACTGAGGCACTCAAATATTCTACTGCAGGGGACACGATAAAGAAGGGTATTTTTGAACATCTCTACGATAAGGAACGTCACACTTTTATTAAAGGCATCACATTTGATACACAGGGAGGACCAATACAAAAGGATACGACGATAGACATGAGCAGTGTCTACGGCATTTTTACTTTCGGTGTACTCTCTGCTGATGACCCACTGCTTGAAAAAGCAATGCAAACAGCAAAAGAACACCTCACCTGTAACACTGTGATTGGAGGCATTGCGCGGTATGAGCATGACCATTACAATCGCGTTTCAACTGATACACCAGGTAATCCTTGGATTATTACGACACTGTGGCTCGCACAATACTACATCGCAAAAGCAGAAAATAAAGAAGAATTACAGAAGGCGTTTGATATACTTACGTGGACGGCACGGCACGCTTCTCCTTCAGGCGTATTGTCAGAGCAACTCAACCCCTATACTGGGGAGCACATCTCTGCAGCACCACTTACGTGGAGCCACTCTGAATTTGTACGAACAGTACTCCTTTATTTAGAGAAGTATCATATATTTGATCACCCATAATTTGGAGTTGGTAATACACTAAAAGTAGTCAACTATAAATAATAAAAGGACCTCGTCTAATGGTTGTTAGACGAGGTATATGACTCAGGTTTGAAATCTTTTGCGCAAATATTCTGTCCCTTAAGCTCCTTTAATTCATCGAAGTAGAAAATAAATTTACACCATTCTTGACGCCA
>CAZNXE010000356.1:0-5779 GCA_964576465.1 uncultured Planctomycetaceae bacterium
CAAACCGATTGACGGAGAGATGTTAGTACAGCGGCTTCGTGTGGGCCATCGCATCATCTGTCTGCATGAAACCCTGCGCGAGAACAACGATCGACTCAACGACGCGAATGAGAAACTAACCGAATTGGCCGTCAAGGACTCTCTGTCTGGCCTGCTCAACCGCAGGGCCTTCTTTGAACATACCGAGAAGGAATGGCGCCGCAGTGTGCGTTACGATTTGCCCATTAGTTGTTTGATGCTTGATATCGATCATTTCAAACGCATCAACGACACCTACGGGCATCCGGCTGGCGACAGTGTGATTCGTAAAATTAGCCAGATAATCCGTGAGGTATTTCGCGATACCGACATCATGGGACGTTATGGTGGAGAAGAGTTTTCCGTGGTCCTGTACGATTGCGACACCGACGCCGCCGCCGTGGTTGCCGAACGCCTGCGCAAGGCAATCGAATCGGTGCGGATGCCCGAGATCGCGGAAGACTTTCGTTTCACAACCAGTTGCGGGCTTGCCAGTCGCACACTCGATATGCTCAGTGAGGAATCGCTGGTCGAACATGCCGACCAGGCGCTTCTTTTCGCGAAGCGCTCGGGCCGCAACCGCGTGACTCGCTTCGACGAACTCAAACAAGCCTCGAACTTACTCGACGGGAAACCGCCGGAAATCGAAAACGACGATACCTCAAGGGCGAGTGACGATGCGGTGATCCCCTACCAAGTTGTCAATACGCTGCTTGCCGCACTCAGACATCGTGATAGTCCAACCGTCGAACACTCGCGGCGTGTGGCGCAGCTTTGTCGCGAATTTTCCCAGCATCTGGGACTTCCTCCTGAGCAACGCGTTTCGCTCGAGGTTGCGGCACTGCTACACGATATCGGGCGACTGGCCGTGCCCGACGAAATCCTCAAGAAGACTGGCGAGTTGACCGAGACGGAGTTCCTGATTGCGCGACAGCACCATCAGTTTACGCTCGACATTCTCAAGAGCTGCTTCTCGAACCGTTCCATGATTAACACCGTCTCACTCTCCAGAATGTGGTTCGACGGCTCACAAGGTGATCCCGCGGGAGAAAGTATCCCCCTGGGCGCCCGGATCTTGGCAATGTGCAGCTTCTACGACGACGTCGTTCAGGGTCGCGGATGGTGGGATTCGCACGACGAACAAGCTGCCATGGGTGTCTTGCGAGAATCGTCCGGCACACGGTTCGAACCGCGGCTGGTCGAAGAGCTAGCAAAGTTGGTCTCCAACAGTAAGCAATCCGCACCAAACTTAGAGGGCGTCTGCTAGCGGCCTGCCTTCGACATGCGAAATTTCTTCACGCGCTCCGCAACGCCGGGGATCACCCGCATTGCGTTCTCATGGTACAGCTTGCGGAGCACGTCGTCTGGCAAACCGATGCCGTAGATATTCCACAGTCCCTGGGGTGGAAACGGGTTCTCGGCGTAGGGAAAATACTCGTCGAATGTTTCGAGGAATCGCCAGTGCGGCAACAACCTTGCCCTCGATCGCGGACCATCGGTGCCAAACATGATGCGGTCGGAGTATTTGAGAAAGAACCTTCGCGCCGTATAGGGCTGCCGACCGAGTTCCGCAATTCGCGCCGCGATTTCGACATGCAAGTTGGGATAGCGGTCGAGCCACTGACCGACCTGCGCCAAATCTTCAGGGCTGTTGGCCATATGTGCTCCAATAAACGTCGTCCCTGGATGACGCTCAATGACGCGATTGCGAGCTTCCAGCAAGGCATCACGCGACGGAAACTTCTCACCATGGAAGCTCCAGTCGGGATGACGGTGCAGTTCCTCCCAACGTTCGTTCTGCGCGTTGATTGGCAAGAAGAAAGCCGCGGGGTCTGCCGTGTGGATGATGACGACCAGCCCTAGCTTTCCGCATGCCTCCCAGATTGGATCCCAGCGAGGGTCGTCGATGCGGATCAGCGAACCATCGGGGTTGCGATACCCAAGTCCAAACTGCTTGAAGAGTTTCAGACCACAGGCACCCATCCGTTTGGCTTCGGCCAGTTGTTTGGCCGTATGACGTCCGAAATCGGTTCGCTGACAGTCCCAGCTCGCCGGATCGTCACGATTTCCGCTTCCGACCCAGTCGACATTGGCATAGATCACAAACCGGTCGCGATGATCGGTCCACAAATATTCAGCATGCTCCTCGAACTCCGCGCCGAGGCGACCATCGAGGCTCACGCAGACCGCGATGTTGTGTTCGTCCATGATCTCAACAAACTCGTCGAGCCGCTTCTTTGAATGCAGCAGGCGTAAACGCGGATGCGTATGAACGTCGACACAGGGAAACTTAGCCCCCGACGGTTGATGCGTCTCAACACGTAACATCGATTGTGGACGAAACTGATCCAGCGCCAGCGGTCGACCGTCCGCGCCATCCAGAGGAGCTTCCTCTTCGTTGTCGGTGCCGGTCTTCGGATCGACCTCAGCCGCTAAGAGAAGTTTCTCGTTGCCATGGGGGGCAACCACTGAACCGACAACGATAAGGAATAACGCCAGAACCACGCAGGGCGCGAGGCGATACAACCCATTGGGAAAGCGTTGGGGCGACTTCTGGATGTTCGATGGCATATTGGTTGTTCAACGTGTGGAAGTGGGCTCGACGGCAGACTTTGCGAGCGGACGGGCGAATCGTACAATTCGTTTCAGTCTGAATGGTCAACGCCACGTCCGCCAGTGTTCTCGCAAGAATTCATGGACCGGATGTTGGCTACCACGTTCGCCTGTAATCCCAGGAATGCATTATGAGTGCAGCGGCTTTGGACCTAAACGGAGTCGAGCATTTCACCTCCGCCCCCGAAGAGGTGTTCCGTGTCGTCACGGATGTCGAGCTGATGCCTGCCTTGATTCCCGACCTCCAGAGTTACGAAAAAGTCGACGATCACCGGTTGAAATGTGTCGTTCGGCCCGGGTTCTCGTTCATCCGGGGGAAGCTGAAGCTAGACATTCGGATGGAGGAAATCGAACCGCCTGTGTCCGCCCTGCTGCGGATTACCGCGAAAGGGATCGGCATGGAGATCGACGTCGAGTCCCGCTTCAGCATCTCAGGCGAAGAGAGCGGAACCCAAATGACATGGTCCGCACAGGTCACAAGACTCAAAGGCTTGGTCGCCGCCGTCAGCCCGGCACTCACTTCGGCTGCCGCGAAAGTCGTGCTTCAGGCGAGTTGGGAGCGAATCCGCGAGCAGTTGGGGGAATCGGCGTAGCCTTCTCGGGTGCCGATCTACTGAAACGCCGCGTACTCTTTGCCGAGTAAGTGCGTGGCGACCTTGAGTTTGATGATTTCGTCAGTGCCTTCGTAAATTCGGCAAACGCGAACATCTTGCAGATGCCGCCCGACTCGATAGAGTTCCGACCATCCTCGCCCGCCGTAGATTTGCACGGCCCGATCCGCGGCGTCCCAGGCGGCGTTTGAAGCGAAGTATTTTGCTAATGCCACAAGATAGTCGGCTTCGTCCGCCAATCCGGCGTCCGCGCGATTGGCGTCGCTGGCGTCTTTTGCCAAGGCAGCTTTTTCGATCATCGCCGCACTAGCAGCACGACCGATTTCGATCATCGCGATATGATCTTGCACCAGTTGATGCCGGGCGATTGGTTTCCCATGCTGCACCCGCGTCTTGGAATAGGCGAGCACTTCGGTCAAACAATCTTCGATCACCCCCAGACAACCAGCGGCAACGCTCAAGCGTCCCGAGACCAAGGTTCCCATGGCGATCCGAAATCCGTTGCCTTCTTCACCCAACAGATTGTCGACCGGCACCGGGTGATCGGTCATTTCAAACATGCCGGTATTGGCTGTGAACATCCCCATTTTCGACGCCAGGTCTTCCTGCTCTAAGGTGTCGCCGGCGGTTTCCACGATGAACGCACTCATGCGGCGCCGTTCACCATCAGTCTCTTGTGGATAGGCAAACACAATCACAACGTCTGCCACGCCGCCGTTGGAGATGAGATACTTAACGCCGCTGAGCAAGAAGCGGTCGCCATCGCGGCGGTACGTGCTGGTCAACTCCAGCGGGTTCGAGCCAGCATCGGGCTCGGTAAGCCCGAAGGCCAACACAATCTCCGCGGCAGTCGACTTCGGCAGATAGTGGGCTCGTTGCGCCTCGTTGCCATAGCGAAGAATGGGATATTGCCCGATCGACGTATGTCCCGAGAAGAAGGTTCGTACGCCGGTGCCCTCGCGCCCGATCCGTGCAAGCGCCCGGGAGTAGGTCAGCGAATCGGCCCCGCGTCCGCCGTATTTCTCTGGCAGCGGGATCCCCAGCAGGTTGTGCTTCTTGGCAAGCTCAACGATTTGATCGTTGGGCTGATGCTCGAGGTAGCAAAGCTCTTCCGACGGGCGAAGCTCCTCGCAGTAGGCATCGACGTCGGTAAGGATCGCTTCTTGGGAACCGTTTTTCATAGGGGCGACGGGGGAGTGAAACTATGCGCATCCCGCTGGAGCAACTCGTTTAGATGCGCTTCGACACAAGCGGCGAGTACCCTCGGATTATACCCTCCCTCGAGCAAGCTCACGATGCGCCCTTGGGCGTATTCGTCGGCAACATCCAACACAGCGGAGGTCAATTCCTCGAAGTCCTCGGTTTCCAACCCAAGCGATCCGATCGGATCTTGCAGATGGGCGTCGAAACCGGCGCTGACAAGAATCATCTGGGGGCGCATCTTGCGAGCCAATCGGTCTAACGCCGTGCGGAACATATCGAGATACTCCCTCCGCGACGTGCCCATTTCGACGGGCACATTGACCGTGGTTCCTAAACCGTCACCACTCCCTGTTTCATCGGCGCGGCCTGTTCCTGGATAAAACGGCCAGCGATGAATCGATAGGAACCCTACCTGAGGGTCGGTCCAGAAAACGTCTTGCGTGCCATTGCCGTGATGAACGTCCCAATCGACGATCAACACCCGTTCCATGCCTAACTGATCAATCGCGGCGCGGGCAGCGATGGCAATGTTGTTCAGCAGGCAAAACCCCATCGCTCCGGCAGGCAGCGCGTGATGTCCCGGCGGGCGAATCAAACACATCGCGCGGCGATGTTCGCCATGAACTACCGACCGCACGGCGTCGCAAGCAGCACCGGCAGCCAACAGGGCAACATCGAATGATTCGGACGACATGATGGTGTCGCCTTCAATCTGCCCGCCGCCAGCACAGGCAAACTCAAAGAGTTGCCCCAGGTAGTCGGTCTCATGAACCCGAGCAGCCCGTTCTAGCGATGCTTGCTCCCATGGCTTGCGATGACAGCGACCCAGGAGCCCTACTTCGCGCAAGTACCGAGGAACCTCGGCAATCCGTTCCGCGCATTCGGGATGATCGCCTGTGTCGTGAGCCAGAAATCGCGGAGAGTCGTAGAGTATGGTCATCGAGTTACAACGGCCCTGCCGCGAGAATGGTGGAAACGAAAACACTTACAGAGGTGGAAGACGGAGCATCAGAAAGAATTGAGGTGGCCGCGTTTATAACACATTGCTAGCGAGCAATTCCATGAAAGCAGCGATATCGGTAATCGGCGTATCTTGTCGTTGCTCTGCCTTGACATACCCCCAGTTTCGCGGCTACCCTTGAGTGTCGGGCCTCTCCCTCCGGAAGTCCTTTGTTTATTGTGGGTTAGCTCCCAAGAACAAGGCTCGGGAGGGATTCAAAACAAGGCTCGATGAAAGAAGGCCTTCGCGGACGTTTAGGGATGACGTCCAGTGCGTAGGAACAGCTCGGGTAAGTCAGGTGAGTTCTTCGCCTAACGCATCAGCGATGGGAGGC
>CAZNXE010000357.1:0-1760 GCA_964576465.1 uncultured Planctomycetaceae bacterium
TCTGGAGCCTGGAACCCCCCGATAAATGTTGCTATCGCGCATCGCGATGATGTGATTCTGCGACGTCATTTCGAGTGTGAATTCAGGAGCCGCGGCCCCAACTCTAATTGTGCCAAAGTGTTTGACACGGGGCGGTGGTCGTGCTGGCATGGAGGGAATACCGTTTGCGTTGATGGATTGTCTACGCATCTTTCCCTGGTGTCCCTAGCCTCGCAGTCCGCCATGACATCTAGATTCATCCCAGTTGTGTTGCAGCTCTTCTTCTTTGTCGTGGTTCTTGCGCCGTCGCCAAGGGCACTGGCGGGCGAGCCCATCGAAGTTGAACTTTCCAGTCGACGCACGTTTATTGCTCGGGTCGATTCTCGCACCGATGATTCGCGTCTTTGGTTGCGGTTTGAAGAGGGTCGGTCTTTCATGCTGCGGAGTGTCGCTTGGGACGCAGTGCTTGCAATGCGGCAAGGCGAGCGGTCGCTTGATGTCGAAGACGTCCTGGCACTTGCCACCGATTTTCAGCGACCAGAGGAGATTGACGGCGTTGATCTTCCAGAACCGACACGCGATCGGTCACGCAGCGCAATGTCGGAGGCCGAGAAATCGGAAGCCCGAGTGCGTTGGTTGAGTGTCGATGCGTGGTATGGAAAATGGACGCCCGATGTCGGCATTGATGGAATGGTCGTCGAGATCGCACCGCGGAACGCAGCCGGCGAGATTGTTGAAGTTCGCGGAACACTCGAAGTCGAACTCTTCGCCTTTCGGCAACGAGGGATCCAGCGGGTGCGGCATCCGCAGCGAATCGGACGGTGGTCGGTGCCAATTTCAACCGACGATTTCGGAGTGTACGGCGCTGTGGTCCCGTTGCGTTTCCAGTCGTTTCATCCCCAACGCGATCAAACTGTTGAACCGCGAGGGCTGGTACACGTTCGGTTCGCCGTGCCGGGACAAGGCACGTTTGAAGCATCAAGTGCGGACGTCGAACTGCGACCTTACAGTGCCTTCCGCGACCGCCTGGACATAGAGACGGGCCGGCGTTTTCTTCCTTCGGAACGAGTGCCGCGCGGGGTTCGATAGGGCGCCGGTCGATGCCACAATCGTGGCCGGGCGCTAGGCGATAATGTCGTGGATTACGTCTCCGAAGACATCGGTAAGACGCTGTTCTCGACCGCCATGAAGATACGTTAGTTCTTCGTGGTTTATTCCAAGCAGGTGCAAGATCGTGGCGTGCAGATCGTGGACATGTACGGGGTTTTCGACCGCCATGAGTCCATACTCGTCGGTGGTGCCATAGACCGTACCAGGTTTGGCGCCGCCGCCGGCCATCCACATCGTGAAGCCGTAACGGTTGTGACCGCGTCCGGTGCGGGCGACTCGATCGGCAGGGTTGGTGTGTTCCATTGGAGTTCGCCCGAATTCGCCACCCCAGAGGACCAGCGTTTCATCAAGCATGCCCAGCGACTTGAGATCCTGGAGCAACCCGGCAATCGGGCGATCGGTCGCCAGCGCGTTCGCGCGGTGCCCTTCGTCCAAGTCTTCGTGTTGGTCCCACTGGTCGTAGTCTGGCAAGATTGGTGGCAGCAGTTGCACGAAACGGACTCCGCGCTGGACCAATTTACGCGCCTGCAAGCACTGCGAACCGAACGTCTCGGTTTCCTTTTGATCCAAACCGTATAGCTTGCGTGTCGCTGGTGATGTACCACGGTTGTCGATCAACTCGGGCACGGCGGTCTGCATTTTGAACGCCATTTCGTAGTTTTTGATCACGG
>CAZNXE010000357.1:1781-5767 GCA_964576465.1 uncultured Planctomycetaceae bacterium
GCTCATAGGTTCGACGGTTCAAATCTTGAATGACCGATAGTTTTGATCGTTGTAACGCTACATTTGGCTCGCTTGGCTTCAAATCAACGACTGGGTACTCGCCTTGGTGGAATATCGTGCCGTGGTACATCGCGGGCAAGAAACCATTACTGAAGCACGCCATGCCGCCGACAGGGATGCGACCGCTGTCTAGTACGACGTAGCCTGGAAGATCGTCGCACTCGCTGCCCAAACCGTAGTTGATCCACGACCCCATACTAGGATGGCCCGCGTTGCCCTTGCCTGTGTTCATGGCGATGTTTGCCGTGCCGTGCTCACCATGATCGGCCTGCATAGAGCGAACGACACACAGGTCATCGACACACTTGGCCAGTTCGGGAAAGATCTCGCTTACTGAAGTTCCGCACTCGCCGTGTTGACGAAACCGGAAGGGGGACTGCATGACGACGTTGCAGCCATTGAATTGGATCTTCGGCAGTTCAATTTTGATCTGCTGACCATGTTCTTTTGCCAGCCGGGGTTTGGGATCGAATGTGTCGATTTGTGACGGCCCCCCGCTGGCGAAGATGAAGATGACGTTCTTCGCCTTCTTCCGCGGGCCTGTCAAAATCTCATTCGTCGCAGTCGGCAATGGTTGCTGTTTTTTGCTGCAAGAGGACAGCAAACCACACAGCGCCAAGCCACCGAAACCGGAAGCTGAACGGAACAACAGCTCGCGACGCGAAAGGCCCGCCGTGCGTAGTACTTCACGTTGCATGCGCGATTGACTCTCCAGCCTCATACGGAACCAGAAACATTACCCACTATGCATCTTAACCAGAATAGCGAACGACGCAAATTAGGGCAGATCCCCTAGTGTTACACGCTCAACGAGCGGTCTATTGAATCGCCGAGCGGCGGCCAGACCTTTCCATGATCCGCACTTCTTTCATCTTCAGCGAACAAACACGAACTCACTCAAACTGAAGAGAATCTGTGCCAAATCGGCCCATGCGCGGCGCTGGGGTTCGATGTCATCCCGGTTGAGAGCGCGATATTGCTCCGTTTGATTCGAGACAAACTCAGTCAGCTTCCGCAGTTCGTCCGGCGTGGCATCACGCGCATAGACCTCGAAGATCATCTTTGCGATACGCTCTTCCGGATTCTCGAGATACTCAGAGAGTGCGCGATCGGCCCATACTTCGGATTGAAGTAAGACAAAGTCATTGTTCATCATCGACAAAGCCATTGGCGAGGTGACCGAACGGTCTCGTGATCCAACGGTTGTAACTGGCTTCGGCATGTGAAACGCATCGAGCAGGGCCATCAGATGATTGTGCCGCACTTCCAAATAAATGGAACGCCGACGATCTCCGTCGAGCGGTCCGGACTCGGGCGGTAAATCCTCTCCGATCGTATACGGCGTAAAATGCGTCTTGACGCCCGGACCATACATCGCGTGGTTGATATTGCCAGCCACCGCCAGCATCGCATCTCGAACCGACTCCGCTTCCAGTTGGCGGATCGGCATGTGGTGCAGCATTCGGTTGTCGGAGTCTTTCTCGATTGCCACGGCATCGACATCGTTGGCTTGCCGGTACGTACTACTTAGCACCATCAATCGGTGCATTGTCTTGATGGACCACCCTGAGTCGATGAAGCGAGTGGCCAGAAAATCGAGTAACTCGGGATGCGATGGCCTCTCACCAAGTTGGCCGAAGTTGTCTGGCGTGGCGACCAGCCCGATACCAAAATGATGCTGCCAAATTCGGTTGACCATGACCCGTGCTGTCAGGGGATGCTCGGTCGAAGAGAGCCAGTTGGCCAGTTGCAAACGTCCGCTTCCAGTTAGGTTGTCTGGACGGGAGTCATCGCACAGGGCATGCAAGAAGCCACGCCGGACCTCATCGCCCAAGTTATTGGGGTCACCTCGTGTATGCTCGTGCATGTCTTTTGAATCAATATCCGCCGTGACAATGCCAATCGTCGAATTCGGAAAGTGGTGGTCGATAGAAGCACGTTCCGCAAGAAGATCGGCTAGCTTTTGTTGTTCGCTTGGCGAAATGAGATCGGCCGTTGTCTGGCGTGCCAACGGCGAAGAGTCGCTCAGCATGCGAAAGCGGATCTCTTCCTGTGCGGGATCGTCCAATCGCACGCTGCCGTCGTGTTCTTCGGGCATGGCTTCAAGGGCGGCGAGAGCCTCTTCTAGCGTCGCAACCAATCGTTGCTGATAAAGATCGGCAAGAGCCTGTGGTGAATCGACGCTGGACAGCGCCTCGAGGATTGACTCATTGGTCGAGAAAAATTCGCTCGGCAGGGCGGAGTCGTCGGTGAACGCAATTTCGTCGATGACGATGTGTCCCCATGGACCGCGGCGGCTATCGGCGATCTCGATGATTACTTCCTCGCCCAGGTACGGCTGCATGTTGAACCATTCGCGACGCAAGACGTGATCGTTACGACCGGTCTTCACGACATCTTCAGGCTCCGGAAGCACAGGGCTGTTCAAAATGACACTAACGCACGTCTCGCCTCCATATTTGCCGCCGGCGATGAGCATTGTCATGTACCGTTTGGTGATCAAGATCCTTCGACTTGATAGGCGACCAACCGTCGAATCAGTTGATCCGAAACTGCTGACATACCCCTCGCCGCGCACGCCATGCATATCCACCGGGAAGCGACGGCGAGGACCAGCGCCAAATGCGGCACCCACGCTCTGCCATCGATCGGCCCAATCATCGCCCTCAAAGTCATCAAAAAGTTCCAGCCCCGATTCGAGTTTCTCGAATGCCTGCCGGAATTTGGTCAGTCGGCGAGTGAGCAAACTGGCGCGGCGAGGAAAACGCTGCTCAGGTACGTCGACCAACATCACCCACGGTGCGAAAATGCCATCTTGTTTTCGCGTTTCGGCACGAAGAAAATCGACCCAACGCCGAAGTCCGTCGGCATCGACATGCTGGGCTGCCGCCGCTTTGACGAGAACCTGCTCATTCGCGGCTTCGCCCGATGCAACCAGCGGACGGGAAGCCATGAGGTAGCGGGAAATGTTTCGTGCTTCTTCCAGCCGAGTCTCGATCAGGAGTTTCTGAATCTCACGACCTTCGAGCAACGCATTCAGAGCATCGCGGTTCGCTTGGCTTCGTGCGAGGAATCCTGCGATCTCGGACGACCGCTGGGGTGTGTCGACACAGGCTTGGATGTTGCTGGAGCTTGTGAGAATTCCACCCAACGCATAGTAGTCTTCCGTCGAAATATCATCGAACTTGTGATCGTGGCACCTGGCACAAGCTACGGTTAGGCCCAGAAATGTCTTCCCGAAGACATCGATGCGATTCTCAAGTTCGGTTGCCAGGGCAATCTCCGGCTGGGCCGGCGCGTTGAGCATTTCTCCGAGCCAGTAGAAACCGGTTCCCAGTGGCGACAACCGGTGCGAGCCATCGAACGTGGTTCTCAGATGGGTTACTGCATCGCCAGCGATATGCTCACGCACGAAATCGTCATACGGAAGGCCTTGGTTGAATGCTTGAATGACATAATCGCGGTAGTGGTATGCGCCGGGCTTTAGGTAGTCGTTGTCCAAGCCATTCGTGTCGCTGTAACGCACGAGATCGAGCCAATGCCGACCCCAGCGTTCGCCATGCCGCGGACTGGCCAGCAGGCGATCGACCACGCGCTGATGGGCGTCGTTAGAATTATCCGCCAAGAATGCCTCGACCTCTTCGGGGGTGGGAGGCAGGCCTGTCAGGTCGAACGTTACGCGGCGCAGCCACACGTCGCGTGACGCGGGCGGAGCCGGATGTAACTCAGCGGCTTCCAATCTCGCCAAAATAAAGCGATCGATTTCGTTGCGTGGCCAAGCGGTGTCGCGCACTGTGGGAATGTCCACATCGACGACAGGCTGAAATGCCCACGTCGGTTCGTCATCGACGTTCGCCGTGGGCAAGACACCGGGCCACGGGGCGCCCATTTCGATCCACGTTGCGAAATCGTCGATCTGCTGATCG
>CAZNXE010000358.1:0-5751 GCA_964576465.1 uncultured Planctomycetaceae bacterium
ATTGAACTGCCGTGGCCGGGCTTTGCAGCAGCTTCACAACCTTGCCGTCGGGCGTGATGATCACATCTGCCGGAATGCCACGCACACCGTAGGTGCCCGCCAGCGCACGATTGTCATCGACGTTTAACTTGACCATGACATAGTTTGCCGAAACAGCTTCGGCGACAGCCGGGCGAGAGAACACTTCGCGTTCCAGACGTTTGCAAGGCCCGCACCACGGCGCCCAAAAGTGCATCAACACCAAGCGGTTGGTTCGGGCGGCTTCGCGTTTGGCCTGCTGAAGATCTGGCTGCCATGTAAACGCATCGCGGGCGTCGGCACACGCGACAAACAGCGAACACGCTAGCAGTATCAGACAGCAACGTCGAAGAACCGACATAGGTAAACGCCTCTTTCCAGAACTCGTGCCCAACAACGCATGTGAGACTCTCGGCAAGTCTCTTATCGGATGGCCGGAAGCATTGAATTGTGAGAAACATTACGGATTGGGGAATATTTGCCGGTAATTCACGCTCGCCGCGAGCAAGCTGACCCAACATCAAGCTGAACTCGTTTGGCTGCCAGAGGATGGATCAATTGAGAGGGCTGCAAATGGTTTTCGTTTCCACCCCGGCGAAACAGGCCGCAGGGATTCAATCCCGATAACGGACCATGTTCCAGAGTTCGTAGAGGCCGGCAGCGCATGTGCCGTATTGGCTTGAACTTGCGCGCTATCCCCGTTCAAAACGGCCTGCGGTTGGCTCGCGCGTTTCGTTGCGGTCGTTAGATTCGATCCGCAAAAACGGAAAAGTCTTCGATCACCGCAGATTCAGGTAGATTGATAGCTTGACACGGCCCGAAAGATGATTATGATTGCCGTAGTTTTAGAGCTGCCTTGTAATAAGGCATTGTCGGCCCCAGGTGAAAATCGCCGGGCCGCCCCCAAACCAGGAATCTTCCCGGGGGCACCTCCTTCGTCGCTCTGAGTTGCTTCAATTGGCGACCAGGATGGCCGACACCGTATCCGGCTTCGCTCGGCAGGGATTCGAGCAGAGAATTGCGCAATTTTTTTAGCATCACGCTTCATTTGGAATTGCGCGGTTGCCTTGTGTCGTCCCAGCCAGCGACCATTTGAGAGTTTACAGTTGCAGTTCCTGTCGAAGGGTGACAGGGATTGACCTCTGACATGGCTAGGTGCCAATTGACGGCACGCTCAGCTTAGGCATTTTAAGAATTGCTGCCCAATTTTGGGCACCAACCTTTGCGCCAGTCGGTCCGCGTGTGGCCGTTTTGTGGCGGTTTAAGGAACCATTTCATTCCCAGGTGCAGTATGGCGAAGAAGAAAAGTCGTCCAAGAGGAAGAGGCTACTCCGGCGGCGGTGGTAGACAAGGTGGCGGAGGGCAGGGTGGCGGAGGGCAGGGTGGCGGAGGGCAGGGAGGTGGCGGTCAGGGAGGTGGCGGTGGCCAAGGAGGTGGCGGCGGCGGTCGATACCGCGGACGAAACCGAAATTCCTTTCGTCGACCTTCTGGCGGACGCTCATCCCAAGTCGAACCCGAAACGGATGAAAATGGCGATCCGCTTCCCTTGCAGCCAGCATCCGGGGTGCTCGAGCTGCATCCAAATGGTTACGGTTTTCTTCGCGACCCCAATAAGAGCTATCAACGCGAACGCACCGATCCATTCGTGCCAGGGTCGATGATCGAGAAGTTCGGTCTTCGCGAAGGTCTTTTGATCAACGGCATGTCGCAGCCGAACCGCAAACAGCAAGGACCGCGTCTTCGCGAAATCAAGGATATCGACGGCATGAAGCCGGAAGACTATCTCAACGTGAAGACGTTCGACGAGTTAACTCCCATCAATCCAGAATCGTGGCTGCGTTTGGAGACCGGTCCCGAACCGCTCACCACGCGTGTCATGGATCTGCTCACTCCCTTGGGCAAAGGGCAACGTGCGCTGATCGTCGCGCCGCCGCGCACCGGTAAGACGGTCATGTTGCAGCACATCTCCCATGCCATTGCGACCAATCATCCGGAATTGACGCTCATCGTGCTCTTGATCGATGAGCGGCCAGAGGAAGTGACCGATATGCAACGATCGGTAAAGGGCGAGGTCGTGGCGAGCAGTCTCGACCGTGACATCGAAAGCCATGTTCGCATGTCGCAGTTGATCATCGAGCGATGCAAGCGTTTGGCTGAAATGGGCAAGGATGTCTTCCTGCTCATGGACTCCATCACCCGAATGGCCCGCGCGTTCAACAAATGGGTCGGCAACACCGGGCGAACGATGAGCGGCGGTATGGACATCAAGGCGCTCGACATTCCGAAAAAGTTGTTCGCCACCGCCCGTGTGTTTGAAGAAGGCGGCTCGCTGACGATCGTCGCCACGGCGCTGATCGATACCGGTAGCAGAATGGACGAGCTCATCTTCCAAGAGTTCAAAGGCACCGGCAACATGGAGTTGGTGCTCGATCGAAAGCTTGCCGATCGACGCGTCTGGCCGGCGATCGATATCGAGCAGTCGGGCACCCGAAAGGAAGAGAAACTTCTCGAGCCCGATACGTTGCACGCGGTGACGATGTTGCGGCGGACGTTAAGCTCGATGCACCATATCGATGCCATGGAGCAACTGACCTCGAAGCTCGCGAAGTTCAAATCCAACGACGAGTTCATCAAACTCATCAGCGGAGCCAAAGCCGCCACCTAGCGATGGCTTGAAGTTTTGAACTCCAAGGCCCGCGTACAAGACCTGTAGGGAACGCCCTCCGTGGCGTTCCGTACGTAGCCAGAAAATACTGAAAGCCTGCTGAAGAGCGTCAACGAATCGTGCATCTCCCATGCACACAGTCGTCTACCCGGAGGGTAAGCGAATTGGCTAGCGGCCTGATTGGAATTCAGGTGCCGGTTTACCGGTTGCGGGTTCGAGTCCCGTGCCCTCCGCTTTGTTGTGTCTCCTTCTCGCCATGCCCAGTTCTTGCTTGCAATCCATTGCGAGATTCCTGGCTCCGCCGCGGACGCTTGCGATCCGCCGCTTGCTTCAGCAACAATAGTAGCCGTAGTGTGTGTGCTTGCACGCACAGCCGGGGCAGGCCACTGCGGCAAACAACGTTACTGCCGCTCGCCCAGAGAAGTGCGTGCAAGCACACACGCTACTCGGCTGTACAGCCTGATGATTACTTTGGCCAGCATGAGCGTGTGGATGGGTCGCAACCAAACTCTGTACGATTTTTGGTTCTACATCACAACTTTTTCCCGTTATCCGATGGAGATCTACGAAGGTCGCTTCGGCACCCCACTTCGGTACACTTTCACTTTCTTCGTTCCCGTGCTGGTGGTAATCAACGTTCCCGCCGCGTTGATGGCCAAACCGTTGGATGCCCAAAACTGGCCACTAGCCCTGTTCGCCCTATTGGCAACCGCCGGCAGCCTCATGGTCTCGCGATGGGTCTTCACCCGATCGCTGTTGAGTTATCGCAGTGCGAGTAGTTGAATCAGACGGGCATCTTCGGCAACCATCCGCCGGTTTCGGCCTTCTGTCTTGCAGGCTATAATCGCTAGCTTGTCTTCCCTCCCGCCGATGTTTGTCAGGCGATTCCTTTCTCTTGAACTCTAACCCCGCTTGCCGACCTTGAAACTTGCCTTCAGCTCCAACGCGTTTCTGCACTATTCCATTGACGAGGCGGCTCGGGCGATTGCCGAGTTGGGCTATCAGGGCATTGAATTGTTGGCCGATGTGCCGCACGCCTGGCCGGCAGGGTTGTTGGACGAGCAGAAGGAGGCGATCCGCGACGCGGTGGATCGTCGTGGCTTGAAAATCGCCAACATCAACGCCTTTATGATGAACGCCGTGGCCGATCCGCGGCAGCCCTATTGGCACCCGGCATGGATCGAACCCGATCCGCACTATCGGGCCATTCGCCGCGAGCACACCAAACGGGCGATTGAATTGGCGGCCTATCTCGGCGCCCCCAACATCACGACCGAGCCGGGAGGGCCTTTGGCGGCTGGTCAAAGCTGGGACGAGGCCGCTGATATCTTCTACGAAGAACTCATGCCCTGCGTCGAACTTGCCGATCGACTCGGCGTGCGGCTCTTGATCGAGCCGGAGCCGGAGTTGATGATCGAACGCTTCGAGCAATACCTCGCGTTCGTCGAGCGGATCGATTCCCCGGCCGTGGGGCTAAACTTCGATATCGGGCATGCCTACTGCGTGAGCGAAGATCCCGAGGAGTGGGTCGCCCGAATGGCGAAACATACGGTGCATTATCACTTTGAAGACATCAACGCCAATCGCATCCACAAACACCTCATCCCCGGTCATGGCGCCATCGACTTCGCCGCGACTTTGAAGGCCATCGACGCCAGCGGCTACGACGGTTGGATTACGGTCGAACTTTACCCCTACATCGACGAACCCCACGCCGCCGCCACGGAAGCCCATGCGTATTTAACACGTGTGGCGAAAGAGCAGGGCGTGAAGCTTGATTGACGAGGTAGATGCCACTTGCACACCGCTTACTCAACGGCGAAGTGATGCCGCTGGCAATTCGGCAACAACGATCGGTCCGTCCTTCGGCACGAACTCATAGACAACATACGTGTCCACATAGCCGGGGCGGTCGGCTTCGCTGTTCACCTCGAACTGCCGCACCTCGCGTAGCTGGTACGTCGATTGCATTTCGTCAAGCCAGGCCACGAATTTGGGGTTCTCAACGGGGTTCTCGTTGTACAGCACGCACCGCAGCGGGTGTTGCGAAGAAATCGCATCCAGCTCGGGGGCATGTCCCGACTTATGCCGGCGCGAATAGATGGCCTGGTTGCATTGATAGACGGCCGAGCGATCGAACTCCCACATCATGGGAGTAAAGATCTCGCCCAGGTCGCGTTTCACACAAACCAACTCCGCATCGCGGGCATTTTCCGCCCAAAACCAACGGGCAAACTCGCGGGCCTGCAAGTCGTAGATCGTCTTGTAGGGATGCACCAAATCTCGGGCCAAGCTACTCATGCCCAAAATACCCAACAAGGTGCAGTAGATAACGATCGCACGGTGTCGCCAATAGATATGCCCAAGGGTGGCGAGTGCCATGGTCATTCCCAATCCGCTGAGAAGACACGCCATGGGCGCGACGAACTGCATGGTGCGTTGGCTGCCACCATAAGGATATTTTTCTAGCGCCGCGGCCACAAAGCAAAGCGCAAGCGGAACGAAGAACATTGCCAACAGTGCATGTTGCCGACGTCGCCAGAGAAAGACGGTTGCCGCGACGATACAGATCGCCGTCAGCGTACTGCCCCCGTGTGCCCCGCCGAAGGGATAGGCGAACATGTGTGACGTATGCCGCTCGACAAGCCATCCGGCCAACTCCAACGGCTGCCCTAGCGGTGGAAAGTCGTTGATCCAACATTGCTTCAAACCGCTCCGTTCATAGTTGTCGAATTGCACGCGCGCCGTGATGTGATAGAAGGCGGCGAAGCTCAGCAATAAGACCGCGCCATAGGCCACGGTGGCCGTCCACACGCGACGTTCGCCCAGCGTTAACGCCGTCATGCCGATCGCCACGGCCACTCCGCCAGCCACAAACACGGCCGTGAAAGAGAACCCCAACGCCAATGGCAACATGGCAGCCAGTGCCCACAGCCACCGCAGCCGCTGTGGATTGCGGAGCCACTGTACAGCCATTGTGAGCAACACGAGTGTCACGAACAGGTCGGTCGCGTATGGCTTTACTTCGCAGCCATGGCGAATCGGATAGTAGGCAACCGAAAAGATGC
>CAZNXE010000359.1:0-5743 GCA_964576465.1 uncultured Planctomycetaceae bacterium
TCTGGCTTGGCATCGAGTTTCGGTGCGGCAAGCTCGAAGATGCGAGCCAAGGCATCTTGTGACGCGCGGCGATTCGATTCAGAGACGCCGCCGATCGTCGTACTTCCGCCCGAGGGACCGCTGGCTGGATACTTCGACGACCCCAGGTTGACCTTAACCGCCGAGATGGGCAGCCCGAACGTTTCGGCCACGACCATCGCGATCGTTGTACGTGTGCCGGTTCCGAGATCTTGGCTCCCAAGCGACGTCTCGACGCCGCCATCGGGATGGACACGCACGAGACAGCTTGATGTGTGTCCGCCACCGCCCCAGGTATGGATCGCCATTCCCAGGCCAGAGACGACCGACCCCTGGGCATCGCCCTTGCCGTGTGGGTGCCACTTGGCTTTCCAATCCATGAGCTTGGCGGCGACCTTCATTTGTGCTTTGTAGATTTCGGCCTTGTCGTTGGTGACCGAAGGCAGGTTGCGAAGGAAGACATCGTAACTGTCGATGCCCAACTTGGCCGCAATATCGTCGTAAGCACTCTGCGACATTAGGCAGGCTTGCGGATGATTCGGAGCACGCCACGCACGCGACGGCCCCGTATTCGTCTTGATGCTGGTGGCCTTTCGACGTCGATTCGGGGGCTCGAAGACGTAGGGAATCACGCCTTGCGAGATGCCGCCTCCGCCGGGTCCGCCGGAACCCCAATGTTTGGAGTCCCATACGTTGACGACGCCCTGCTTGTCGGCACCGATACGAACGTCGATGAAGCCCGAGGGACGCGATCCGGCCGTTTTCAATTCAACGTCTCGGTCGAGCATCAGCTTCACGGGGCGACCGGTTTCTCTGGCGATCTGTGCTGCTGCCACACCCCAGGCATCGGCGGCAAACTTGCTACCGAACCCGCCGCCGATGAAATCGCAATGCACGACGACGTCGTCGGCAGTAACTTCCAACGGCCCGGCGAATTGCCCGGCGGTTCCCGATACGTTTTGCGTCGAAAGATGGGCGGTCAACTTGCCGTCATCCCAGGAACAGGTCGATCCGTGAGGCTCCAGGCACATGTGGGTAATGGCCGAAATGCCGTAATGGCCCTCGACGACGACCTCCGATTCGTCTAACAGACGCTTGATTTCAGCTTCTTCGAATTCGTCTTCGTCCTCATCGTCGCCCGGCTCGTTTTCGAGCTTGACGTTACCGCCGCCACGACGTGTACGATCGGCTTCTTCAGCGGCGGTGAGACTCGTATCGTTGACGAAGACGTCGAGCATTTCGTATTCGACTTCGATTGCCGCGACACCTTCCGACGCCGCGCCTTCGGTCTCAGCAGCCACGACCGCGATCAAATCGCCTTGCCACTGAATCTCTTTCCCAGGCTCTTTCATCGTGTGAACACTTCGAACTCCGGGCACCTTCTCGGCACGCGAGGTGTCGATCGATTTGATTTTGCAATGGGCATGAGGGCAGCCAAGCCCCTTGGCCAGCAACATGTCTTTTTCGACGATGTCGTAGGCGTATTTCGCAGCGCCCGATGCTTTGGCGACGCCGTCGATTCGGTCTTGCTCGGTTCCGAGAAGCGAAGCGGTTCCGAATTTCGGCCAACTATATTCAGCCACGAGGACCTCCCTTCACCACTTCGTTCACTGCTTGAATTATATTCGCATAGGTGCCACAGCGGCAAAGGTTGCCGTTGAGCCCGGTGCGAATTTCTTCTTCGGTGGCGTTTGGATGTTGATCGAGAAACGCTCGCACGGCAACCACGAACCCTGGGGTGCAGAATCCGCATTGCATGCCGTCTTGGTGAACGAACGCCTGGATAACCGGGTCGTCTTTGTCCAGGCTTTCGATGGTGCGAATTTGCTTGCCGATGCAGTCCATGGCCAGCGTGGTTGACGCCGAGATGAGTTTGTCGTCAACCCAGACGGTGCTGGCACCACTGGTGCCGTCGCTGCTAACGGGCTTGGCACCGGTGAGGTTCAGCCCGTAACGCAATGCTTCGAGCAGCGTCATTCGCGGCTCGACTTCAACTTTACGGTCTTCACCATTTACCGACAGGGTAATGGTAGTTGTTCCTGGTCCCACGACACGAGAGACGGCGGTCGTCTCGTCGGCGAAGGCGGGTGCTGTCGCGAGTGCGGTTGCTGCCGCGGCTGCGCTTGAGCCCCTGAGGAAATCACGTCGATGAAAGCCTGAGTCTGGCTTTCGTGATGGCTTACGATCCTTCATGCGCAAGGACCCTCCGAAGGTGAGCAACGGCATCGGTGCTCGGTATTCGACAGCTACAAGTTGGTTGAATACCGCGACACCGATTTTTGTCTTGGCGAATCGCCCACGATTCTAGCGTGTTGTCGGCGCGAAGCAACCAACACGCATTTTGTGCCGCATTTGTCGTGTATCGGGCCGCTACGAGCCGCTGTGTGTGAACGACCATGGTCGGAGCGGCTTTCGTGGGCAAGTGCTAGCGTGACGCCCGAACGTTTGAATCACTGATTTCTTGCGTTGCGCCGCTGGGGGCCGTAGTATCGCCGTGTGGTCTTATGGGTTTGCCGTCCGGCGATTCGTTGGGGAGATCGCGAGGAGACTTTCCGAGACCATCCTGTCACGCTTCACCGTCGATCGAGGTTCCCGTCATGCATCAACTAAGATTCCTCACTTTCTTTTCGCTGGCTGTCAATCTTGTTGTGGCCCATGTCCCGGTCGTCGCGGATGATAACTCGCCACCGGAAGGGTTCGTTGCGCTGTTCAACGGGAATGATCTTTCGGGATGGAAAGGCTTGGTGGCGGATCCCAAGAAAAGGGCCGAACTCACTCCAGATCAGCTCGAACAGGCACAGGTGGCCGCCAACGCAAAGATGCAGGACCACTGGACCGTGGTCGATGGGATGATTCGCTATGACGGATTGGGAGGCCACAACCACTTGTGTACGGTCAACGATTTCGGTGACTTCGAGTTGCTGGTCGACTGGAAAATCAGCAAAGGTGGCGACAGCGGTATCTATCTGCGAGGCGCGCCGCAGGTTCAGATTTGGGACCGCGAAGAAGGTTCCGCCGGACTGTACAACAACAAAGAGCACCCCAGTAAGCCATCGACGGTGGCCGACAAGCCTGTCGGGGAGTGGAACACGTTTCGCATTCGCATGGTGGGAGCGAATGTAACCGTGCATCTCAACGATCAACTGGTGGTCGACAACGTGGTGATGGAGAATTACTGGGAACGTGACAAGCCGATTTATCCTAGCGGACAGATCGAACTACAGAGCCACGGCTCGGAACTGTTCTTCAAGAATATCTACATTCGCGAGATTGCCGGCCCCTGAACGGCGAGCCATTCGTGTTGTTGTAGTGTGGTGGCGAATCAATTCACGGCGTAACAACACCACAGCGACACTGCGGCACTACGACCGGGTCGGTGTCTCACTTCGTTGACATGTCGCCCGAGCGTCCTTAAAATCCGCGCTCACGATGTGCCAATGATCGTAAGGAGTTACGTAGATGGCCGATCAGCCCTCCGGTCAAATCGACCATGTAATGCGTGAAACACGCGTGTTCCCGCCTCCGGCAGAGTTTTCAGCCGCCGCGAAGATTTCCTCAATCGAGGCGTACGAAGCGCTGTGGCAAGAGGCGGACGATGATCCAGAGGCCTTCTGGGACAAGCACGCGCAGGATCTGCATTGGTTCAAGCCGTATGACAAGGTTCTCCAGTGGGACGAGCCGTTTGCCAAGTGGTTTGTCGGCGGGCAAACGAACGTTTCGTATAACTGCTTGGACGCCCATCTCGGCACGCCGCGACAAAACAAGGCTGCTTTGATCTGGGAGGGCGAACCCGGCGACCGCCGCGTGCTGACCTATGGCATGTTGCACCGCGAGGTTTGCAAATTCGCCAATGTGCTCAAGAGTCTCGGCGTTGGGCAGGGCGATGTGGTGTCGATGTACATGCCGCTGGTGCCTGAGTTGGCCATTGCCATGTTGGCTTGCGCGAGAATTGGCGCGGTTCACTCGGTCGTCTTCGGCGGCTTTTCCAGCGAAGCAATCGCCGATCGTAACAACGACGCCAGCGCGAAGGTACAGATTACGGCCGACGCGGGATGGCGACGCGGCAAGCAGTTGCCACTCAAAGAAAACGTCGATGCGGCACTGGAGAAATCGCCCACGGTCGAAAAATGTATCGTGCTGCGTCGCGTTGGCAACGATGTTTCGATGAAGCCGGGACGCGACCTGTGGTGGGATGACCTGATGCGCGACGCATCGGCCGATTGTCCGGCCGAACCGTTGGACAGCGAGAACCTGCTGTTCATCCTCTACACCAGCGGATCGACCGGTAAGCCCAAGGGCATCAAGCACACCACCGCCGGTTACAATCTATACGTGAAGAAGACCTTCGAGTGGGTTTTCGATCACCGCGATGAGGACGTCTTTTGGTGTACGGCTGACATTGGTTGGGTCACCGGCCACAGTTACTTGGTCTACGGCCCCCTTTCGGCCGGAGCGACAGCCGTGATGTACGAAGGTGCTCCGAATTGGCCCGACGAGGGTCGGTTCTGGGAGATCGTCGAGCGCTATCGCGTCTCGATCTTCTACACGGCCCCCACCGCGATTCGAGCCTTCATCAAGTGGGGCGACCGATGGGTCGATGGCCGCGATTTGTCGAGCCTGCGCCTGTTGGGCACGGTGGGCGAGGGAATCAATCCCGAGGCATGGATGTGGTATCACGAAAAAATCGGCGGCACGCGCTGCCCCATCGTCGATACATGGTGGCAAACCGAAACCGGCGGAATCATGATGAGCCCGTTGCCAGGTGCCACGCCCACGAAACCAGGAAGCTGCACGCGGCCCCTGCCGGGGATCAAGCCGGCGGTTGTCGATACCTCAGGCAAGCCGGTCCCACAGGGATCGGGTGGGTTGCTCGTGATCGAACGACCTTGGCCGGGGATGTTGCGAGGAATTTGGGGCGACGATCAGCGATATCGCGATCAGTATTGGTCAGATATTCCCGGCAAGTATCTCTGCGGCGACAACGCCCGTTGCGACGAGGACGGGTACTATTGGATCATGGGCCGCATTGATGATGTGATCAACGTGGCGGGCCATCGTCTCAGCACGATCGAGGTGGAAAGCGCTTTGGTGAGTCATGCGGATGTTGCCGAGTCGGCCGCCGTCGGGCGTCCTCATGAACTCAAGGGCGAGGCGATTTCCGTGTTCGTCGTGCTGAAGGACGCCGAGCCGAGCGAGGAACTGCGGCAAGCGCTCAAGGATCATGTGCGAAAGGAAATCGGAGCCTTGGCCGTTCCCGACGATGTGCGTTTTACATCGTCGCTCCCCAAAACGCGGAGCGGCAAGATCATGCGCCGTCTGCTCCGCGACATTGCCTCAGGCAAAGAAACGGTAGGCGACACCTCGACACTGGAAGACTACACCGTCTTGGCGCAGCTTCGAGACGATGAGTGATGCTTACACAAATGGTGCGTCCGCGCTTCGCTTGACGGCACCCTACAGGTTGTCGTGTGCCATACGGATCAGTTCGGACGGGTGGCCCAGCCGTTCGGCTGGGTCGCGCAGCGACAAGATGCCTTGGGTACGATTCTGTGTTACGAGAGGATCCGAATTCCTGGCTTGCGTATTCCTCATCCAAACTCTCCTAGCGGCCTTACCACTGCACTCGTCCATCGTTAGGCACGGATTGAACCAAGGTTCGACTCAATTCGCACCGCAGCACGCCTCTCAAGGCATCTTGTCGCTACGCGACCCAGCCGACTACGCG
>CAZNXE010000360.1:0-5733 GCA_964576465.1 uncultured Planctomycetaceae bacterium
CTGTCGGCGGCGTAGCAAATCGAAGTGGTTCGCTCTTTGTGCCGACAGAACCTCCCACCCTACAATTCTTTGCCATCGACCGACGAAAAAGAGGCGGCAGTTGTCTCAAGGTCGTTGACACGTTTCGAATCTGCCAGCGGCGGGTGTGCGTCATTGTTTCGACACGGGTCCATTCGCCACGAGCAAGAATTTCTTTGGCTTTCTTGAAGGGGGCGGAACGTCAGCTCCCACCTCATCGCCCCCTCGGCAGCAAGAAATGAGGAGGAATTCTTCCTCCGTTACGTCGTTTCAGAAGCCCCAGTCCTCGCTTGCGTCTCAAGACAGACGTCGCCAGCCATCGAACTGCCTGCCTTGTGTCACGCCGAATAACGTGCGGATTTCGAGCGCTCACTGCACATGCATGTGAAGCTCGCAAACAATGCGACGATTTGCCGCATGCCGTTATTTCGCGAATATGGTTATGATATCGCCGAACTTGGGGAAGGGACTCAGCTTCCCTTTCTGGGTTTATCTTTCGTTGCTCGGGCGACCTCAAGAGCGGATACGCTCTCTCGTACGGCCATTCGCCGCACGGATGTGTGCCTGCCTGAGCGAAATTGACCTTCACTGGTCCGTTGCCGGGCCGGAATTTTCGACTCTTTACAAGCGACGAACGAACCGTGAGCGAGAAAGAGCGACTGCAGTTTCCTGAATGGGTCGACAAACTCCGTCCACTGATTTTGGGCGGGGCGATGATCGGGCCCATTTATTTGATCGGGCTGGTCACATTTGGTGCGTCGCCAAAGACCACCAACGTTGGCTACGCGCCGGAACAACCCGTGCCGTACAGCCATGAATTACACGTGGGGCAGCTCGGTTTGGACTGCCGGTACTGCCATACGACGGTCGAGAATGCCGCCATGGCGGCGGTCCCACCAACACAAACGTGCATGAACTGCCACGCATCAATCAGGACCACTAGCAAGGCTCTGGAACCGATTCGCGAGAGTTTTGCCTCGGGCATGCCGGTCAAATGGACCAAGGTTCACGATCTGCCGGACTACGCCTACTTTAACCACAGTGCTCACGTGAGCCGGGGTGTGAGTTGCGTTTCGTGCCACGGTCGCGTGGACCAAATGGACACGGTCACTCAGGTCGAGCCGCTGAGCATGGGTTGGTGTCTCGAATGTCATCGCAATCCGGCTCCGAACCTTCGCCCGCTTGACAAGATAACCGATCTGGCTTGGGAGCCGAGCGAGGATCCCAGCGTGATTGGTGCTCAGATTATGGAAAAGAACAACATTCATCCCTCGACGGACTGCTCTACATGTCATCGCTAGGGGAAAACGCCCGCAAAAAACCATATTGGCGAAGCTTGGCGGAGCTTGAGAACACGCCCGAGTTTGAAGAATTTCTTCATCGGGAGTTTCCCAAAGCTGCGTCCGAATTCCCCGAAGGCGTTTCACGTCGCCGCTGGCTTCAGGTCATGGGGGCTTCGTTCGCGCTGGCCGGTGTGAGTGGTTGCCGCTGGGAAGAAGACCATCTACTGCCCCTCAGTGCTCGTCCCATGGGACGTGTGCCTGGGGTTCCGGCGCATTATGCCACGGCGATGGAGATTTCGGGGGTCGCCTCCGGTCTGCTCGTTACTTCTTACGATGGTCGACCTACGAAAATTGAAGGCAATCCCGAACACCCGCAGAATCAAGGTGCCTCGGAAGCCTATGCCCAGGCAAGTACCCTCGAACTGTACGACCCTGATCGCAACTCCGGCGTGCTGGCCCGGTTGGAGGGCGAAGGCGATTCTTCGGATAACGATTCTTGGGCAGCCTTTGAAGATGCCCTGCAAGCCAAGCTGGGAGATCTTTCTGCGGCCTCGGGTCGTGGGCTCCGGGTGTTGGCCGAACCATCTTCATCGCCCACGCTGGCCAAATTACGAGCGAGACTGGCCGAAGCCTTTCCGGAAGCGAAGTGGGTCGATTATGAACCGCTGAACTCCGACAACGAATTGGCCGCGTCGATGGTGGCATTTGGCGAGCCGATGCGGACGCAACTCGAAATTGCGGCGGCCACGACCATCCTTTGCCTAGACGCCGACCTGTTGTCGGACGACCCCTCGAGCATCCGCCATGCTCGGGAATATGCTGGGCGTCGCGATCCCGATGGCGACAGCATGGTCCGCCTCTATGCGGTGGAGAGCACTTTCTCGACCACCGGAGCCATGGCTGATCACCGCCTGGCCATTCGCTCCAAACAAATCTTGGCGTTGAGTCTGGCGTTGGAAGCTGCCATCTCCCATCGACTGGATGCCGCGGAGGTCGAAAAGTACGGCAAGCTGTCGGAAGTGCCAGCCGGCGGTTTTCTTGAGGAAGAACCTATCGCTGCCTTTGTCGAAGCAGTGGCGGACGATCTTGTCGAGCATCGTGGGCAAGGCATCGTTGCAGTTGGCCCGCGACAGCCGAAAGAAGTTCACATCGTGGCCCATCGGCTCAACCAGTTGTTGGGCAACGTGGGCAAGACGGTTCGATACACTGGTCTCCCCAAGCAACTCGCGGCACCCCAGACCGGAGGCTTCCGCGAGCTTTGCAAGGAAATGCAGGACGGGAGCGTTGACACACTCGTCATTCTTGGCGGGAACCCCGTGTACGACGCCCCGGCCGATTGCAACTTCGCCAACGGCCTGTCGAAGGTCGAATTCGCCGCACACCTAAGTCATTACGACAACGAAACATCGCGAATTTGTCATTGGCATCTTCCGCGTGCTCATTATCTTGAGTCGTGGGGCGACGCACTTGCCAGCGATGGAACCTACAGCATCGTGCAACCGTTGATTCTGCCGCTGTACGACGGCAAGACGCCCAACGAATTGGTGGCGATGCTGTTAGGTGACACACCCACCGAGGCCCAAGATGTTGTGCGAGAGACCTTCGCCGAGGTCGCTGGCGACAACTCCGACGCCAAATGGCGTCAGACATTGCACGATGGTGTGCTGAGAGACTCACAATGGCAGCCGGCAGCACCAGAGCTACGCGCGGAGCATCTCGAGGTGCTCGAAGCCGCCGATGCCGCAAAGAGCTTGAGCGCCGAACCGGCCGCAAATGGCGAACTGGAAATCGTCTTCTGCCGCGACGCCTCGGTGTATGACGGGCGATTTGCCAATAGCAGTTGGCTTCAGGAATTGCCCGACTTCATGACAAAGGTCACTTGGGACAATGTTGCCATGCTCAGTATGGCGACGGCTGAAGCGCTGGGGGTTGAGAACGAAACGCTGGTTCGTTTGACGTACAAAGACGCCGAACTAACCATCCCCGCGTATATCATGCCAGGTCACGCCGATGGCTCGGTCTCCATTCATCTGGGTTACGGTCGCACAGCGGCTGGCCTTGTGGGGGGCAGCGTCGAGGACGACATCGAGCCTGTTGGGCAGAACGCATACAAGCTGCGTCGAAGTGACGCGATGGGCTTCGATACCGGATTGAGTATCGAAGCGACCGACAAGGCCTATGCCCTGGCATCGACACAAGACCATCATCTCATTGATGAAGTGGGGACCGACGGCCGGGATGAGCGCCTTGGTCAGATCGTTCGCGAGGCCACGCTCGATGAATACAAGCATCATCCAGACTTCGCCGCGCACGCGGTACATAGCCCTGAGTTGAAGTCGTTGTGGGAAGAGCCGCAACGAGAAGCCGACCACAAATGGGGCATGGCCATCGACTTGAACAAGTGTACCGGGTGCAGCGCCTGCGTGGTCGCCTGTCAGTCAGAAAATAACATCCCGGTGGTGGGTGCGGAGCAAGTGCGTCGTGGCCGGGAAATGCACTGGCTTCGGATCGATCGCTACTTTCAGGGCGATATCGCCAGCCCCACGATCATGCATCAGCCCATGACGTGTCAGCAGTGCGAGAATGCTCCTTGTGAGCAGGTTTGCCCCGTGGGAGCCACCATGCATTCGGCCGAAGGGCTGAACGACATGGTCTACAACCGCTGTGTCGGCACACGATATTGTGCGAACAACTGCCCTTACAAAGTTCGGCGGTTCAACTACTTCAACTTCCAAAAACGCGAATACGGCGAGTATCAGAACAGCAAGGATCCCAAGCGGATCGTGCTGCAAATGGCGCAGAACCCGGAAGTTACGATTCGCTCTCGCGGTGTGATGGAAAAGTGTACGTTCTGCGTACAGCGCATTCAGGCTGCGAAGATCGAAGCCAACAACGACGGCCACCGGCCCATTGCCGACGGTCGCATTAAGACAGCTTGCCAGCAGGTATGTGCTTCAGGGGCAATCGTGTTCGGCGATTTGGCCGATCCCCAGAGCAAGGTCACGGACCACCATAAGAGCCCTCGTGCGTATGCCCTATTGGGCGAGTTGAACGTCAAGCCGCGGAACCTGTTCTTGGCCCGCGTGCGAAACCCTAACCCGAAGCTTGAACCGGAAACGGCGGATGAGCACAGCAGTCATTAAGACCGACCAGAACGCCGTTGACGACCCGACGCAGCGCGCGTCGCTGGTCACCGGTGGCCACGACATGGCCGAGGTGACCGACATCATCTCGCGTGTTGTCGAGCTACCGCCCCCGTCGCTGGCCTGGAAAGTCACGATCACAATCACCTCGCTGCTCACGCTCAACTTGGGCGCCTTGGTGGGCTACCTTATTTGGACTGGCGTCGGTGTATGGGGCAATCGTTCGCCCACGATGTGGGGATGGCCGATCGTCAACTTCGTGTTTTGGATCGGCATCGGGCACGCAGGCACACTGATCTCAGCCGTGCTCTTCCTCTTCCGCCAAAGATGGCGAACCAGCATCAACCGCGCCGCCGAGGCCATGACGCTCTTCGCCGTGGTCTGCGCGGGCATGTATCCCGGCATTCACATCGGCCGTGTTTGGGTCGCCTACTGGATGTTTCCTATTCCGAACCAGATGTCGATGTGGCCCCAATTCCGCAGCCCCCTGCTGTGGGACATGGTCGCCATCTCAACCTACGGAACGGTTTCGGTAATGTTTTGGTACATGGGTATGCTTCCCGACCTGGCGACCCTGCGTGATCGGGCAACCACAAAGGTCCGCTATTTCGTATACGGTTTCTTGGCGCTCGGCTGGACCGGATCGAACCGCCACTGGCATCGCTATGAACGGGCCTATCTGCTGCTCGCCGCATTGGCCACACCGCTGGTGTTGAGCGTTCACTCGATCGTTAGCTTCGACTTTGCCGTCGCCAACGTGGCCGGTTGGCACACCACGATTTTCCCGCCGTACTTCGTCGCCGGGGCTATTTTCGGTGGCTTCGCCATGGTGTTGTTCCTGCTGATTCCGGCGCGCGAGTTTTTCGGCCTCAAAGATCTTGTAACACGTCGCCATATCGAAAATATGAATAAGATCTTGCTGGTCACCGGGATGATTGTTGGCTATGCGTACGCGATGGAGTTTTTCATCGCCTGGTACAGCGGCAGTCTGTATGAGCGATTTGCGTTCATCAACCGCGCCTTAGGGCCCTACAGTTGGGCCTACGCTTCGATGATTTTCTGCAACGTCCTTTCACCGCAAGTCTTTTGGATCAAGTCCATTCGAACGAATATTTGGGCCAGTTGGGCCGTAGCCATCTTGGTCACCATCGGCATGTGGTTCGAGCGTTTCGTCATCATCGTCACCTCCTTGGCACGTGACTATCTGCCATCAAGTTGGGGCTACTTCAAGCCAACTTGGGTCGACGTGATGATGTTTGCCGGTACGTTCGGGTTGTTCTTGACGTTGT
>CAZNXE010000361.1:0-5724 GCA_964576465.1 uncultured Planctomycetaceae bacterium
ACACCCCCGAACAATTCTGGAACCTCCTAAAAACCGCCACCCCCGCCACCGGACCATTGCCCGATTCCCGACGGGAATGGTGGCGAGCGATGGGTGCGAACGGCAGTGGGAATGGAGACCCGCGAGAGTATATGGCCGGGTTCCTCGACCATATCGAGGAGTTCGACCCGGCGTTTTTCCAACTGTCGCGGCACGAGGCACGGCTGATGGACCCGCAACAGCGGCTGTTCTTGGAGGTGGCGTGGGAGACGATCGAACGGGCTGGGTTCCGTGTGGAAGAGTTGGCAGAAGGCAGATGTGGTGTGTTTGTCGGTGTGAGTGGCAACGAATACGGTGCCATGCTTGCCCATACGTCGGACGGTGCCGATCCACATCTGCAATCGGGCAACGCCGTGTCTCTGGTGGCAACACGTGTGTCGTACTTGCTCAATCTCCGCGGCCCTAGCTTGACGGTCGACACGGCGTGCAGTTCGTCGTTGGTCGCGCTGCACTTGGCCTGCCAGAGCTTGCTTTCAGGCGAAGCAACCATGGCCATCGCCGGTGGATCGAACCTGATCTTGAATCCCAAGGGGATGGAGATGGTTGGTCAATATGGCATGTTGGCGGCCGATGGCGAAGTGAAGGCATTCGATGATCGGGCCGATGGTTTCGTACGGGGTGAAGGCGTGGGGGCCGTGTTGCTCAAACCGCTGGGGGATGCGCTGCGGGATGGTGATCACGTGCTGGCGGTCATTCGCGGCACGGCGGTGAATAACGACGGGCACGCCAAGGCAGGTTTGGCGGCTCCTAGTGTCGGGGCGCAGAGGGAAGTTGTGGAAGACGCCTACGCGCGGGCGGGCATCGCGCCGCGGAGTATTGGTTACATCGAAACGCATGGCACCGGCACGTCGTTGGGTGATCCGATCGAGATGCATGCGTTGGAGCAGGCGTTCGGGCAATCAACACGCGATCACAGTTTCTGTGCGGTGGGTTCAGCCAAGACGAATATCGGTCATTTGGAATCGGCCTCTGGCGTGGCAGGCCTGATCCGTGCGATTCTTGCGTTGGAGCATGGGGAGTTGCCACCGACGCTGAACTTCGAGTGTCCTAACCGGCATATTGCATTCGCGAAGGGTCCGTTTTACGTGAACGACCGACTGCGACCGTGGGATGCGGGGGCGACTCCGAGAAGGGCCGGCGTGAGCAGCTTTGGTTTCGGCGGCACCAACGCGCATGTGGTGTTGGAGGAAGCTCCGGCAATGCCGACCGTGGCTTCCGCAAGGCGTGAATCTGAAGGAAGTGTGTCACTGCTTACGCTGTCGGCACGAACGCCTGGGGCGCTGCGAAAGCTTGTCGAAGCGTACGCCAAGCAGTTAACCGCTAACGATCGATGGAATTTGGCCGACGTGTGTTACACGGCCAATGTGGGAAGGAGCAAGTTCGCCCATCGGTTGGCCATCGTTGTGCGACAGGCCGATCAACTGTGCGACAAACTCCGTCTGCTCACGCTGATCGACGATGAGGCGGACCTGGAGACATCGAACGTCTATTGCGCTTCGTCGTCCGAAATCGATGAATCGCTGATCGAGACGATTGGTTCACTTTCAGCGGTTGAGCTTGCCCAGTTGGTCGCATGGAGTCGAGGTCCGAGAGTTGAAGCGTTGTTGTCGGCGGTGGAAGGCGAGCGACCGTCGGCAAGTGCGGCAAGCAAGCCAATGGACGATGCGAGCGATGGTGAGCTTCTGAAGGTTGTTGGGCAACTGTTTGTTCGTGGCTGGGATTTTGATTGGGACGCGGTCGAAGCGGAACAGCCTGGTCGGCGGCGCGTGCTGTTGCCCACATATCCGTTTGAACGTCAGCGATGTTGGTTCCGCATTGAGGAAACAGAGGACGCTTCGCCCCCGAATCGACCGCTGGAAATTAACACGTCGGAAGCAAAGCAAAAGAAAGAGCATGAACCTGCCCCGACGTCGAAGAAGAAAAGAAGGAAATCGATCAGTCGAGGGGAGACGACGTCGCCGAGGAAAAAGAAGCCGAGCGAGAAGGCTCGTCGTAAGCCGGTCACACGAAAGAAGCCAGCCGGGAAAGTGGCTGACGAGAAAGCCCGCGATCAACGGGCGATTGAAGTACCAAGCGTTGACAACTGGTTCTATCAACCAAGTTGGATTCCGGCCGATCTCTCGAAGCGTGGGGAAGACACGAAGAGCGACGATGGGAATTGGCTGATCTTTGCTGATGCCTTGGGAATTGGTCAGGCGTTGGCCGAACGGTTGCGTCGAGCGGGACACCAGGTGTGGGTTGTTGTGCGGGGAACACGGCAGAAATCGACCGACGAGCACACCTTTGTGCTGAACCCCGATCGTCAGGGAGATTATCGCAAGCTGATGAAATGGATCGACGGGCCAGTCAGGCACGTGGTGCATCTGTGGAGCTGCGACCGTGAGTCGGGCGCGGTCGCCTCGTTGTTCGATTTGGCATCAAGCCTTAGCGACGGCGTGCGAAGTGTGAGCATGCTTTGGAAGGCGCTCGCGGGAGGCGGACCGCTTGATTTGCGGCTGGTGACTTCTCGGGCGTGTGGCGTTGAAGGTGAGGACGAAAACCTATGTCCCGAGAAGGCCGCCGCCTGGGGACTGATCAAATCGATCGCCCTGGAGGATTCCCATGTCAAGGTGCAGGCGATCGATGTTTCGCCGGAAGATGTGGGTCGGGGGCTTGTCGATCGACTTGTCGAGGAACTCATCACCAAGATCGATCATCGTGAAGTTGCCCTGCGGGGTACGAAACGCTTTGTGGCCACATGGCATCCGCTGGACTTTGCGTCGATCGAGCGGCGCGCGATGCCGGTTGTTTCGGGCGGTGTGTACCTGGTGACCGGCGGTTTGGGGGGCATTGGGTTAGAGGTTGCAACATGGTTGGCCCGGGGTTGGTCGGCGAAGCTGGTTTTGACAGGGCGATCGACATTTCCGCCGCGCGATGCGTGGTCGACATGGCTTGAGGAACATACGGCGAACAACCGGGTATCGCGAAAGATTCGCAAGTTGATGGAACTCGAAGACGCGGGAGCCGAGGTATGGACGGTGAGCGCCGACGTCGGAGAGTTGGAAGAGATGGCCGAGGTCGTGCAACAGATTCACGATCGTTTTGGGCGGCTCGATGGTGTGTTTCACACGGCGGGGGTGGTACACGATGGGCTGTTGGCGAAAAAGCGAATGGCGTCGGTCGACGATGTCCTAAGGGCCAAAGTTCAAGGTGCCTGGGTGTTGGATCAGGCGACGCAGAGCGATCCGCCAGCGCTGATGGTGTTGTTCTCGTCCATCTCCGCACTGTTGGGCAGCCCGGGGCAGGCTGACTACGCTGCGGCGAATGCGTATCTGGATTGTTTTGCGGCTTGGCGGTCGTCGCAAGGCCGGCCAACGATGAGCATTAACTGGGGCCTGTGGGGCGAAGTTGGGATGGGGGTCAAGCGTGTACAGCAGATCGAGCGATCTGGAACACTTCGTGCGATGCCGACCGCCTCCGCGATCGCGGCGCTGGAGCGCGCGTTGTCGTTCGACACGCCTCGATTGATCGTCGCCTCACTGGGTGAACGTCTGCAACCGCCAATGCACCGGGCGGCGGTTTCAAACTTGCCCGAGGCTGTCCCCGCTGATACACACGACGTATCGAGTTTTACTTTGGAACAAGTCGAACAGCACTTGCGCGAGCTGTTGGGACGGTTGTTGGAGGTTGAGCAAAGTGAACTGACTCACGACCGGCACTTCGCCGAGTTGGGACTGGATTCTATCTTGGTTGTGCAGCTAACGCGGGAGTTGGAATCGCAGATCGGGCGGCAATTCAAGTTCGATTTGCTCCAGGATTACCCAACCCTCGGGGCGCTGGCCAATTATTTGCACGCCGAAATGACTGCTGGCTGAGACCGTAGGTCAGGCTGTGCCTGATGTGCTCAAAGAAGTTCGCGTAATGACGGAGTTTTGTGCGCCGCTTTTGTATCCTCACATTTCGTTTTCTGTTCGTCGTGCCGTTGTGTCGTTGTGGTTCCTTTCCGCGGCGTGGCTCTTAGGTCTACCACGACGACACAGCGACACGACGAACAAGAACCACCCACATCACCAACCCCAATTCCCCCAAAACAACAACACATTGAGCACGTCAGGCTGTGCCTGACGCCCCTTCACGGCAGGCCCAACTGCTGCTGGCTGAGGCAAAGTGCCACATGTGAATCCCTTTGCGGACGACCGAATGAGGTTTACAATGGGTGCAGTGCTTGAGCAGGGATGTGGTAATACCCAAGATTCTCGCACCGGCGGAGGTCATGCTTTGTTCTCGCACGCGCTCTGCCGGCTCTCTCGACCGATCCTGCGGTCGATCGCTCATTTTAGGTCGCGTTCTCCCGGGACACCCTCCCACATGCGATACGCACTTTGGCTGTTGTTGATCGTCTGCGTTTCAACCACTTGTCTGGCAGAGGATCGGCAGGTCGGGCAGAAGATCGCCGATTTCACGCTTCGCGATTTTCGCGGCGCGGAGCATTCGCTGAGTGGCTTCGGCGACGCGAAGGTTGTTGTCGTCATTTTCTTGGGCACCGAATGTCCGTTGGCCAAGTTGTATGCGCCGCGGCTGTCGCAGTTGTGTGATGAGTACGCGGCTCGTGGTGTCGCTTTTCTTGGGATCGACGCCAACCGCCAAGACTCTAACACCCAGTTGTTGCATTACTCGCGAATTCACGAGCTAACGTTTCCGCTGGTGAAGGATCTTGGCAATGAGATTGCCGATCGCTTCGATGCGCGGCGTACCCCGGAGATCTTCGTGCTCGATGCACAGCGTGTTGTTCGTTATCGGGGGCGGATCGACAATCATTACGATGTCGGCATCCAACGCCCGGAGCCAACACGGCACGATTTGGTCGATGCGATCGAGGCCTTGCTCGAGGGTGAGGAAGTAGCGGAACCGATTACCGACGCCCCGGGTTGTTTGATCGGGCGCGTGCGAGAGGTGAATCCTTCGGGCGACGTTACGTGGTCGAATCAGATTTCGCGACTCTTTCAGAAGCACTGTCAATCGTGCCACCGACCTGGGCAAATCGGTCCGTTTCCGTTGTTGGAATATGGCGATGTGGCCGGTTGGTCGGAGATGGTGCAAGAGGTGGTCCATCAGAAGCGGATGCCGCCTTGGAACGCCAATCCTGAGTATGGCGAGTTTAGCAATATCGCGGTGCTCACCGAGGAAGAGTTGGCACTGATTGACCGCTGGGTTGAAGATGGAGCCCCGGAAGGCGACCCGGCGAAATTGCCCCCGCCGGTTGAGTATCCCGAAGGGTGGCAGATTCCCGATCCCGATCAAATCATCTACAACTCCGAAGAACCTTTCACGGTTCCCGCGGAGGGCATTGTCGAATATCAGTGGTTCACCGTCGATCCCGGTTGGGATGAAGACAAGTGGATCTCGATGGTCGAGTGCCGCCCGGGCAACCCTGCCGTGGTGCATCATGTCACGGTGTACTTCAAACCCCCTTGGGTCGATTGGGATTTGCCGTTGGGCGACCGGATTAACCTGTTGGGCGGGTTTGCCCCGGGAAAGAAACCGGTGGTGTTGGATGACATCGACACGGCACGTTTCTTGCCGGCGGGTTCGCATCTGGTGTTCGAGATGCACTACACCCCCAACGGTTCGGTGCAGACTGATCGCAGCAGCATTGGCGTGGTGTTTGCCGATCCGGCTGAAGTTCGCCGTCAATTGGCGATTGTG
>CAZNXE010000362.1:0-5647 GCA_964576465.1 uncultured Planctomycetaceae bacterium
AACCAATAAGACGATCGCTGATACGGATAGGTCGGCAGGGGAACTCGACCGTGGGCAGAAGATTTGTGTAGTGCGGTCCAGTCGATTGCCACGCCCCAACATTCGAGGCGGGCCAACACCACGGCGACTCGACTTCGATCGGTATCCTTCAGATTGTGCCAACGCGGAGTGTCAGATAATTCTTCAATTGACGTGCCGATGATCGGATCAAGCACTTCGCGCACGGCATGTGAGCGGCACCAGTGAGCGAGGGCCCGGCAAGCTTCGACAGAAATGTGTTCGACGAGCGAGGGTAGTTCACTCTCAACGTTACGGTTTCGTTGCTCCTCATCGAGTGCCGAACCTCGAAACGCCGGCGTAGTGGGCAACCCGGTGTCATCTTCGTGACTCACAAGAGAGGCAATTCGTGCGCGAAGTTCTTGCTTTGTCCTGGCCACCACAGCGGTACGATACTTGAGGTGGGGGCGTCCCGTGTTGGCGGTCAACGCGATATCGGCGAGGGATACCTCGGATGGTTGTTCGAGAAAGTGGACGTAGCTTTCTAAGATTTGATCGAGCGCTGAAGACGATTGTGCCGAGAGCGTGACCACATGTGGCCCGCGGTCGTCGTGAGGGCGAGGTTCGACGGATGGTGGCTCTTCGATAACCAGATGCGCATTGGTTCCGCTAAAACCGAAGCCGCTGATTCCGGCTCGCCGGGGAACGTCGCCGCTTTCCCAATTGCGGTTCTGCTCTGTTACGACCAATGCTGTTGAAGCAAAGTCGATGTGTGGATTCGGGCGGTCGAAGTGCAAGGTGGCGGGCAATTGCTCGTGTTTAATGCACAACAGCACCTTGATCAACGACGCCATCCCGGCGGCAGCTTCACAGTGCCCGATGTTCGTTTTGACCGCACCGAGCTGACAAAACTGTTTGCGAGCGGTAAACCGTGAGAAGGCAGCGGCGAGTGCCCCGATCTCGACAGGGTCGCCGAGTTGGGTTCCGGTGCCGTGGGTTTCGATGTAGCTGATTGTTTCCGGATCGATGCCCGCGGATTGCCACGCCTGCTGGATGACGGTTCGCTGCACGGCAGGGTTGGGGGCGGTTGGGCCGTTGGTTCTGCCGTCGTTGTTAATTGCCGAACCGCGAATCACTCCATGAATCGTGTCGCCATCTTGAAGTGCGTCGGCCAAGGGTCGTAGCAACACGAACGCGCAGCCTTCGGAAGGCACGAAACCATCGGCGGCGGCGGAGAACGCACGACAGCGATTGCCGGGTGCGAGTGCTCCTAAGCCTTTGAAGGCCTCGAAGTTCGTGAGCCTGAGGTTTAGATGCACGGCTCCGGTGAAAGCGAAATCGCACTGCCCGCTGGCGATTGATTCCACGGCGAGGTGTACCGCGACCAAGCCTGAGGAGCACGCGGTGTCGACTGGAAGACAGGGCCCTTGAAGATCAAGAAAATATGCAAGCCGCGAAGGGAGCATGGCCAGGTTCGATCCGGTGGTCCAGAACTCGCCGACCTCCGGGGGCATTGAATCGGCCAGGTAGTCTTGTGTCCCGGCACCGACGAACACACCGGACTTTGAACCGCGTAATGCCTTGCCGCCATAACCAGCGTGCTCGGCAGCTTCATACGCAACTTCCAGTGCCACGCGATGGCGGGGGTCCATGTGCCGGGCTTCGAGTGGCGAGAGGCGAAAGAAGCGAGGGTCGAATCGGTCGATCCCCGCGATGAACCCGCCTTGGTAGTCGTGGTCGGCGGTTGGCTCGCTCGTCTCGCGCATGATTGCGGCGGCCAGTTGCCGACGTCGCTGGGGAATGGGCGTCACGCTGTCGACGCCCCCGATCAGGTTGGCCCAATACTCGGCAGCATTCCGCGCGCCGGGAAAGCGACATGCGTAGCCGACAATCGCCACGTCGTGACGAACTGTTGCGGGATCCGACTCATCGTTTTTCGATTGTGTTGCAACATAAGATGAACCCTTGGCGGTGGCGGTTGCTGCGCGCGATGTTGATCGAGAAGGTTGATGATCACCGGCGTCGATTACCCGGGCGACTGAATCGGCATGGTCTTGAATCAAGTATTGCGCCAATGTATTGATCGTCGAATGTTCGTAAAGAACCGGTGGACCCAGCGACTCGATTTTCAGGCGGCGACGCAAGGCATCGAGCACTTCGAGGATCATCAGCGAATCGACACCCTGATCTTGAAATGCCGCGTCGGGGTCGAGCTGACTGGCGGGTGTTCGCAACACCTCGGACAATGTCTCTCGCAACACCGCGACCAGCGGTTCGGCAAGGTCTTCAGAATTTCGGGAGCGTAACTGAGGTACGCTCGCAGGCGTTCGCTTTTCTACAAGGCGAGGCGTGTGGTCACCACGCACTGTGTCGTGGGTACGGATTTCAGATTGATTCGTAGCGGCGGTCGTCGGCCAATGGGCCAAAATCAGATGGTGATCGCGGTAGGCATCGTCGGACAGTGGGCCGTCAGGGAAGGTAGCGACATTGTCGAAGCCCGCGGTGTGAAGCACGGAGTTCCACGCGGCGGTGGAGAGCAGCGGGCCTGCGGTGCGGGAATCATCGTCAGCGAATCGCCACCATCCGTCGGTTAGCCCGAAGGTGAGTTCCCCAAAACGAAGCGATTGGGTGGCTTCGAGTAGTAATAGCATGCCGCCGGGGGCCAGCAACTGTGACACGTGCCCCAGCGTGCGGGTCATGCCGTGGGTGGCGTGAAGAACGTCGGCTGCAACGACGATGTCATAGGTGCCGTGATCGAACCCCTGCTCATCGGGAGAGCGTTCGATGTCTAAGCGGCGATACGTCACAAACGGGTATTCCGCGAACTGTCGCTCGGCCTTTCGCAAGAACGCCGGAGAAATGTCGGTGAACTCATAGCGGCAAGGCTGCTGTGACAATACGTTCAGCAGCGGCGCGGTCGTGGCTCCGGTGCCGGCCCCAATTTCAAGGATGCGTAACGGTCGATTCGATACGGTCTCATGCGCAACGGCTCGAACTGCGGCTTGTGCGGCGGCGTGATAATAGGGCACGAAGGGCGACTCGCGATACAAGGCCTCCGCATCGCTGGAGTTGCCCGAAGGAAACAGCACGTCCAACACCGAGCGGCTGCCGTCGAGAATCTGGCCGAGCGATTCACCGGCGCGTTGCAGTAGCTCTAGTTGCGGACGAACGTCGGGATACTTTTCGGCAATCTCAGCAAAAAGCTGTTGCGGCTCCTCATCTCCAACCGTGCGGACGACCTGTAGTCGATCTTCTCGCCGAGTGAGCAATCTGTCTTCGACGAGCATCTCGACCAAGCGGTGCGTTGCCCGGTCCAGCGGCGGCTTCGCTTCTAGCCGCTCGATCAATTCTTGCTCGGCAATTTCATCACCAACGCGATTCAGCAGGCCCCGTTGAGCGATGGCACGTGCCACATACAGCCCACAAAGCCGATCGATCATCGCCCCCACACCTTGATAACGATCGATCACGGGAACTAGTTCGGCATCGGCCTTGTGCGCAGCGGTTCGGGTGGAATCAAGGATGCGGTTCCACGAGCCATCGTCTTGTTTGTCGGGGCGAGCATTTGAATCGCGAGCCTGTTCTTCAAGGCCCAACGGATCGTTTCGTCGACTGCGATCAAGATGAATGATGGCCACTTGCGGAACGTCGAGTAGTAGGGCCTTCAAAAAAGCTGCTCGGCCCTGGAGTTCATCGATGAATCGCGAGCCACGTTGTTGCATGATGCGGCGGTACGCATCCGAAGCTGCCGCCGCGGTGCCCTCCCACGGCCCCCAATCAATCGCCAGTGCCGGCAGCCCGGCTTGTTTTCGGTGCTGGGCCAACGCATCGAGAAACGCATTCGCCGCGGCGTACGTCGCGTGACCAGGTTCGCCATGGATCGACGCGCTGGACGAACAGAGCACGAACAGGTCGAGCGACAGCCGCCGGGTAACATGGTGCAGCACCCAGGCACCGTGGACCTTGGGCCGCATGAGGTCGTTGAATTGTGCCCGCGAACGATGCGACAAGACGCCGTCTTCAAGAACACCGGCCGCATGAATCACCCCATCGAGTCGACCGTATCGCTGGATGATTTGATCGACGAGCGACTGCATGCCGTGGAGATCGGCCACATCGACCGCCGCGGGCCACACCTCGGCCCCAAGTTGACGTAGCGATTCGATGCGAGCCTGACGACGCGAGATTTCATCGTTCCCACCGTCGCTGCTTGGCAACGCGGATGACGCATTATCCGGCAGAGGCGTTCTGCTGGTGAGCACCAACTTTAGCTTTCCAGCATGACCGGCAGCCTGCATCAAACCGTGTGCCAAATTGCTGCCGACGTGCCCCTGCCCACCGGTAATCAAATACACGCCGTCGGTGCGAATCGGCGAGAGAGGCGAGTTCTGATCGGTGATTTCCAGCGGTTCGAGTTTTGAAACGAATCGCCGCTGGTCGCGAAAGGCAACACCCGAGATACCATCGTCTTCGAGCATCGCTCTCCACAACATCGAGGCCGCGCCATCGCGAAGATCGGCGGACGTCAGATCGACACGGTGCATGTGAAGCGAGGGAAACTCGGCAGCCGCCACCTGGGCGAGCGACCACGAACACGCACCAGACGGAACAAGCGGCTGTGTTTCAAGCACCGCTTGGCTGTCGCGGGTTACAACCCAAACTTCGAGTTGCTTCGAGACCGACTCCGACAGTTCCTTCGTTAAGTGGAACAGAGACCCCACACCGCTGTCGATCGCCTGTCGTAGCTCCTGTTCGTTGCCGGGTACGCCGCCGTCAACCCCACAGCTCCAAAGATGCACGACGCCCTGCAAGTCGTACTGCTTGGATGTGATCTGTTCGAGCAACTGCTTGTAGTCATGTCCATCGGTTGGATCGATCGTACAGGTGTCGTCCGCGATACCGTGGAACGATTCGCCGAGGGTTACGGTGATGACACGATTACCGGCGTCGCGCATTCGCTGCTGGAGATCGTCGGCGATCCCCGCGGAGTCGGCGAAGATGAGCCATGTTCCTTGCGGGATCTGTCGTCGATGAGCGGATCGTTCCTGCTCGCACCACCGCGGAACATAGAACCACTGGGTATAAGATTGTTCGGCGACGTTGGAACTGCTCTGAGGTTGCGTTGCGGAAATTTCTTCATCCTCTCCGACCCAATAGCGTTGGCGTTGGAAGGGGTAGGTTGGCAGCGGGAGACGGCGACGGGGGTGGGGAGCGTGGAACGACTCCCAGTCGAGATCGATGCCGGCGGTGTAGAGCTGCGCGGCGGTGGTGCTCAACGTGTGCCAATCGTCGCGACCGCGGCGCAGGCTCGATGCGACCTGTGGCGGTGGGCTTTCGCGGTGCAGCGGTTGGCAGACTTGTGTCGACAGTGATGTGAGCGTGGTGCCGGGGCCCAACTCCAATAGCACGTCGTAACCGTCGCGGAACAGGGCTTCGACACACGCGGCGAATTGGATCGTGTTGCGCGCTTGCTCGGACCAATAGTCGGCCGCCGGACCATGTTGTTCAGACCACACCTCGCCGGTGAGGTTGGTGATCCAAGACCGTTGCGGTGGATGATGTGGTAACCCCGACGCCGCCTCGCGCAGCGAATCCAGCATCGGCTCCATGCGCGGTGAGTGGAATGCGTGCGAGACTTCTAGACGCTGAC
>CAZNXE010000363.1:0-5645 GCA_964576465.1 uncultured Planctomycetaceae bacterium
GTCCTCTTCCAGATGGAACGCAAGCCGGCGATAAGACCCCCACCAAGTCGGCCTTAAGAAGCACCCGCAAACGGGCCCCCTTACGGTATCGCTTTACCGTGGCGATTTCAACGGAATTCCGTCATGGAAATGCGTGATTTATTCAACAACGGTATCGTCCAACACCGGCTTGAGACGGACCCAGACTTCGGTTCCGATGGGTGGAATTTGCTGGGTGTAGGCGTCGTACATTAGCAGGTCGTTTGACTGGGTGCTCTCGATCGGAACGTCGAGCATGGCGCTGTGGAAGTTGGCCACGCAAATTAGGTCACCGTCCTCGGCCAGGTAATATCGCTGATTGGCGGCGTCGTCCTCCCAGAAGGAGCTGCCGCCGAAGACCCAATGCGCTTGCATCGCTTTGCCGGTTTCCGCGTTGCGAATCCAGTCTTGTGCCCGGGCGGTTCGCGGTTCGCCCGATTCGGGGTCTTTCCACCGCAGCAGAATCTCGACGCGGCTGCCGCTCGCCTTTTTGTACTCCGGTCGAAACGCGACGGGCGCTCCCTTTTGGGCACCAACGGCCAGCAAGCCGGTGTGGACGAGCCATGCCTCGGTGTCGACGGCGATGATGGCCTCATGTTCTTTGGTGTTGCGAAGGCAGGCAAACAATTCGAGCCCGCCCTCTCGCAGAACGACCTCGGCAACCATCACCACCTCTTTGTTCACCGGGTCGATCCACAAGTTGTACTCAGGCGAAAGCCGTTGCAAACCTGGCGGGTCGGGCAGAAGCGTGGGCTCATCCGTCGCGACTATCGGGGGTTCGGCAGGAGTGACTGGAGTTGTCATGTCAGGGGTGTCCCCGATTGCGGCTTCATCGGGTGTCGCTGTAGTGTCACCCTCGGTGGTTGTTGCCGGTTCATCCCGCGCGGGCAGCAGCTCGTCGGCGGCTGGTTCCGTCGGAGCGGTGGCATCTTGGGGCGATAGTTCAGGTATTGGATTATGTTGCGAGACGTCTTGATCGGGTTCAGGCGTTGACGGACCTCCGCAACCAGACGTGAGAGTGACCGCGGAGACGGCAAGTGCGATGAACAATACCGTCGTACGTTTGTCTGGCTGGTTTGCTAACATGGTGAATCTCGCTCATGAATAATTCGGGCTTAGGCGATTGGATGCGAACCGACGGTGATGACGCTGAAGGGGAAGACAATCGGTGTGGATATCGCTAAGATACCCGCGTTGTTGATTGTACGACAGCACCGAAGAGTGCCTCCAAAATGGTTGGGGATGTGCAGAAGTGCGGCGAGGATTCCCGGTAGCAAGGTGTCCAAGCCCGCCGGAAGCAAGTATCGACTTGAACAGCCAGGAAGGTTATGGCCACGCAGACAAGCTCTACGAAGAATTCTGTCGCGGACAACAGTCCAGCAGACCCCAATCCGCAGCCCCTTGATGGACGACTCGCGTGGCACAGTTCGGCCCCACGCACCGTGGCCAAGGCCGGTGATTGGCTGGATGAAAGCAAAGGCTGGGAAGCATGGATCGAGCATCTCGCGCGCCGGGCGAAACCGAAACCATTGAGCCCGCTGTTGGCTGGCAAGGGGTCGCCGCTGGCGTGGTGTGCCGAGGAAGCCGGCTTATCAAGCCAACTAGATGAGCGTCTTGACGTACTCGATCGACTCGCGCGTGGAAAGTCGATTTCGACCAAAGTGCTCGATGAGGCCCTGGGCGACTTTCTCGCCGATGAAAACGAGACGGTCGTCACATCGCTCGAATGTATCGCTTGGTGTCACGCGCTCGGTTCACTTGCACAGAGAACACCGGCGGAAACGTGGTGGAGCATATTGGGGAAGTTGCTCGATGCGTGTTGCGATGCCGATCAAATCGACGTAAGCGATTCGCCGCTCGAACATCAACTGCTCGCTGGCGAACTTCGATTGGCGATGTCATACAATTTCCCTGAGATCAAAGCCACGCGGTCTCTGGTGACCCCCGCACGAAGGGCATTGTCTGAAGGTCCTGACGCCCTGCTAGACGGCGAAGGGCTGCCGCATGCCTCGCTGCTCTCTTTGATGCGCCCGCTGCTGGCCTGTTGGACTCGATGTGCCGCCATGGGGCAGTCGTTGAAACACGGCTGTTGGAACGAGCCGGCGGAAATTCAATACGCCTGGCTGATTCGACAGGCGATTCGTTTTACGCGGCGCGATGGAACACAGACGTTCGACCGAGACTGCGGAGAGCGATTGCCACCGGATCTAATTCAAGCGGCCATGGAACTCGACGGCGATCGCGACGACCGTAAGATTGCAAAGCTTGCATTTCCTGAGCCGAGGAGAAGTTCCTCCACAACAGACCACAAATCCTCTGGAAAGAAGAAACTGCCTCCGTCGTCAACCCATTCAGAGTGGTCGGCGATGGCCATGTTGCGGCCCTCTTGGTCGCACCGTGATGGGATGCTTTCGGTCGACTTTTCGCAGCCCCAATTGAAAATCGAGCTTTCACTTGGTCGCCATACGCTCCTGTTAGGCACGGCAACGCTTGAATTGTGGGCCGACGACGAACCGCTCGAACAGAAAACCGGCTGGGAATCTGTCTGCTGGGAATCGGACAAAGAGGTCGACTACATCGAACTAGAGACCATGTTCAGCAACAAGGTCCGTGTTCAACGTCAGATGCTCTTTAGTCGAAAAGATCATCTCGTGCTAATCGCCGATGCCGTGCGGACCGACGCGGTTTGCAACTTGCGCTATGCGGCAAGTTGGCCCCTGGACACCGGCACCGTGGCCAATCCTCGTAAACGCACCCGAGAAGTTACCTTAACGGCCGGCAAGCCGCGGGCGGAAGTGTTGCCTTTGGCGTTGCCCGAATGGCGTCGCGATCTGCGCGTTGGAGAACTTGAAGCATTTGATGATCACTTAAAGTTGCAGCAATCCAACACAGGGCGAGGATTGTATGCTCCGCTGTTGTTGGACCTTGATCCCCGTCGTCGTGGGCGACCTGTAACATGGCGGCAGCTCACCGTGGCAGAAGATCGCAAGAGCCAAACGCCCGACGTTGCCGCAGGATACCGTGTTCAAGTGGGCAAGAAGCAATGGTTGATTTACCGCTCGCTCGACGAACGGGGTAGCCGGACCGTATTGGGTGAAAATCTCATCAGCGAGTTTTTGATGTGCCGTGTCGATGGCAATGGCCCTGGAACCCGGCTCCTCGAAATCGAATAAGCCGAGACTTCGCGACGAGGCGAATCAATGTCTCCCGAAGACACTCAGCGAATCGTTAAGAACCTGGCCGAACTGCGTGAACGCATTGTCGTTGCAGCGAGCCAGAGTGGACGAGACGCCGATGATGTTTGCTGCGTGGCGGTCACGAAGTATGTCGACGCCGCGGCAACCCGAGCGGTGTTTGACGCCGGGTGCCACGATCTCGGCGAGAGCCGACCACAACAGTTGTGGAGCAAGGCCGAGGCGCTCTCCAGTGCTCAGCCGCGTTGGCATTTTGTGGGCCATCTGCAACGAAACAAAGTGGCGCGCACCTTGCCCTTGGTTTCACTGATCCATTCGGTTGACTCTCTGCGACTGGCTCGCGAAATCGAACGTGAGGCGGCCAAACTCAACCGACCGGTCGATGTGTTGCTGGAAGTCAACATCTCCGGCGATGCCGCGAAGCATGGTTTTGAACCCAAAGAGACCGAATCGGTACTTGCAGCCCTGGGCGAACTCCAGCAGGTTCGCGTGCGGGGGCTGATGGCGATGGCACATCTAGAGGGTGGCGTGGATGTGGCGCGTCAAGACTTCGCGGCGGTGCGCCAATTGCGAGATCGGCTCATGAATGCCTGTCCCGAAAACGTGTCCCTGGCGCAACTGTCCATGGGGATGAGTCGCGACTTCGAGGCAGCGATCGCCGAGGGCGCCACAATCATTCGCGTTGGGTCGACGCTGTTCGAAGGAATTCAGCGTTGATCGACCTCGAACAACACGCCGATGGCATTATCTTGCCCGTGCGGGCACAGCCGGGGGCACGACAAAACACGCTTCGTGGGATCGAACAAGGGATGCTAAAAGTGGCCGTCACCCAGGTGCCGGAGAAGGGCAAAGCGAACCGAGCCATTATCGAAACGATATCCAAATCGCTTGGTCTGCGAAAATCGCAATTCGAGCTACTACAAGGCGAAACATCCCGCAAGAAGCGGTTTTTGGTTCGTCACATTACACGGGACGAATTTTTTCGACGACTTCATGAAGCTTTGGGCAGTCACGACGAGTAATAAGGAGAGTAAGACCACCGCGAAGTCCGCGGGAAGTAGCCCTTATTAGGGGTGCGAACGTAGAGCATCTTTCCTTGCCATGCGGTTCGACGAGATCGGTTATTTGGCAGACGAATGGTCTCAATGACTTATCCTTTTCACAAGGGTTTATTTTCGCATTGGCCCCGATTTTTCTGCATTTATCAATCGAATAGCGTACTTTCGACACTTCGCGTTCGCCACGCTTGACTGTGCGGAACGGGTGAAATAGCCTAAATGATTAGCTGGCTAATGAAGTTTCTCCAATAGGAACAGTCCTAGCCCCCCTGATGGGCCCTGTCGAGACAATATCTACATGAGACGAGTCACGGGTAATATGATCGGCCTGATGGTCGTCACCGTTGGAGCCGCAGCGGTCATGGTGACGGTTGCCACGGGTAAGTTTGGGCTGTTTGGGAAAACAGGCACCGCTGTATCTGCCCAGGCGGTGGCTCCAAGGGCGGTCGTCACCGTGCTGGAAACGCACAGTGAACCCATCGAGATTCTCGAAGAATACCATGGCATCATTCGCCCATTCGAGCGGCATTCGCTCGCATTTGAAGTGCCGGGCCTCCTTGAAGCACTTGGAGAAAACGACGACGGCGAACCGCTTGACGTGGGCGATCGAGTGACGGACGGACACCTCTTGGCGCAGCTCGACGAGCGTCGGCTTCAGGCACAGCTCAAAGAGAGTCGCGCGCGGATGGAGAAGGCGCAATACGATCTCCAACGCTATGAGTCAATACGCGAGCAGGGCCTGCGTGCGATCACGGAACAGGAATACCAAACGGCCGTAACCGAAGCCACGCTCGCCGAAGCGCAATACGAGATCACCATTCAGAATCTCGAAGACGCTGTTCTGCGCTCGCGCGTCAGCGGTGTCATTTCCAAGCGGATGGCGCTAGTTGGCGAGTCGGTCAACATGCACCAGATGATCTTCGAGATTATCGAAGTCGACCGCGTCTTGCTTGTTGTCGGCGTTCCGGAGTCCAGAATCCGCGACCTGAAGGTTGGTCAGGATGTTTACGTACACTTCGTCGCATTCGACGCCTTTGGGCGACCGCAACAGGTCGTTCCGGGCGTTGTCCATCAAGTTGGTGAGGCGGCGGATGAAAAGCTCGGGCTATTCGAGGTTGAAGTGGTCATCGATAACTCCGCTGGCAACCTAAAACCGGGGCTCATCGCAAAGGCACAAATCGTCATCGATCGCATTGATGGATTCCGAGTACCCATCGAGGCGGCCGTCATACGGGGCGATCGGACGATGCTCTTTTCAATTGACGAACAAGCCAAGGCTCAAAGCTTTGCCTTAGGTGATCGACGGGAACAAGGCGGCGAAATCATCCTCTTGGAACTTCCCGAAGAGCATCGCCGGGTCGTGGTTCGAGGCCAG
>CAZNXE010000364.1:0-5559 GCA_964576465.1 uncultured Planctomycetaceae bacterium
TTGTAAGTAACAAGAATGACTCGACGACTACTCACATTTTTGGAATGACCATCGAGATATGACCGAAACGCTCAAGATCAGCGACCTGCATGTCAGTGTCGAAGGCAAGGAAATCCTCCGGGGAGTGGACCTCAAGATCAGTCGTGGCGAGACGCATGCCCTGATGGGCCCCAACGGCTCGGGAAAGAGTACGCTTGGTTTTGCCATCACCGGGCATCCTGGTTACGAAGTGACCCAAGGTTCGATCGAACTTTCCGGCCAAGACGTATTGCAAATGGAGCCGCACGAGCGTGCCCGCGCCGGCATCTTCATGGCGTTTCAACGTCCGATGTCGATCCCGGGAGTCAAGATGGCCGATTTCTTGCGGCATGCGACAACCAACGTGCGAAATCCCGAACGGAAAGAAGGCGAAGACCTGATCCCCATGCGGGAGTTCCGCAAAGAACTTCGCCAGCAAATGGGACAGTTGCGGATTGATGCCGAGTTCGCGCGACGTTACGTCAACGACGGCTTTTCCGGTGGCGAAATGAAACGGGCCGAGATCCTGCAAATGGCCATGTTGCGGCCAAAGTTCGCCATCCTCGATGAGACCGACAGCGGGTTGGATGTCGATGCCGTGCGGTTGGCCAGTCAGAGCATTGCCGAGATTGGTGGCAGTGACATGGGAATTCTGATCATCACGCACCACGACAAGTTGCTAGAACACAACCGCCCCGACGTGACCCACGTAATGCTTGGTGGCCGCATCGTAGAATCAGGCGGAGCCGAGCTGGCCGCCGAACTGCACGAAAAAGGCTACGACCGCATCCGCGAAGCTCATCCCGAGGCCGCCGAGGCCGAGTCGCAAATGGCCCACGACGATGCGCCCGCGGGACTGCTTAAGTAACCCTTCCACAAGCCAACTGCTATTTCCCAATCCACAACAGCCTCTCGTAGAGAACGAGCAAACAATATGTCGACAGACGTCAAACCAACGTTCGATGTGGCCTCGGGCGAAATCAATAAGTACGACTTTCGCAACGCCGAGAACTATAAGTTCAAGAGCCGAAAGGGAATCGACGCCGAGATCGTGAACCAGATTTCGGACATGAAAGGCGAACCCAAGTGGATGCTGGACTTCCGGCTGCGGAGCCTGGAGATTTTCCAGTCGAAGCCGATGCCCGGCTGGGGCGGCAACATCGGGCTCGATTTTCAGGACATCTACTACTACATCAAGCCTTCGGATGGTCAGGGTCGTAGTTGGGACGAAGTCCCCGACGACATCAAGAAGACGTTCGACCGGCTGGGCATCCCTGAAGCAGAAAAGAAATTTCTCGCCGGAGTGAAGGCCCAATACGAAAGTGAAGTGGTCTACGGTTCGCTCCGCGAAGATCTCAAAGAACAAGGCGTCATCTTTACCGATACTGACACGGCGGTGAAAGAATACCCCGATCTGTTGCGTGAATACTTCAGCACGATCATTCCGCCAACAGATAACAAGTTCGCCGCGCTCAACTCGGCCGTGTGGTCCGGAGGGTCGTTCATCTACGTTCCCAAGGGTGTGAAGATCGACTTTCCGCTACAGGCCTACTTCCGCATCAATGCCGAGAACATGTGGCAGTTCGAGCGGACGCTGATCATTGTCGACGAAGGTGCTCAGATTCATTACGTCGAGGGCTGCACCGCCCCTATGTATAGCACCGAGAGTTTGCACTCGGCCGTTGTTGAAATCGTGGTCAAAAAACATGCCCGCTGCCGGTACACCACGATTCAGAATTGGGCCAACAATATCTACAATCTCGTTACCAAACGCGCGGTGGCCTACGAAGGGGCCGTCATGGAATGGGTCGACGGCAACCTCGGCAGTCGGCTCACCATGAAATACCCGGCGGTCTACATGGTCGAGCCGGGAGCACATGGCGAAATCCTCTCCATCGCGTTTGCTTCAGCCGGTCAACACCAAGACGCAGGGGCAAAGGTCGTGCATGCGGCCCCGCACACCACCAGCCGCATCGTTTCAAAATCAATCTCCAAGAATGGTGGCCGTGCGAGTTACCGGGGGTTGGTTCGCGTCGAGGACGGCGCCTACAAATCGAAGTCGAGTGTCGTCTGCGATGCCCTGATTTTAGACGGGCACAGCCGCAGCGATACCTACCCTTATATTGAAGTCAACGAACAGGACGTTACCATCGGGCACGAAGCCAGTGTCTCGCGGATCGGCGAAGAACAGCTCTTCTATCTCACCAGCCGTGGCCTTACCGAGCCCGAGGCCTCGGCCATGATCGTCAACGGTTTCATCGAGCCGTTGGTTAAGGAACTGCCCATGGAATACGCCGTGGAGATGAATCGGTTGATCGAGCTACAGATGGAAGGCTCGGTTGGATAACGGGTACGTATCAGTACGTTCGTGGCGGGCCAAGCGATGATCTTCGTCTTCGCGATTCGTCGGCTTGCTTCACACGAATATGTCATACAGATTTGGTCGAATTGCGGTTCGACTTCTAGATCGTTAAAACGGAAGGCAGCATGAGCCAAGTAGTCTCGACAGGCGGTTTTACTGAGGAGGCATTCGACTCCTTTCTCACCACCCGCGATGAGCCGGAGTGGCTCCTCGCCCTGCGTCGCGAGGCGTGGGAGCAATTTGTCGAACTCGATCTCCCGAACACAAATCAGGAAGAGTGGCGGCGAACCGACTTGCGACGCTTCCATCTCGATCGGTTTGGGCCGCCGGTGGATGACGCTTCGTCCACAGAGGGCCCACAGGCGCTGTTGACCCAGGGAGTCGACTTGTGCGGCCACACGGTTGCCCACAACAGCCGCATGAAAGACGTGTCGCTCGATCCCGAGTTAGCACAAAAAGGTGTGCTCTTCGGCAGCCTTGATGAATTGATCATTGAGCATGGCGATCGGCTCCGTCCCTACTTCATGAAAGCGATGGACGCCGGCTACGATAAGTTTGCCGCCTTGCACGCGGCGTTTTGGTCTGGAGGAACGGTCCTCTATGTTCCGCCGGGAGTGGTGCTTGATCGCCCCGTTCATATTCACTCGACGCTTGCCGATGGCGGCGTCGATCTTGGCCACACACTGGTAGTTTTGGATGAAGGTGCGGAGGCCACCGTATTGGGTGAAACCTCTGGCGACGCCGACCCAGGGCTGCACTGTGGCGGCATTGAACTCATGCTTGCCGCGGGCGCCTCGTTGCGATACGTCACGCTGCAAAACTGGGGGCACCGCGTGTGGCACTTTGCCCATCAAAAGGCACTACTGGAACGCAATACCCAATTGCAATGGACCGTTGCGGCGTTGGGGTCGCAGTTGGCCAAAGTCAATCAACACGTGGCGATGGTTGGCCCCGGGGCACATGCCCAAGTGAACGGCGTCATGTTCACCGAGGGGCGTCAGCATCTGAACTACCACACGCTACAGCATCACATGGCCGACAACTGCACGAGCGACTTGCTGTATAAAGGTGCCTTGCAAGACCATTCGCGCTTGGTGTGGCGCGGGATGATTAAGGTCGACGTCGACGCACAGAAGACCTGCGGTTACCAACGAAACGACAACCTGTTGCTCTCGAACGACGCTCGAGCCGATTCGATTCCTGGCCTGGAAATCGAAGCCGACGATGTAATGTGCACGCACGGAGCAACGACAGGGCGCGTCGACGAAGAGCAACTGTTTTATTGCCAATGCCGTGGGCTAACCCGCAAGGAAGCCATGCGAATCGTCGTCGCGGGGTTCTTCCAACAGGTCTTCGACCGCATTACGATTGAGAGCGTTCGCGATGCGTTGGGCGAGGCCATTGGTCAACGCGTCCGCGATTTCACCTAGTCGCCGGTTTGTTACGCCAAGGCTCTTTCGATCAGATCGTTTCCCGCAAGCCATCGAAAATATTGAACCATTCATCCATGAGCGAATTTGTTAGCGTGGCCAAAGTGGCGGATCTTGCCGACCCTGGTAAAACGGTTGTCGAGATCGACGATCAATTGGTGGCCCTATTTCACGTAGGCGGCACGTTTTATGCCATCAATGATGTCTGCACCCATGACGGCGGCCCACTTGCCGAGGGAGAACTGGACGGATGTGATATCATCTGCCCCCGCCACGGAGCCCGTTTCGATATTCGCGACGGGCGCGCAGTGACGATGCCGGCCACATCGCCCACAACAAGCCATGAAGTGAAAGTCGAAGGGGGCGAGGTTTTCGTTCGGCTGCGAGGCTGAACAAACCCGACGCCACCGACGGAAAGACCTGTTCTTACAAGAATGCGATCGAACACAACGAGGCCCAGCATGTCCATTCAAGAAGACACCGTATTCGAGGCACTCAAGAAGGTGATCGACCCGGAGTTGTTCGTCAACATCGTCGATCTCGGGCTGATCTATTCGGTGGACATCAAAGAAGAAAACGATGTTTCCACCGTCAACGTCGAAATGACGATGACAAGCCCGGCTTGCCCGGCGGCGCCGCAGTTGGTACAGAACTCGAAAGACGAGATCGGTAAGCTGGAAGGCGTCGGCGAAGTCGAGATCAAAGTCGTGCTCAGCCCACCTTGGTCGCCAGACCGAATGACCGAAGACGCGAAGGACCAGTTGGGAATCTTCTAACGGCGATGCGGATCTTCGTTTACGAGTACATCACCGGCGGAGGTCTCCTGAGTGCTGGGGAAAGCGAAGCGGCCCTGGCGCAACTGCGCGCCGAAGGGCTGGCGATGTTTCAGGCAATCGCCACCGATCTCGCCAAGGTGCATGGTTCCCAACTCGTAGGACTATGGGACGACCGGCTTGGCTTGCCTCCCACGATGCCAATGCACTTGCGAACGGTCTCGACCATGGTCGAACACCGGGTCGCATTCGACTACTTGGCCGCATCTGCCGACGCAACGCTGGTCATCGCACCGGAAACTCAGAATCAGCTCTATCTAGCGGCTACACGCGTGCTCGAGGCGGGTGGTCAGTTATTGGGCCCCGATCCAACATTGATTGCGCTGGCTAGCGACAAGCACGCGCTGGCTATGCATCTCGATCGCCACGGGGTTCCAGTTCCAAAGGGAGTCGCCTTGCAGAGCGATGATCCGATTCCGGAACAATTCCCCTATCCCGCGGTGATGAAGCCGCTGGATGGAGCAGGGGCCCAACAGACTCTCTTGGTGTCAGACGCCAGAACCGCCGCGCAAGTTCGACCGCCGACACCAATTCGGCTGGAGCCATTTCATGCCGGTATGGCGGTCAGCGTGGCCTTTCTCTGCGGTCCCCAGGGCAATCTCGCCCTGCCGCCATGTCGACAGGAGATGGAAACCGTGGAGGGAACCATGCACTATCGCGGTGGTTCGTTGCCGCTAGAGGAATCGCTGTCGGAGCGAGCAACGCGGCTTGCCCGAGAGGCCATCAACACATTGCCCCTGCCCCGTGGGTATCTTGGCGTCGATCTGATTCTCGGCGCTGCTTCGTGCGGCAAGGATGACGTGGTGCTCGAGATCAATCCACGCCTCACAACATCTTATGTTGGCCTCCGCGCGGCTATGGCACATAATCTGGCCGGCCTGATGCTCGACAGTATCGCCGGGAGGCCACGCGAGTT
>CAZNXE010000365.1:0-5512 GCA_964576465.1 uncultured Planctomycetaceae bacterium
GTCAGCGTCTAGAAGTCTCGCACGCATTCCACTCACCGCGCATGGAGCCGATGCTCGATTCGCTGCGCGAGGCGGCGGCGCGACTGCCGCATCATCCACCGCAACGGTCTTGGATCACCAATCTCACCGGCGCCCCGTGGTCCACGGAGCTTGGCTCGGCGGCCGACTATTGGTCTGCCCAAGCTCGCAACACCATCCAATTCGCCGCGTGTGTCGAAGCCCTGTTCCGCGACGGCTTCGACGTGCTGTTGGAGTTGGGCCCCGGCACCACGCTCACATCGCTGTCGACACAAGTTTGCCAACCGCTGCACCGCGAAAGCCCACCGCCACAGGTCGCATCGAGCCTACGCCGCGGTCGTGATGATTGGCACACGTTGAGCACCACCGCCGCGCAGCTCTACACCGCCGGCATCGATCTCGACTGGGAGTCGTTCCACGCTCCCCACCCCCGTCGCCGTCTCCCGCTGCCAACCTACCCCTTCCAACGCCAACGCTATTGGGTCGGAGAGGAACAGCGCGACACAACGCTTGATCCACAAGTCGATGTGCAACACGCCCAAGATGCAGCCGAAGCGGCCCGATGGCTACATGAAACAGAGTGGCGTCCGGTGGACGTGACGTCACGCGATCACAGGTCCAAAGGCACTTGGCTGATCATCGACCATGCAGCCGGCACGGGCCGAGAGCTTGTCGCCCAGCTTGGCAAGATGGGTCACACGACCCTGCTGGCGTCGGTCTACATCGATACGCATGGCACTCGATCGATCACCCTTGGCACCGGCCAGCAGCGAGACACCGTAAGCGATTTCGACGCGGCACTTGACCACGCCGGGGAGTTGGCTGGCATCGTCTTGCTCAATGGTTCGGAGGGCAATCAATCGGTCGAACGCTACGCAGATCGGCGGCCACTTGACGTTCGGACAAGGCACTACATCGAAACAGCGGCGGCACTGCTTCGCGCCGTGGCGCGGCGAAAGGACTTACCAGAACGTACTCCCGCAGTGGCACTGTGGTCGGTCACCTTCGCTGCTTCACGGGTAGCACCTGATGACACCGTGATCGATCCGGCCGCCACGGCAATTCTCGGGTTAATGCGTACGGCGCGTCTCGAACTGCCAACATTTGAGGTGCGAAGCGTTGATTTGCCTGGAATGTTGGACACGCTCGCCTCGGCCCAACAAATCAGCCGGCTCATCGCGAGCGATCTGCAACATCCAGAGATCGCCCTTCGCGGCGGTCAACTTTGGGAGCCGGTCGTTGTGCGTTCAAAGGTTCCTGACGCATCAGTGGCACTGAACCTTCCGGCCGACGGGGTGTACTTCATCACCGGCGGGCTGGGAGGCTTGGGAATCGAGACCGCGCGCATGTTGGCCGCACGTGGCAAGCCGAAGTTGGTGCTCATCTCTCGAAGTGCTGGTTCTGGCAAATCCACGGCGGTTGATGCATTGCGGTCCACGGGGACCAAGGTTCTGGTGATTCATGCCGATGTTGGCGACCGCGACGCGCTGGCATCCGCGTTGGAAACAGCTCGGAAGCAATATGGGCCGATCGATGGCATCTTCCACGCCGCGGGGGTGACCGACGATGCGTTGTTGCGCAATGTCGACGACACGATGTTGCGGCGCGTGATGCGGGCAAAAGTACAGGGCACCCGATGGCTCGACGAACTGACGCGCGACGACCCGCCTGCCGTGTTGCTGTTGTACTCCTCATTGGCATCGCTAGCGGGCAACGTTGGCCAGTCGGCCTACGCGGCGGCGAACGCCTTTCTCGACGGTTACGCCGCCGCTCGCCAGGCTGAAGGGGCGCGTCATGTGATGTGCATCAACTGGGGGCCATGGAGTGGTGTCGGAATGGCGTCGGACATGGCCACCCAAAAGAAGCTCGAATCGGCCGGACTTTTGCTAATCGAACCGAAACTAGGACGCCGGTTACTCCTTGCCGCCTTGAACTGCACACGAGGGCAACAAGCCATTTTTCAATTGCGTCACGAAGACCTTAGCACTGGCGATACGATTGATTCAGATGCCGAGGATGTTCGTTCGCTATCGTCCTTGAATCCCGGCCCGCGCGACGGCATTGCGAATTCTCCAAATAGAGTTCAAGCCACGACAAAGCGAGACAGACCGCTTGAGGATTGCAACGCCGAAGTGAATGTGGTTGCAGGAACGGTCGTTCACGAAGTGTTTGGCGTCGTCTTGGATCAAGAGCTGCGGAAAATCGACATCGATGCGAGCTTCCGCGATTTAGGCGTCGACTCGCTTCTGGCCGAAGAGGCAATCGACGCACTCCGCGGACGCCTGCGCTTGCCCAAACTGGCCGTTTCGCTGGTCTACGAATTTCCAACTGTCCATGCACTGGCCGATGAATTGGCACGCCGCTACGCGGATTGCTTCGAGACGCACGAAGCAACTAGATCAGGGGCAAGCAGAACTTCCACTCCTTTGCAACCGCGTGGTGCTGTCTCTCCGAATGCGTCGAGATCGGAGACCGCTGGACATGATATCGCCATCGTCGGCTATGCCTGTCGTTTTCCTGGTTGTGACGACGCCGAGGGGTATTGGCGTATCTTGCGAGACGGGATCGATTGCGTTGCTGCCATGCCGGACGAACGTTGGGAGATTGCCCGCTCGTACGATCCGGGGATCGTCGAACGCTTCGGCGACGATCGGCCCGTGGGAGGGTTCTTGCGGGACGTTCAATCATTCGATCCTCAGATGTTCCGCATCTCTCCGGCTGAGGCCCGACAGATGGACCCCCGGCAACGTTTGTTCTTGGAGGTGGCGTATCGGGCTGCCGAGCATGCTGGCTATGGCGGAGCGGCGCTGTCGGAATCGAAGTGCGGTGTGTTCGTGGGTTGCGGCACGAATGACTATCTGCTTGATGTCCCGACGGAACTTCTCAGTGAACACTCGGCCACCGGCAGTACGGCGGCTTCGGTTGCCAGCCGGTTGGCCTATTGTCTGAATCTTCGTGGTCCGTGCCTGCCGGTCGACACCGCATGTTCGTCGTCGCTAGTGGCGTTGCATTTGGCCACTGAGAGTTTGCGACGTGGCGAGTGTCGCTGGGCGTTCGCCGGCGGGGTGCATTTGCACTTGCGGCTGGGAGCCTATCAGGCGCTGCGAGAGTTGGGGGCACTTTCGACAGACGGTCGATGTCGTCCGTTCGACGACGGGGCCGATGGCTTCGTGCCCGGCGAAGGGTCGGGCGTTGTGCTGCTGCGTCCACTGCAAGACGCGATGGCCGCCGATGACCGTATTTATGGTGTCATCAAAGGCACGGCGGTGAACAACGATGGCCGGACCAATGGTCTCACGGCACCCAGCCCAAAGGCGCAAGTCGAAGTCTTACGCTCCGCTTGGAGTGACGCGGATGTCGCTCCTGATTCGATCAGCTATATCGAAGCACACGGCACCGGCACGGTGTTGGGCGATCCGATTGAAGCCCAAGCACTGACGACAGCTCTGGGAGAGAATACTTCGCGGAAAGAGCCCTGTGGCTTGGGATCGGTGAAAAGCAATTTGGGTCATCTCGATGCCGCGGCAGGGATGGCGTCGCTAATCAAGGTGTTGCTGAGTTTTGAACATGAGCAGCTACCGCCAAGCTTGCATGTGAGCCAACCGAACCGGCGCATTCATTTAGCCGATGGACCACTGTCGCTGGTGACCGACCTTCAGCCCTGGCGGCAAAGCATGCATCCCCGCAGAGCCGGAATCAGCGCCTTCGGTTTTAGCGGCACCAATGCTCATGTGGTGGTCGAAGAACCACCTCGCCAGACGCCGAGCGTAGCGTCCACCCGGCCTGTTCACCTGTTGACACTATCGTCGCACGACCGCGCACGGCTTGGTCGATTGAGCCACGCTTACCGCGATTGGATCATCCAGCATCCAGAAGAGAACCTCGCGGATGTCTGCTTCACTGCCAACACCGCTCGGTGGCACCTTCCGATTCGCATGGCAGTCGTGGCAGCCAGCGGTGAACAGATGACCGCCGCGCTCGATTCGCACCTTCCGCTCGATGAGGATGGTTGCGCACCAAGTGACGTGGCATCGTTCGTGCGGCTGGAGTCTCCCAGAGACGAATCGCAGCGTACGCGACAAGCCGAACAGGCAAGCAAGTTACTACTAGAGTTGCCCCAGGCTGTGCAATACGTTGTGCTTGGTTGGTGTTCAGGGTCGATCGTGAATGATCTCATGCAGCGGTCGACCGACAACGAAGCCGCATCACTCGCGGCGCACCGCGAGGTTGATGACGCCGACAGCAACCCAAACGCTTGGAATGCCCAAACGTGGAATCCTGCGTTGCATCTGATTGCCCAACTCTACGTGCTTGGATCCGACGTTGACTTCAGCGCTCTCGAAGGTGAGGCTGCAAGGCGTCGTGTCCCGCTGCCTCCCTCTCCTCTAAGGCGTGAGAAATACTGGCTACCGATTGCCCGGCAGACGGTTCCACAACGTTCTTCTGTAGTCAGTGTCTCGAATCAGGAAGTCGCGTCGACGATTCCAGTCAATGGCGACGTTGCAACGACGCAGGCAGCAGATTCAACCGACCGCCTGTATTACGAAGTGTGCTGGAAACCGGAGGAGATTATTGCGTCGACGGTCCTTCCGGCGGCGACACACGTGCTGTTGATCCATGGCCCTGACGATGCATCGATGTCGATCGCCGAAGGCGTTGCCGCCCGACTAAACTCCGCGGGGGCCAGAGTATTCGTGGCACGACTTGGCGGATCGTTTCGCGAAACCGGCAAGAACCGCTTCCAGCTCGATCCGCGATCGACAGACGACTACGTGGCGATTTTGAAGAAGGTCGACGACGGTCCGTCTCCGCTGCGGATCGTACACCTCGGCGGATACTGCGTTCAGGCGAGCCGCTCGGCCGATGAACTCGACTATCGGCTGAACGTTGGCCTCCGAAGTGTGTTGCATCTCGTCAAGGCCATTGATCGGCTTCGGGCGACCAAGCCGCCGGAACTGACCGTTGTCACTCGTGGCGCGATCGATGTCGCAAATGAAAACGAATGCACATCGCCGGAAGATGCGGCCACATGGGGCTTGCTGAAAGTGGCGGCGCTCGAAATGCCCCAAGTTTCATTTCGCGCAGTCGATTTTGCTGACGAGAATCGCAAGGCAGCTTCATGCGATGCGGACGCTGATCATTTGATTGCTGAACTGTCGAACGATTCCACAGCGGCAGAAATCGCTTACCGTGGCGATCGACGATTCGTTTCGAGCGTTTGTCGCGCAAGTCTTCCCGACTTGCGTCCGAGCGATTCGCCACTGCGATGCGACGGCGTCTATCTGATTACCGGAGGTTTGGGTGGCCTCGGGCTGGCGCTGGCAAAGTGGCTCGTCGAACATTATTCCGCGAGGCTTGTCCTCGTGGGCAGAAGGGGGCTCTCGGAGCAGACCGCCCAAGATGGCGGCGGCCCCGGCGATGAGATTGCCAAGTTGCAAGAATCTGGCGCCGAGATTTGGTGTACGGCGTCCGACGTTGCCGATCATTCGGCCAT
>CAZNXE010000366.1:0-5500 GCA_964576465.1 uncultured Planctomycetaceae bacterium
GAGCAACTTGCCGGGGAGCTGGATTGTCCCCACCGTGTATTTGATCTTGCTGCAACTACCGATCAAGTGGCAAGTCACCTTGAAGCGATCCACGCGGTCGTTCACTGCGCCGGACCGTTCTCGAAAACATCGGTCCCCATGGTCGAGGCATGTCTAAGGGCCGGCGCTCACTACTTGGATATCACGGGCGAAATCGACGTGATTGAAACGTGCGCCACTTATGACGAACGCGCGCGAGCCTCGGGAATCACAATCATGCCGGCGGTCGGGTTCGATGTGGTGCCAACCGACTGTCTCGCGGCGTCGCTTGCCGCTGCACTGCCAACCGCGACCCGGCTTGAACTGGCCTTCGAGGCAATCTCCGAAGCAAGCCCCGGGACAGCCAAAACCATGATCGAAAACTTGCCCACCGGCGGTCGTGCGCGTATCGACGGAAAGATCACCCCGGTTCCCAATGCCTGGAAAACGATGCGGGTGCCATTTCGCAAAGGGCCCCGCTTGGCAATGACCATTCCCTGGGGCGACGTGGCGAGTGCCTTTTATTCGACCGGCATTCCGAATATCGAAACCTACATGGTCGTGCCACGGATGCAGATCTTCGCCGCGCGCAGAATGGGTTGGATGTTTCGCTTCGCGGGCATCGGGGGTGTGCAGCGACTTCTGCGGTGGTGGATTGAAGTGACCAAACATGGCCCCGATGAGGCGATGAGAAAACGCGGAGGCAGTTCGATTTGGGGCCGTGTGAGCGACGACGCAGGTCGCAGCGTTGAGGGCACCTTGGAAACCACCGAAGGCTACACCCTTACGGTTGACACGGCTTTGGCAGCCGTCGAACGTACACTCGCCGGCGACACAAAACCGGGGTTCGCCACCCCCTCAATGGCGTTCGGCAAAGACTTTATCCTTAGCGTGCCCGGCACCGACATGCAATTGAACACCAACAGCACAGCGACGCCCGCGTGATTCCAAGAGCGTTCGCTTTGAAGATAACCACGGAGAGCATCATGCAGTCTCGGTCTTACTTATTCCGCGTCACACTTGCAGCGCTAGTCATCTCCATGGTCTCGCAGGCAGCCTCGGCCGATGAACCATTCTATGCCGAGAGAATGGTTTTTCCGCTGAACGCAAAGCACAACCACGCCCCGGGCATCGTGGAATGTCCCAGTGGTGACTTCCTTGTTTCGTGGTATCGCGGATCGGGCGAGCGGACGGCAGACGACGTGCAGGTGTTGGGGGCACGCCTTCGCACCGGGGATGATGCCTACAGTGAACCGTTCATCATGGCCGACCATCCCGGCTTTCCCGACTGCAACACGTGCATGATGATCGACGATCAAGACCGCCTGTGGGTGTTTTGGCCTCTGGTTATCGCCAACAGTTGGGAGTCGTGCCTTACGTGCTATCGCATCTCGAGCGACTACGAAAGTGACGGACCGCCGAACTGGGACTGGCAAGGCGTTATCCCACTGGTGCCGCTCGACTTTAAGAACAAGATGCTCACCGGGCTCGACGAGCGCATGAAGGCCACCAAGAAACTTTCGCCGCGCGCGAAACTGTTCGCCGCCTACGTTCGCAAGCAAGTGGAAGACAAACTCTCCACACGGCTCGGATGGCAGCCGCGATGCAAGCCGACGGTGTTGCCGAGCGGGCGAATTCTGTTGCCGCTGTACACCGACACCTATTCTGTATCGCTAATGGCCATTAGCGACGACGACGGTCAAACCTGGTCCGCCAGCGAACCGCTGGTGGGGTTCGGCAACATTCAGCCCGTGGTGTTGCGACGTGACGACGGCACGCTCGTGGCCTACATGCGAGAGAATGGCCCGCTGAACAAAATCCGCGTCTGCGAGTCGACCGATGACGGAGTGCATTGGGGGCCCGTCGGCACGATCGACATCATCAATCCCGGCTCGGGATTGGACGCGGTACGATTGGCCAACGGACATTGGGCGTTGGTCTACAACGATACTTTTAGCAACCGCGATAGCCTTGCCGTATCGATCTCTGATGACGAGGGGAAGACCTGGAAATGGACCCGACACTTGGAGCAACAGCCCAAGGGCCGATACCACTATCCGGCGATCATCCAATCGCGCGACGGAAACATGCACTGCGTCTATACCTACTCGGTCGAAGACGGCAAGACGATGAAGCATGCCGCATTCGACGAAGCATGGATACAAGCTGGCGACTGACTCTTAAGACGAGCGGTGAATGAGAATATCCCAACCCGAAGCGTGAGCGAGGGACCAACCGGTAATACACTGGGTTCCCTCGCTTACGCGTCGGGTTGGGATTGGATACGTTCTTATCTGCCGCACGCCTAATGCGTGTTTTGAGTAACAGGAACGCCAGCTAGATGGAGATTGGGCCAGCCAGAGGGCTACTCGATCTCGTCATCTCGCGTGGGCTCAATCTGCAGGTTGCGGATGCCGAGACTCAGTACCAGTACCACGAGATCGACGGCCCACAGGCCACCCACGGCGATGGCCACATAGTCGACCGCACGCGCACCCGCCTCGTCTCCCATGGCGTCAAGTAGACGCGCGATTCCCCAGGCTACCAGCGCGGCTGGCGGCAGAAAGATGGCCGCCATAACCAGCACATTCAGTATGTTTCTCGATATCACCAGAGGCCTCGTTAAGGTTTGCCTGCCTTACCCAATTGTGCGGCCACCGCGGGGCGTGTCAATGGTCGAACCCCAATCGCGAGACTCGCAAAAACGTTGACAGACGAAAACTGCGTGCGACAATAAGGTTTGGAACAGAAACAAGTTGCATCGCTTGCGACGATTGCGGGCGCGGAGAGATCATTCGCATCTTCCGTGTATTCTGGTGCTGCCGAGCTTCTTTCGTTCGGAAAGTAACCACCGGCGATTTCGCGACTCGGAAATCGCGCCGGGCAGCGAATTCAGCTCGGAGAATGGGCTCCGAGGTGTGGACCGCGATGCGATGCGGCGGCGCAGTGAATCAGGAGCCCCAGGCGATGGCCATTCCGACTCCCCTCGGCTACCGATTCATGTTCGCGACGGCATTGCTCGCGCTGACGTTTAGCGCGCATTTGGCGGTCTCCGCGGAAATTATTCTTCGTGACGGGCGCGTGCTGGACGGCGCCGTGGGCACGATCGCCGGTTTGGCCGACGATCCCCGCAAAGCCCCTCCTGCCGACGGGGCGCCGAGGCCGCGGTTAATCACCATGGTCGACGACAACCTGCGCCGCACGTTCGTCCCCAAGCGTCAGATTCTGGAGGTTCGCGAAGGTGGTGCCGGCAAGGTGCTGGAAAGGTTCCGTGTTTATCAGAAGGTGCCTCGCAACGGCCATCGCATCGGCAACGTGGGGTTCATTCTCGATATCGGACAGTTCGACAAGTTCGGGCGCCGCGTGTTTCGCATGGGCTCTTCAAAGGGGCAACTGAATGTCATTCAAGGCATCACCGAAGTTACTCCCACCTGGACCAAGGTCGAAGGCTTGTCGCACATTTGGGACATGCGAATTGCTACAAGTTCGATCCCACGCGAGACGCTCGACGCCGTGTTGTCGCGCCAACTCGATCCGAAGAATGTCGAACATCGCTTGAAACTCGCCCGGCTTTACATCCAAAGCGAACGCTATTCCGACGCTCGAGCAGCGTTGGAAGAAATCGTGAAAGACTTTCCCGATCTTAAATCGCAGATTCAACCCGTGGTGATTGATCTGAAGCAGATGAACGCCCGTCGCGGGTTGCGAGAGATTGCCTTGCGTCGCGAAGCGGGCCAGCATCAATTGGTCCAGCAGTTGCTCGAAAAGTTTCCCTCGGAGAACATCGCCGGCGAGATCTTGCAAGAGGTCCGCGAGTTGCGCGATGGCTATCGTGAGGAATTCGACCTGGGGCAGCGGTTATTGAGTCTTTTAGACGAACATCTGGCGGAAGTGGGCAACGACGATCTCACGGCACGCGTACAACCCATTCGCGATGAGATCTTCGCCGAACTAAACAACGAGACGCTTGGGCGACTGAGGGCCTATCGACAATTCGCAAGCGACCCGCAAATGCTGCCCACCGAGAAGTTGGCGTTGGCCATCAGCGGCTGGCTTGCCGGCAGCAACGATGCCAATGACAACCTTCCCACGGCACTGTCGATGGTTCGGATTCGCGATCTGCTGGTCAACTATTTCAACGAGCCAACGAAGATTAAACGCGATGTGTTGGTGGAAGAAATCATGACCCAGGAAGGGGCGGTTCCAGAGACCGTGGCCACGTTGATCGCGCATATGAAGCCCCCCTACCCTGCTCCCACGGCCGATTCCGATGAGCCGGGGCTGTTCAAGATGAGCGTGCCCGGCGTGGACCCCGACCCCGAGTTCAGCTACTACATTCAATTGCCGCCGGAATACGATCCTTACAAGCGATATCCGATCGTCGTAACGCTGCATGGCGGAAGCACGACCGCGCTACAGCAAATCGACTGGTGGGCGGGAGTTCGCAATGCCAAGGGGATGCGCCTTGGTCATGCCACGCGGCACGGGTATATCGTTGTCGCGCCTCAGTGGGGGCGGCAAGGTCAGAACAAGTATCAATACTCAGCACGTACGCACGCCCTGGTGCTTCACTGTTTGCGAGACGCTTGCCGGCGTTTTGCCGTCGACACCGATCGCGTGTTCCTTTCCGGGCACTCGATGGGGGGCGATGCGGCCTGGGATTTGGGGCTCGCGCATCCCGACTTGTGGGCCGGCGTGATTCCCATTGTTGCCATCTCGGATAAGTATTGCACGCACTATTGGCCCAACGCCGAGCACGTGCCCTTCTACCTTGTCGGAGGCGAGCTAGACGGTGGCAAGTCGATCCACAATGCCCGCGACTTGGATCGTTATATGAAACGCGGTTTCGACGTGACCATGGTCGAATATCGCGGTCGGGGACACGAGCATTTCTCCGACGAAATTCTTCGCATCTTCGATTGGATGGGCCGCAAACAACGCGACTTTTTCCCGCGCGAATTCACCTGCAACACCATGCGGCCATGGGACAACTACTTCTGGTGGGTCGAAATAAACGGTTTTCCCGAAAAGGTCATCGTCGACCCGAAGAACTGGCCTGTTCCACGAGGCACCCGTCCGATGCGAGTCGAGGGGCGAATCAGCGGTCGCAAGTCGGTTCATCTAAAAACCGGCGGCGATCATCTTTCGGTGTGGCTGTCGCCGCAGTTGGTCGACTTCACTCAACGCGTGAAGTTAACGGTCAACGGACGGCGAGTCCCGCTTGACGACGCATACATCCGACCCAAGGTGGCTGTCATTCTCGATGACGTACGCACCCGGGGCGACCGCCAACACCCGTTTTGGGCTAAGATCGAAGTCGGTCAATAGGGCGTGCGGCAGATAAGAACGTACCAATCACAACCCGACGCGTAAGCGAGGGAACGCAGTGTATTCCCGGTTGGTCCCTCGCTCACGCGTCGGGTTGGGATATTCTCATTCGCCGCTCGCCTAGAATCCGCTTCATTGCTCCGTGGATTCTTCG
>CAZNXE010000367.1:0-4116 GCA_964576465.1 uncultured Planctomycetaceae bacterium
GAAAAACTCGCCGGCGGCACCTACGGAGTCGCCTTCGGTGCGATGTTCGCGGCCGAATCGAAGTTCTACCACAAGCGCGATGCCTCGAAAGTGGCCGTTGTCCACCTTGTCAACCACTTGAAGGCCCGAGGTTTTCAATTGCTCGATATCCAGCAACTCACGCCCCATATGGCTCGCATGGGAGCGGTCGAAATCGGGCGCGACGAGTTTCTGCGGCGCGTACATCTCGCGATCGCAAGCGATGTCACATTCGGCGACGTGTTGGAACAGCAAGCAATCTCGTGACCCCCGGCGTTCTACACCACCAGTGAACGGAGCACATTGTTAAACGTGGTCCACCTCGTGAAAGAATTCGCCCGATTCGATGGCTGCTGGCGTGGGCAGGAATTGCTTGTCCAGGGCCTTGAGCATCGTGACTTCTTCGTCTCTTGGAAGAACCTGAAAGCATTCCCGGGCTGCTGGTGTATTTGGAATCCATGCTTGTACGCTGCCAATTCCCCGCTCGGCGGCTAGCCGTTTCACCGACGAATAGAGTGCCCGTTCCATCGCATCACTTCGAGGCGACAGCGCGTGGTCAACGATCCTTAATTCCTGGTCTCTGCCGACCGCCAATCGCACATACCCCCGGCATTGTGCATCGCCGTCGAGAAGCCAATAAAATTGATCGTCTTTGCGGTAACGCAGCGTGAACTCCCAATAGACACGCGGTCGGACAATCGACAAGGCCCGTGTACTTTGATCGTCGGTGTACAGCCTTTCCAGTGTCGAAAGCGAATCGGTCGGATCGAACGCTTTGAGTTGCCAACCTTCTGCATTCGGGGAATTGTCGGGATTGATTTCTGCCTGCCCTAGCCAGGACGGACAAGTAATGTAGTTGTGGCGTTCGTAAAAAGCCGGTGGGATGTCGGAATAGAGAACGCTTAGCTTTGCACCCGCGTCCGCATAGTGCTGATCGACATGGGCCAAAAGTTGCGAGGCATAGCCGTGCCCGCGATGTTCCTCGCAAGTATAAACCGACCCGATGGCAATCCCGTCAAGCACATCGCCGCCAGATTGAAACTGACACGTGTAGGCGGCCAATGATACGACTACGTGATCGTTTACCAGTCCGACGAAGCGCTGCGATCGCTGGAATTGCGGCGAGTTCAGGCGGTTCTCGACGAATTCGTCCCGGGTTTTTCCCTCGCCCCAATAGCGCCAGGTGTTTTCCAGCGTCGCGAGACGGTCTTTTTCATCGGCCGGGCGGATAACGAGTGCAGCGCTCATGAAGTCACGTTCGCAGGCTCGACGACCGCAGGGTTGGATGGTCCATCAAGGCTGGAAGATCCATGTTTTGTGAAACCCATGGAGAGTTTCATGCACGTAGTGCCCAGCACTTCAAACACAATCGCAATCGTCAACCACGCCATCGCATTCATCGTCGAGACTCCGACACGTTCAGGTTCTAGATCAGCAACGAAGTGAGGATAGCACGACGGTCCGATGCCCCCAAGAGGCTGGATTTCAAACTTGGCGCCGACACTCGCAAGAAATGTGGGTTCGATTAGAATGCCATGACGTTTACCAACCGAGACCGGTTTTGCGACCGGGCGTTGTGCGACAGTCTCCGCCATGTTTGGTGAGATTTGACGAGGACACCTGCCATCACACAGCACGATTTGTCGCCAGAGGAACTGGAACGCTACGCCCGACAAATGGGGCCGGCAGTTCTAAGCCATCAGGGCCAACAGCGGCTCAAGAATTCGTCCGCGCTGATCACGCGCGTGGGAGGCATGGGCGGACCAGCCGCGTTGTGCTTGGCCATGGCGGGTGTGGGACGTCTGGTGATCGCGCACGGGGGCCCGATGATTGTGCCTGATTTGAATCGCCAGCTATTGGGCTCCGAAGCCGTGGTGGGAAAGCCCCGGGCGCCGCATTTTGCCGAAACGCTTCGCGCGATGAACCACCACGTCGAAGTGGTCGCCATCGATCACGAGCCGGAACAAGCTGAAGCTCGCGAGTTGGCCGGGGAAGTTGATATTATTCTGGCCTGTCCACCATCGTTCGCCGAACGAATGTTGCTGAATGAAGCCGCCGTGTCAGCCGGCAAGCCACTGGTCGACGCCGCACAGTGGGGCATGATGGGCTCTTTGATTGTCGTCGAGCCGGGGCGAACGGCGTGTCTGAGGTGCATCTATCCCAATGAACCGGAATTTGAAGAGTTCTTCCCGGTCGTGGGTGCCATCTCATCGGCGATCGGTTCGTTGGCCGCGTTGGAAGCGATTAAGATACTTAGCGGTACCGGCCAGTCGATGGCAGGTCGCATGCTCATGTTCGACGGGCACGACAGCCGAACGCGAATGATGGATTTGCAGCGCGATGAGAAATGTCCTGTGTGCGGCTCCATGCACCGCTCAGCGGACCATCCCAAATCATCAAGCTAAATTGTTGTGATTTTTGAGGAGGCGGCCTGTACGATGCTCATCGAAGTAGTAGTCTCGGGGCGAAGTTACCATCTGGCCGAGGCCATTCCCAAGCAGTTGACGCTTGCCGAATCCAGCACGCTGAATGATGCGCTTGCTGAGATCGCGAGTCAGACACCGGAAGAAGCCCAATTGCCGGACAGTTGTCTAGTGGCCGTCTCAGGCAAGCATCTCGGAACACTTGGCACACACCAGAACCCGACGCTTCGAGAAGGGGACGAACTGGTGATCGTGGCACCCGTCTCCGGCGGGTGATGGCACTATGTGTCTGCCGTCGTTGCGGCGTCTGATTCAACGATGGACCCATCTCGCAGCACGATGGTTCGCTCGGCGATGGTCGCCGCGGCTGCGTCGTGCGTTACCAAAACGACCGTGCCGCCGCCTTGGTGGAACTCTTCGATATAGCTCGTAATGGCCTTGGCGTTCTCGGGGTCGAGATTTCCCGTGGGCTCGTCGGCTAATAGCAATCGCGGTTCATTGAACAATGCCCGCGCCATGGCAACACGTTGCCGCTCACCAATGCTCAATTCCGCCGGTCGATGCGTAAGCCGATGCGACAGGTTGAACCGCTCCAGAAGTTGCTCGGCGCGACCGCGAGGGTTGTCGCGGCTGGCTTGCGTCTCGGCCAACAATACGTTGTCTAGAACGGTTAAGTACGGCAGCAAATGGAAGAGTTGAAACACGAATCCAACGGTCGTGGCACGCTGCTTAGCCCGCTCGGCAGTGGACATGGCCGCCCAGTCGTTCCCATCGACTACCACGCGACCGGAAGTGGGGGTTCCTAGCCCGCCGATTAGCGTGAGCATGGTCGACTTCCCACAGCCGCTGGGCCCCCGTACGCAGACGAACTCGCCGGTGTCGATCTTCAAGGAAACATCGTTCAACGCGACGACGTCTTCTGCATCGCGTCTGTATATCTTGGTAACCGATTCGAGTTGGATCACACGCGCTTCCCGCACAAGGCTCACGAACCACGGTTTCGGAATACCAACAAGCTAGAGAACATCACAATGAAGACCATTCCGCCAACCACGACGACCAAGCCAATGCCCAACGTTGAGGCTTTGGGCTGGGCCAGCTCGACGACTGATTCCGTTGCCCCCCCAGAAGAGCTTTCTGGGGCAGGGACATCGGAGTTTGCGGTGGGTGGTGAAGTGCTTTCCGCCACGGGTGCGGCTGACGCCATGAGTTGTTCGTTCCCTTGCGACTCACTCGGCGTTGGCTGGTCGTCGTCAAGCGAGTTGATCACCACCGGGAAGAGCGACTCGGCTTGCAGATACTCGTCGGCACTGTCGTCTTGAAACTGGATCGCCAGTGATTCCGCCGCGGCGTCCCAATCGGCAGCCACCAGAAGATCCATGCCAGGGTTTTGCTCTTTCACTTCGCAAGAACAGGCCCCCGACATATAGGCCAGACAATCGTTCATGTTCTCCGCCGTAATGCCCTTGCCAAGATACGGCCATCCGGCGCGGGCACGTCCGTACACGCCAAAGATCATGGGCTCGGTAAACTCGGCCAAGTCCTCTTCGACATCCAGCAGCATGCTCACCAACGCTTGCTCGGAAGGATCGTCGCGCGAGACCACGATCAAGCCAACCCGAAATGGTTCTTGTTCGGCCTCTTGCTCATCCGTACCACCTAATGTGTATGGCTG
>CAZNXE010000367.1:4138-5489 GCA_964576465.1 uncultured Planctomycetaceae bacterium
GGCTCGGGCGATCGCCGACTCTGCCTCATTGAGGGCATGTTGATTGGCTTCCTTGTTTTCGCACTCGAGCAACATCAAGACGCCGGCACAACCCTGCCGCAGCAAGTCGGCAAGCTCCAAACGAGCGGGCGAGGCGATAAGCTGTTCGACCGACTCTGAAACAAGCCGCTCGTTGCGCAGCACATGCTTCTGTGGCGAAAACACGATGTGAGTTGGCAGCGACGTATCGCTCGCCGTGTCCAAGGCCTCCTGCATTTCCGGCGGCAACCGCTGGACATCGTCTGGATCAGAGACGTCAATCGCCATGAAGCGGATATTCGCCGACTTGATCGCCGTGGCCGCATTGGCAAGTTGTTCATTCGCCGCGTTGTCCGAAGCGTCTTGCTCACCATCATAGGCGTAGACCACCACATATGACTCAGCAGTCCAGTTGTACATCGCATAGCGATAGACGGGCGTATCACACGCCATCGCCACCGCGCCACCTAGTAGCAGGGCGCAGCCAATTGCTGCCAGCACGGTGGTGTGGGAACGGCATTCGCGTGTCGCAGTTTTCAGCCTAATCATTTCAGCTACGCCCGCATGTTGGATTCAAGGGCGACTTGCTCGCCAACTACATCATTGTTCCAAATTCAGAATAACAACCACGTGTCGACCCGACAAACCGCGATCGCGTGAATGGGGGTTCTCTGGCGGCATGGTTAGGGAGACGTGGTGGGTTTTGCGTCGATCGGCGGCGCTGATGCCGCGCCAGTTTTATGATCATTGGGTGATTTCTTTTCCGACACGGTCTCCGACTCGATGCGGCCATCGCGCAATTCGATGCGTACATCGGCCAGCAAGCCGGCCTCTGCATGGCTGTGGGTTACGTGGAGACATGTCACGCCGGTCTCATGTTGAACACGCTTCAAGAGATCGATAATTTGTGAGCGCGTCTCTTCGTCAAGCGCGCTAAGGGGTTCATCGAGACAAAGGGTCGCCGGGCCAAACGAAAGCGCTCGTCCCAGCGCGACGCGCTGCTTCTCGCCTCCACTAAGATTCGAGGGGTATCGTTTTAGTAGATGGTCGATCTCCAGCATTTGGGCAAGGTGGTCGACACGCTGGGCAAGCTGCTGCCGCGGCATGCGGCGAATGGCCAGCGCGAAGCCCAAGTGATCGGCGACGGTCATCGTGGGAAACAAAGCCCCATCCTGCGGAACGTAGCCAATGTTCCGTTCGGCGGGCCGCAGTTGCGTAACGTCTACATCGCCGAGAATGATGCGGCCCGAGTCAATTCGTTTGAGACCGGTGACGCACTCCAGCAGCGTTGTCTTCCCGCTCCCCGTGCGTCCCATCAGCAGCGCATAACAAC
>CAZNXE010000368.1:0-5476 GCA_964576465.1 uncultured Planctomycetaceae bacterium
GATGGCTTGCCGCACACACGCGATGGCTTTGACCTGCGGCGTGACTTGCCTGAGAATGCTTGGAACTGAGTTCCCAAAGACACTTCGGCAACTTGCCCTTACAACAGTGAAGCTTCATGGATCGACGCCCCGAATTCTTGGTCACGCTAGGGCTGCTGTTGCCGTGCTCGCCGGAAGATGTGCGGCAAGCTTATCGCGAGAAGGTTCGCAACGCGCATCCTGATCGGGGCGGGAATGTGGCCGATTTTCGTGCCATCCAGGAAGCCTATGAGAAGGCGCTGGAATACTCCGCGTTTCTCGCCAGCCGCACGCGCTGGCTCAGTTCGTCGGTCGAGCGTTATATCGAGCAGCAGCAGGTAGTCGCTTGGGTACGAACGCTCGCCGGCGATGTCTACCTTGAAGAACTCACCTGGCTGCGGGAAGAAATTGGGGAAGACTTCGCCCAGATTCATGAAGTGGTGGTTGGCGTTAATCTTCGTGGCAACCAAGTTGGTGACGACGAACTAAGGGATCTCGTTGCAAAAAAACCCGTCCTGAGCGGGCTACAGTCGCTGGATCTTTCGGACAGCCGTGTGACCGATTTCGGATTGGACAGCCTGCTAGTAATTCCGACGCTACAGTACCTATCCCTGAATCGCACAGCCATTACGCCCCGGGGCTTGCAGGTTCTCGATTCCCTGCCGAACCTGTTGAGGCTGGAAATCGCGGGAACCGCTGTAGGCCGATTCGCCGCGTGGCGGACCGGACGAAAACATCCCACGCTCGAGATCGTGCGATAATCTGGATACGCAGGACATGATCCCAGCGAGGCCACGCGGAGAGTCTTTATCTGACAGACATTTCGTGTCCGAAAGGACTGAATCGCCGCCCGAAGTGGGACGGGGCTGCGCAAACTTTTGAACCGCGAATAGACGCCAATAGACGCAGATTGCCTTCTTTAGTTCGTGTCCATTTGCGTCCATTCGCGGTTCCTACTTGCTTCAGGAGAAGAATAATACAAGGCCAATGTCAATCGCCCAAACGATCTCCCAAGACCGCCTTTTGCGTTGCCAAGAGTGGCCCTACGGCTGGAATCGCGATTCGGCGCCGATTATCATACGGGTCTCGCGACTGCATTGCGGCAGCGTGGGATTGAACCGACTTCCAGACAACAAGGACTTTTGTACCCGATGACCAAATTGTCGACGCTCCACGTTTTCTTCCTGTTTCCAAGAATTCTCGTTGGCCTGATTGCCATGGTTGGATCGATTGCCGCAACGCAATCAATCACCGCGGGCGAAATCACCATCGAGCCCAGCGACAGTGGGCAGATTGTCAAGATCGACGGCGAGCTTTTCACGGAGTACATCACCCAGAGCAGGGCGAAGCCAATTCTGTGGCCCATCATTGGCCCGACCGGAAAGCCGATCACCCGGGCGTTTCCCATGGAGAAGATCAAGGGCGAGCGGTGGGACCACCCACACCACCGGTCGCTATGGTTCACCCACGGCAACGTGAACGGCGTCGACTTTTGGGCTGAAGGTAGCAAACGCGGACAAATCGTCCATCGCGAATTCGTCCAGGCGGAGAGCGGTCCGCCTGCGATCATCGAAACCGTGAACGATTGGATCGCTGCCGACGGGAAAAAGCATCTTGAGGACCGAAGGGTTCTCACGTTCAACGCGAGCGACGACAGTCGTAGCATCGACTTCGATATCACCCTCACGGCGAGCGAGGGGCCCGTGGTCTTCGGCGATACGAAAGAAGGCACGATGGGAATTCGCATTGTCACGTCGATGGACGTCGAACAAAAAGGGGACCAACCCAAGGGGCACATCGTCAATTCCGACGGGCTCACGAATTCCGCCGCTTGGGGAAAGCCTGCACCTTGGGTCGATTATCACGGACATGTCGGCGATGAGCTGGTGGGCGTTGCCGTGATGAATCACCCCAGCAGTTTCCGTTACCCAACAACTTGGCACGTTCGCACCTACGGGCTGTTTGCAGCCAATCCGTTCGGCCTGCACCATTTCCAAAACACCGAAGAACACATCGGCGAGTTCACGTTGCCCGAGGGCGAATCGATCGTGCTGCGGTACCGTTTCTTGTTCCACAAAGGTGATGAGAAAGAGGGCCACGTGGCCGCGGCGTTCGAGGAATACTCCGCCGAGGAAAAGTAACCCTCGACTTACTGGAACGCGCATCGTGGGCTGTTTGCAACGACGGGCATCGTGCCAACAAACGGTGTCCTGATGGCGATCTGGGTTGAGACGCTGTGGGTGCTGCTACGCTACGGGGATACCCCCGGTGTGATCATCGTCTTGCCCAATCGGAATGAGCGTCAATCGAAATCTTCCTATTACCTTCATACGCCTCAGATTGACGCGATAGGCAAGCAAGTAAACCACCCATTCTGCCGATAGCTAAGTTTATCGCTATCCTCCCTTGTTCATCCCGCCTGCCTACAACACCTCATCTTCATTCTCAAGGCACGCGCTAGCCGGAGATCACAACTCATATGGTTACCAGTTCTCACGAGCTGCAAACACTTGACCAACTAAGAGACTACGTAACTCAAACACTATGCATTCACGACGAACTCGAATTTGACGCATTCCCGATGACCGAGCGGGTGCTGCTGCGGGGCGGTATTCCTTGCGGAATGTATTTCTGCCTGCACGGACCACGTTCAGTCCGCTATACCGCAATCTGGGAGACCGACGGGAACTCCATTCTGTTCTACGGATCGACGGGCGAGCGCTTCCAAAAGACCTTGCTGGAAAACGCCCCAAGCCTTGCGAGTGGCCAACTTGCGAGTGAGGCAGCCAACTGATCCAGATTCAACCGCGGCGTGACAGGTGTGAAATCGATCGATGCCGCCGAAGCCAACAACCATGAAGCAGTGCCAATCCCCGGACCAATCATGCGAATCAGCCCCTTGGGGAGAGGATTGCGGGCTGTTCGAGTTGCTGAGAATTTTTTGGGCAACTGCTTGACAAACTAGATCTCAATATAGTATACATACTTTCACTACTATTCTACATGGAGGTGGAAACATGCTCGTCTTATCTCGTAGGCAAAGTGAAAAAATCAAACTTGGTGACTCGATTGTCGTGACCGTGGTTCGCTTGTCGGGCGACAAGGTCCGCTTGGGGATCGAAGCTCCTGCCGATCTGCTGGTGCTTCGTGCCGAACTGGACAACCAGTCGCCAAACATGGCCCCAACCGCCCTCGCCAAGCCGCTGGGTAACAACCCCCATTCAGCGATTTCCGCTGTGGGTTGATCGCGGATTCATGGCATTGCGATGGTGTCATCACTCCGTGAATCTCATCAAGAATCGCCTTAGACACTGGTGGCCTGTGCTTTAAGAGCCACCAGTGTCAGCCACGATGTCAGGGAGTGCGGGGCAGGCAACAATGCGGCATTGCTGAGTGCCTCAAGTCCCCACTACGACCGAGCACTCGACCGCTTCGGTTTCTCTACTTATCCCGGATTCGGGTTTCTCTTCGACGAAGGCTTCCCATACAACTGGGCGGCTTGTCGTATCTTCTTCCTAAGACTGATCTTGCGGTCACGTCTTCGTGTTTGCGCAGTCGAGTTGAGGTCACCGATTTGGTGATCGATACTCCAGCACCGCACTGGATGCTCGCGCAAAAAACTCTTTGACAGCCGCCCATCGTTCGGCTAGGCTGCCGGTCATACGGGATGTGTCGTAGGATGGGCTTGAAAGGCTCGCGTATTACGTTGCTTCCCGTGCGTTGGTTTACCAACAACAGCTTCCCTCCCCACGTTGGCGCGATTCCTAGCATGATACATTGAGGGCTCTCCCGATGAGCCTGATGTGAATCATCTACCTGCTAAGGATTGCGTTGATCCCGCCACACAATTGAGAACGTCGCTGGACGCTCCACGGTCCATTTCTATGGAGACCATCATGCAGCGCAATGTCTACCGTCCGAATCGGCGTGGTTTTATCACAGCCGGCGCATTGACTGGCGTTGGTATCACGCTGGCCGATTTCTTCCAAATCCAGTCGGCGCAGGCCGATCAAAAAGATTACCAGGCCATCGAAGCCAAGGCGAAAAGTGCGATTCACATTTACATGCCCGGCGGCATGGCTCATCAGGAATCGTGGGACCCCAAGCCCTATGCTCCGATCGAATATCGCGGTGAATTGGGTGTGATAAAGACCGCCATCCCGGGCGAGGTCTTCTGCCAGACACTTCCCAAGTGCGCTGCCATTGCTGACAAGATCACCGTCATTCGCTCGATGGGTCACGGCGAAGCGGCACACGAGCGCGGCACGCACAACATGTTCACCGGCTATCGCCCCAGCCCGGCGCTCATTTTCCCCAGCATGGGGAGTGTCATCAGCCACGAGTATGGACCGCGGAACAATCTTCCGCCCTATGTTTGCGTCCCCAATCAGCCGAACGAGTTTGCTGGCACCGGCTATCTAAGCTCGTCGTTCGCTCCGTTCAGTTTGGGTTCCGACCCGGCCAGCAAGAACTTCACGGTCCGCGACCTGAATCTCCCGGCTGGAGTCGACGAGGCGCGATTCACACGTCGTCGCACGGCTCTCGAGGCGGTCAACGCTCATTTTGCGGCCAAGGAAAAGTCAGACTCGCTCGACGCCATGAACACGTTCTACGATCGAGCTTACAGCTTGGTCAGTTCACAAGAAGCGCGGGAAGCGTTCAATATCAATGCCGAGCCGGACGCGATTCGCGATGAGTACGGTCGCAATGCTGCCGGGCAACGAATGTTGATGGCCCGTCGCCTAGTGGCTGCTGGAGTTCGGCTCGTGTCGTTGACCTACGGCAGCTGGGACATGCATACCAATATCGCCGGCGGAATGAAGAACAGTTTGCCGGCGTTCGATCAGGCGTTCTCAACGTTAATCACCGATCTGGACCGCACAGGGCTGCTCGACGAGACGCTGGTGGTGGTTTCCAGCGAATTCGGCCGCACGCCAAAGACCAACAAGAACCGAGGCCGCGACCACTGGCCCAAGGTGTTTAGCGTTGTCGTGGCCGGTGGCGGCACCACGCGCGGTGCGATCTATGGCTCATCGAACGCGGTGGCCAGCGAGCCGGAAGACAACCCGATTGGGCCCGCCGATCTTGCCACCACCATCTACAATCAACTGGGCATTGTGGCAGACAAAGAGTTGATGGCCCCAGGCGATCGCCCGATCGAAATCGTCAAGGGCGGCAAGGTTCGCAAGGATTTGCTGGCCTAACCCACCTAGGACACGCAGAAACACCGAATTTCGTAACTGAGGAACTTGCAACGAATTCGACCCCCTCAAATACATGGCAGCGGCAGTTGCGGCCCCCCGGTCGGGCAGTCTAAGCTGGATGTTCGAGGGCCTCCCGCCTTTGAGGACGTTCACGGTGGCCAAGGATGCCGCCGAATCGTTTTCGCTACCGAGACCGTGGCTCGAATTGGACTTGAGTCAATGGTCCCCCGCCTAAAAAAGAGCAGACCGTGGGC
>CAZNXE010000369.1:0-5157 GCA_964576465.1 uncultured Planctomycetaceae bacterium
AACCAAGGCTCGACTCAACCGTACCGCTGCACGCCTCTCAAGGCATCTTGTCGCTACGCGACCCAGCCGACTACGCGGCTGGGCCACCCGTCGCGTTTTCTTTTCACACGCTAGCAAACTTGTGTAGATACATATGCCCCTGCCCTGTGCATTGCTTTGCAGCCTGCCAGGAACTTACTTTGCGATCTCCGTAATACGGGTTTCGCGGAGCACCGTCACTTTGATCTCGCCGGGATAGGTTAATTGTTCTTCGTACGCCTTGGCGATGTCGCGACATACACGGGCCGCCGACTCATCGGTTGTGTCCTTCGCGCTGACAAGGATTCGCAGTTCGCGACCCGCGCGTATTGCAAAGGCCTGCGTTACTCCAGAGAACGAGTTGGCGATCGACTCCAACTCTTCCATCCGCTTGATGTAGTGATCGAGATTCTCACGTCGAGCACCGGGACGTCCCGCACTGCACGCATCGGCGGCGGCCACCAGTACGGTGTAGGGATAATCGATGCGAATATCGTCGTGATGTCCTAGGGCGGCGTGAACCACTTCAGGTCCTTCGCCATAGCGTTTGAGCAAGTCGGCGCCGATCTTGGGGTGTCCGCCTTCGGCCTCGTGATCGGCTGCCTTGCCGATGTCGTGCAACAGTCCGCAGCGACGGGCAAGGTCGCCATCAAGCCCCACCTCTTCGGCCATCATGCCGCTGAGAAAGGCAACCTCGATGGAGTGTCGCAGAACGTTTTGGCTGTAGCTGGTACGAAATCGCAATCGCCCTAGCAACTCGGTTGTCTTGGCGTGCAGTCCACTGATGTCGACCTCTTGCACTGCTTCCTGGGCGATCTTTTTGAGATAGACATCCTGCTCAGCCTGGGTCTCCTCGACGATCTCTTCGATGCGGGCCGGGTGAATGCGGCCATCGGCGATCAGTTTTTCTAGTGCCCGTCGGGCCACCTCGCGGCGAACCATATCGAACCCGCTAACGATCACGACGCCGGGGGTATCGTCGATAATCACATCGCAGCCGGTGGCCTTCTCGAAGGCGCGAATGTTGCGGCCTTCGCGGCCAATAATCCGCCCCTTCATTTCATCGCTGGGGATGTCGACCGTGTTGGTCGTGGTATTGGCCACGTGCGTCGCGGCATAGCGTTGCAGTGACGTAACCAGGATCTCGCGGGACTTCTCTTCGCACGTCTCGGTCAACTGCTTTTCGTGTTCGAGAATGCGAGCACCGGTCTCGTGCTTGAGTTGCTCGTCGAGCATCGTCAGCAACTGCCCGGTAGCGGCTTCTTTCGACAATCCACTGAGCTCGTGCAGTTTCTTCTGTTGGGCTTCCGTAATCAGGGCCAACTCTTGGTTATGGCGGTCGGCTTCTTCGATGCGTTCGGCCAGGCGCAGTTGGTTGTTGGCAACCATCGCCTCTTGTTTGCCCAATTGCTCCGTCTTCTGGTCGAGTGAATCCTCGCGTTTGTCGACGACACGCTGTCGTTCGTGAAGTTCGTCGCGAATTTTTGACAGTTCACGTTCGCCATCCGATCGCTGCTGAATGGCCGCTTCTTTGTTTTCCAATTCGGCTTCGCGACGGCGCGAACTGATCTCGCGCTCGGCCTGCTCGATGATCTCCTTGGCTCGCTTATCCGCGTCCTTGAGACGCAGATAATCGACGGTCTTAATCAAGACGACGGCCAGAATGAATCCAACAACTGACCCGATGCCGAAATTTAGGGGATTGTCCACCGCCCACTCCCTTAGCTGTTACGCTTCGGCAGGCTGTCGAAGATCCGCGAATGCGGGATTCGAGCTTGAGAGAAGGGGGAAGCCAACACGGGAAGAATCCGTGTTGCCGACCTTTCGCCGTGAGACACTTCCGCCGACCGCCTGAAAACGGTCGAAAGCAACCCCGGTAGAAAAGGTTTCACACACAGGCAAGCTGCAAGAACCAACAGGTGGCTCAAGACCAACCGATGGCTCGAAAGCCATCGCTATTCAAGGCCCGACCGTCGCCACCGCAGGTTGCACTTGGCCGCTCGCCAGTTTGCATAGGCCTGTGGTGAAGATTGCCAACTTAATGCCAAACGTGTGTTGCACATCCAAACCAACCGCCCTGGGGCTGTGTAAAGCAGACGATGACAGATCCCAAGACCAGAGTGATGAGGCACGATCCAGCTTCCGCTGATCTCCAAACGCCCAGACGCAACCAGCGGCAAATCGGCGGTCGCGAGATTCGCGATCCCCCGAATTCGGGCTACCAGTTGCTGTACCAGGAAGATCAACGCTTCGATCATTCCACCATCCCCAAGAGTTGATTGGTTCTTGCTGCCTGGAAACCAATTCCGACGCAGTGTCGCCGCGAAACGCCTCACAGCTTGCCCTCTCTGGGCCAACCGAAGACACTCGTTATCGATGACTGTTTTTACGAACCATGTATTGCACCCAGGGGCCTCCTAGAACGAGCGATGGGCCGCTCACCAGCCGCTTCTGCCATCCAAACCCGGACGCTGAGGCGTTTGGTGGGCCGCACACCGTTTATGAAGGCACGGGGTCCAATCGACGCATCCTATCAGAGTCGCCGCTCTCTGCAAACGGATTTCGGCGTCCGCTGCCGGCTGCCTTGTCTTTCTAACCGTTTATTTGATACAGACTTATCATTCGCCAATGTTGCTCGTTCCGCTGAGGGCGAAGTTGGTAAAACAGGCAAACCATGACTACCCCCGAAGTGAGCCACGGCCACGGCAAACCTGATCTGGAGCGTGTCATTTCCGACACATGGCCGCCCGAAGCTTGGCAACAAGTCACGGTTCTACTCGCGGTTTCCGGTGGAGCGGATAGCGTCAGCCTGTTGCGTGCGATGGTCGCCTTGAAGCAGGAGGGCTCCGGACAACTCGTTGTTGCCCATTTCAACCACCAAACGCGGGGAACCGCCAGCGCCGAAGATGAACGGTTCGTGAAAGACCTGAGCCAGCGATTCGGGCTGCCGTGCGAAGTTGGTCGCCCGAAGGAGGGGCCTGAGAGGGCTCGCGATGAACAAAGCTGGAGAGCCGAGCGATATCGATTCTTGGAGGCGACAGCCGAAGGGGTTGGAGCACGCTATGTCGTCACGGCTCACACGGCTGACGATCAGGCCGAAACGATTCTGCATCGCATCATTCGTGGAACGGGCCTGGGGGGCCTCTCGGGAATTCCGCGTGTTCGAGCGTTGGGCCATGCCTCGCTAATGCGCCCCATGCTCGGCGTGCGTCGCGAGGGAGTTCTGGCATATCTCACTCAGCGTCAGCAGAACTATCGGAACGATGCATCGAATGACGAACGCCGATACATGCGAAATCGAATTCGCCACGAACTGCTGCCGCTGTTGGTACGCGACTACAACCCACAAGCTGTCGAGGCCTTACTGCGACTTGGCACGCTGGCCAGCGAAGCAGGCAGTGTACTTCAAGAGATCGTCGAGGAACTCTGGCAGCAATGTGCCTCGTTGCGTGGAAACGGCGACATCGAGATTGACTGCGAACGACTCCGTGGCGAGTCACCTTATTTAGTTCGCGAAGTTCTGATGCGAGCTTATCAAGACCGTGGATTGCCGATGCAAGGCATGGGGCACGCGCAGTGGGAGATACTCGGCAAGATGGTGCAAGCGGGCGAGGGTGACCCTTCGCCCATCATGCTACCCGGTGCAATCCGCGCGTCACGAGACGGTCAGCGCTTGACGTTACGCCAGATGACCGAAGGCTCGAAGTGACACCCGGCGATACTATGCGATCGGGCCTTCGACTCCGCCGGTCATCAGTTCATCTTCTTCGTCACGACTGAGCAGAATCTCTGGCTTATAGCCACCTCGCGAGCGATCGTAGAGCACGATGCCGCCAAACAGCACAATCAAGATGGTGGGCAACACACTAACCCAGCGGAAAGCCATCTGGAATCCGGTCGCCTCGGCGGCCTTCACCTGATCGCGCTCGCTCAGCAAGTCGTCCAAGGACGCCACTTCCGCGTTGGAGGCCGCAAGGGATGCGATCTCCTCACGATTCAGAGCCCCCGTGGCGAGTATCTGGGCGGAGACCTTGCCAGACTGCGGATCGCTTTTGGCATACTCGTTGCGCATTCGATCGGCCACGATGCGGTTAGCCACAATCTTATCGAACACCTCCGGCTGGTCGCGCAAGATGGTTGCGATTTGATCGACCGCACGATTGTTCAAGTCGTTGAGCGCCCCGACGTTGAGCGACCGGGGTTGCCCTTGATCATCGCGGTTTAGATATTCGTTCGTTAGGTTCGGGCTGTCCTGCTCCATGGTATTCACGCTGTAGTGCTCGACAATGCGGCCCATCTGCGGCAGGACAAAGGCAATCGAGAGATTCCCCACCGATCCTATCAGCGCCAGTGCCAACGCGCCACCTTTGGGGAATCGTTCAGCGGTGACTCCCAGCATCGTTGGCCAAAAATACGCAATGCCCAAACCAAAAATGGTTGCAAAGCCGAACGCCGTGGCCGTATCGTTTGCAAAGCTCAAGAGATAAAGGCCAAGGCCTGCCAGGAATGCCGAGCCGATTAACATGCCGGTTGGCGATAGACGATTCGCGATCGGGCCGGCAAAGTGACGTAGCACGAACATCATGCCAGAGGTGTAGACCAAGATGAGTGTTCCCGAAACGTTGCCACCGGTGACGCTCATCATCACCGACTCTTGCCACTTCTGCGGCCCCAGTTCGGTGGCAGCGGTCATCAGCATGCAAATCGCCCACAGAAAGAACATCGGCCGCAAACAGGCAGAGAACATGTCGCCATTCGAGATGCCCGCTTCAACCCGTTCGGTGACGGGGAAGGTGGCCCACAACAGCATCAGGCCATAGACCAATGCCGGGATGACGATCATCAACAGACTGGCTTGCCAGCTAAGCCCTAAGCCGGTAACGGAAACCACACCCAAGTCGAGACCGCCACCAACGGTTCGGGCAAGCAATCCGCCCAGAACAAGACCGCCTGGCCACCAAGCGTGAAGCACGTTCAGATAGTGCGTCTTGCGATCGGCGTACAACGTGGCCACCAGCGGGTTGATGGCTACTTCCGTGAAGCCGTTGCCACAGCCCATCAAGAAGGAGAGCAGCCACACGATATTGAAGACTGTGTTGGTGTCACCAAAATTCGCCGGATCGCCGTAGCCCATCAGTA
>CAZNXE010000369.1:5214-5445 GCA_964576465.1 uncultured Planctomycetaceae bacterium
GCGAGCCACAGAATGCGTTTCATGCCCAACAGATCGCAAATGAACCCGCCGCCGAGCATCGAGAAGGCCATCCCCCAGAAGACGGCCCCTTCGATGGCCCCCTTTTGGTCTTGGGACATCCCAAAATGGTCGCCGAACGGTTGCAGCACGTCGCCGCGGATCACGAAGGTGAATGCCGACGTGACCAGCGCGATGCAACTGAGTACGAACAACCAGCGTGGCCGAACCATG
>CAZNXE010000370.1:0-5416 GCA_964576465.1 uncultured Planctomycetaceae bacterium
CGTAACCCCGGGAATCTCTGATAGACGAAGTTGGCCGCCGCCAAAGGTCATCGGGACATCGCCGGAGGTGAGCCATGTGAACGTGCCCGTATCGATAACTTTGATTTCCGTCATTTCGGCAAATGCCTGGACCAGTGAATTGAATTTAGGGTCGCGGGCGACATCAGCCAACGTTTCGGCATGGTCTCGGGCTAGCTGGCGGGCTTCCTTCCGTTTCCAGCTCAGCAGCACTTCATCATGCACCTTTTCCAGCGTGGGGATGTTGGCTTCCCGCTTCTCCACAATCCAGTACAAGAATTCGTTGCCGTCGGAATCGCGGGCCATCACCGCTGAAAAGTCAGGGGTATTGCTATATGCCTGGGCGATGATCGAACCAGTGGCCTGGCCCGTTGTGTTGAAGACGCTGGCGTTCCCCAAGTCCCCTTCGTCGACAAGCTGTTGGGCAGAAACGATTTCCGTCGTCTTCGCGGTAATGCCTTCAAGATCAGCGACCATCGATTCAAAATCGAGACGCGCAGGTTCAGCAATGTCACGGTTTTCGTCCCGAGCGATTTCCCAATCGAGACGCCTTCTGGAGTAGGCCTGCATTTTCTGCCGCAAGGGGCCGAGAACCGCTTCCATTTTCCCGGAGGCTTTTTCCCGAGCCATGGTCGTTCGGATGCTTTCCTCAACGCGCCACAGCGGGTCGTATTTCGGATTCGGTCCCTGAGAAATCACGCGCGGCAACAAATAGTCGACCGACAGGTCGCGTAAGGACAACGACGAGATGAACGGTTCACTCTCCGTAGCGGCTGCCTCTTCACTCGCATCATCGGCGGAATCGTCCGCGTCAGACTCTGCTGCATCAGATTCAGACTCGAGAGTTTCATCGCTGCCGCCATTCGGATTTTCTGTCGATTCTGTCTCCGTCGGTTCAGAATCGGTTTCATTGTCCGACCCTTCCTCTTGAAGAAAGAGCGCGCCGGCCACCGCACTGCTGAACAGAGTCTGCAAGCTCTCCGTGGGGAGAGACACGCTGGCTTGATCTTCTTCCGCGGTCGGTTCTTCAGACGTCTCAGGCTCTTCGGAGGCTGGCGGATCATCACCACTGCTGCTTGGCTCTTCGGTGGATGGTTCTTCCTCGGTCGGCTCTTCCTCCGACTCACTGGAATCTGACTCGTCAGCCGACTCCTCTTCCGGCATCTCCTCCGCTTCAGGCGTGCCGTCTTCCGAAGGGGGCTCTTCACCGGCGGGCTCTTCAGATGGTGTCTCTGCTTCGGCGTCGTCGGAATCTGGCGTTTCCGTTTCAATTGGGTCTGGGGCTAAACCCTGGTAGGGGTAGTTCTCCTTGTTCGCTTCGTAGTATGCGGCGACCTCTTCGTCGGTGATCGCCTCCTCGTCGTAGAAATGCTCAAAATCGGCCCTGAAATACTCGAAGGCGCGACGTTCGGGCTGTCGGAAGCCAGGCTCTGGAGAACCGGGTCGTGGATACTCTTCCTTGTAGGTGTTGAAATAGGCCAGCAATTCTTGCTCGCTAGGGTCTGACACCTGATCGAGGAAGTCGTCAACACTCACCTCGACCAACTCAGCCGTTGTTTGTCGCCGCGTGCGGAGGAAAAAGTTCCAGCGCTCGGCAGGCGTGGTGTTGGTTTGCATGCCGGAGTTCACCAGATACAGCAGATCGTTGGCCAGCAGTTCCGGGCGAATGAGATCGAAGAGCTGCTGCTGCGAGATCCGCGCGGTCATCGACCGCAAGATTCCCTCAACCTCTTCCGAGGTGACGACATCCTGTGTGACGCGCACGATGAGCCGATTGATACGGGCATCGCTTACGCGGAGCCCCAATTCTTCGGCACGCTTGGCCGTGATCATGCCTCGCACGACCGATCTCTCGCTAGGCGGCAACAGCAAACCCTCGTTGAGCAATTCTCGTTGCTTAATCTGTGCGAAGCGGTTGAAGTTTTCTCCGCTGATCTGACCTCCACGGACCATGGCGTCGAGCGTAAGTTGCAGCAACCGTTGAAAAAAAGTGTTGGAAATTTGTCGCTGCTGCACCAGCGAGCTGATTTCTCGCTCGCCGAGTTCGCCATATTTTGTGCTGACGACGATACTAGAACCGCCGCCGTCCCCCTCCATCATGCGTCCCATGATGGGGAGAAAAATGAAGGCGCCCATCGCACCGACGCCCGCGATCGCCAGAAATAACTTCTGTCGCTTACGGAAAATTGAAAAAGGGCTGGCCATGCGTGGCTCCGCAGAATCGCCTAAAGAGACTCATCAAATTTGAAAAACACTTGACAGATCGGCCCTCATCAGGCTAATCAGTGACCGAAGCAACAATTCTCCAGACCGGAGTGATTGTATGGGTGGTCGACGTAAATGCAATCCCAAACAGGAGTGTGGCCGATCGATCTCCCTGCAATGGTTGCCCCAGGGCGGTTGTCGACGGCCGATTCCATGCCCGCCGAGCGGCTGCCAGGGATCATATTGTTGCGTTTACGGATGGATACGAATGCAGGGGTGATTCGGCTCTCGGATTCGAAGTTCAATCCAAAGGTTGAACCCGACTGATACAAAGGTGCGGTACTCTCCAAAGACGAAGGCACCACGAAAAGTTGACTTCCATGGCGAAAAAAAAAGCGAAACCCGGCGGAAAGCCACTGGTGATTGTCGAATCACCAGCCAAGGCCCGCACTATCAGTCGATTCCTCGGAAAAGACTATGTGATCGAGGCTTCCATCGGCCATGTTCGCGACTTGCCGCAGGGTGCCAAGCAGATCCCTGAAAAGTACAAAGGCGAGGAATGGGCCTATCTGGGGGTGAACGTCAACGAGGATTTCGAGCGGTCTACATCATCCCTCCCGGCAAAACGCAACAGGTTCGCAAGCTGAAGAGTTTGCTGAAGGATGCGTCGGAACTTTACCTCGCCACCGATGAAGATCGCGAGGGAGAGGCCATCAGTTGGCATCTCCGTGAGTTGCTCAATCCGAAAGTGCCCGTCAAACGTCTCGTCTTCCACGAGATCACGAAGGAGGCCATCCTCGAGGCGCTCGACAACCCTCGCGACATCGACGACGCGCTGGTGCGAGCCCAGGAGACGCGTCGCATTGTCGACCGGCTGTACGGTTACGAAGTGTCGCCGCTGTTGTGGCGAAAGGTGCGACCGCGGCTTTCAGCGGGGCGCGTGCAAAGCGTCGCGGTGCGACTGATCGTCGAACGGGAACGTCAGCGGATGGCGTTTCATTCGGCCACTTACTGGGATCTATTGGCCACGTTCACGACCGATGCCAACGAAAGCTTCACGGCAACCCTCACCACGGTCGACGGACGCCGCATCCCCAGTGCTCGTGATTTTGATCCGGCCACCGGAAAGCTGAAAGATACGGCCAGCCTGCTGCTTGACGAGGATGCGACGGCCCAACTCATCGAGCGATTAAACCGTGCCGACTTCAGCGTTACATCGCTTGAAGACAAGCCGTACACGTCGAAGCCGTACCCTCCGTTCACGACCAGCACCTTGCAACAGGAAGCCAATCGCAAGTTACGCTTCACCGCCCGTCGAACGATGCAGGCCGCGCAAAACCTGTACGAGAACGGCCACATTACGTACATGCGTACCGATTCGACGAATCTGGCGAAGGAAGCCATTGATGCAGCCCGCGATTTGGTGCTGGCCGAGTACGGAAAAGAGTTCTTGCCCGAGCAGCCCCGTACATACCAAACCAAGGTGAAGAACGCACAAGAGGCACACGAGGCCATTCGACCAGCCGGGCATCCGTTCGAGTTGCCGGAAACGCTGAAAGACTCCTTGAGCGAAGACGCATTTAAGATATTCGACCTGATTTGGAAACGCACGGTCGCCAGCCAAATGGTGAATGCCCGGGGTCGCCGGATCTCGATCGAAATCACCGGCGACGACGCCGTGTTTCAAGTCGGTGGCAAGACGATCGATTTTGCCGGCTACCTTCGGGCTTATGTGGAAGGTTCCGACGATCCGCAGGCCGAACTTGCCGATCGTGAAACGGTGCTTCCCTCCGTTGAAGTTAAACAGCGGCTGGGGTGTAAGGAGCTTGAGCCCAAGAGCCACACGACGCAGCCGCCGGGTCGATTTACGGAAGCCACACTCACGCGAACCCTCGAAGAGTTAGGAATCGGTCGACCGAGCACCTACGCCTCGATCATTGATACGATTCTCGCCCGAGAATACGTCTTTAAGCGGGGCAACGCACTGGTACCGACGTGGACGGCAATGGCCGTGTCGCGACTGATGGAAAGCCATCTGCCGGATCTGATTAACTATCAGTTTACGGCACAAATGGAAGACGATTTGGATGCTATCAGCCGTGGCGAAGCCGGGCACGTCGAATACCTGAAAAAGTTCTATTTTGGAACCGATCAAAATGGCCTGAAGGCACAGTTGGCCGACAAAGTCGAAGAGATCGACGCGCGCGAGGTAAGCCAGATCTTAATTGGCGAGCCGGGCGAGGACGCTGAACATCGAGAGCCGATTTTCGTCCGCGTGGGGCGTTATGGTCCTTTCGTTCAACAGGGCGAGCGCCGCGCGAGCTTGAAAGACGGCACCGCTCCTGATGAAGTCACCGTTGAAGCCGCCCTCGAGTTGCTGGAAAAAGCGAGTATCGCCGACGAGCCGCTTGGCACCTGCCCGGAAACGGGCAAACCGGTGTTTCTCAAGGTAGGTCGATTCGGGCCCTATGTGCAACGGGGAGACAAAGACGACGAGGAAAAGCCGAAGAATGCGTCGTTGATCAAGGGAATGGAAGAGTCCGACGTTTCGCTCGAAGTCGCCCTGAAGCTCTTAAGCCTTCCCCGCGATTTGGGAACCGATCCGAAGACGACCGAGGTCGTACGGGCGTACAACGGCCGGTATGGCCCCTATGTGAAGGCAGGCGACGAGACACGTTCGTTGCCAGCAGACTTCTCGCCGCTGGATGTGACACTAGAACAGGCGTTGGAGCTGTTGGCACAGCCGAAAAAGTCGCGACGCTTTGGCGAGCCGAAAGTGATCCGCGAATTTGAAGTATCGCCCGTGACTGGCGAAAAGATTCGCATGCTCGAAGGGCGCTATGGTCCGTATGTGAGCGACGGAACGACCAACGCTTCGGTGCCCAAGGACCAGTCACTCGAAGAGTTGAATCAAAAGATCGTGCTGGAGTTGCTCGCCGCCAGGGCCGCGAAAGGGCCGCCCAAAAAGAGGGGCGCAAAGAAGAAGGCCGCCAAAAAGGCGACCAAGAAGACCGCGAAGAAAACCGCCAAAAAGAAGACGACAAAAAAGAAAGTCGCCAGCGGAAAGCCTGCGAAGAAAAGCAAATCTTAGGCTCACTCGCCAACGATGGGTGGCCCAGCCGTTCGGCTGGGTCGCGAAGCGACAAGATGCCTCGGGTAAGGTTCTGTGTTGCGAGAGAATCCGGATTCCTGG
>CAZNXE010000371.1:0-5378 GCA_964576465.1 uncultured Planctomycetaceae bacterium
CATGACCTACACGATGGTCTGCGGCGCAAGGATCTGCACTTCTCAGCGATGGAGGACGGGATGGTTCAACCCATCGCTCCGCTTACTGATGGAAATCAAAATCACTCGTTATCTGCGATTGGTTACGGCAAGGTTCATGATCGATGTGAGTACACATCTTGCGCGTTGCTTTTGTTGTTAGCAGTCGGTGCGTGCAAGCACACACGCTACTCAACTCGTGTTGGACAGCCAGACTCTCGGTTGTCACGCACGGGGGTGCATGACCTACGTGGGTGTCCGCGCTTCTTTGCGTAGGTACTTCATCGAACTTGTATCGAGACGGCACGGGCTGTCTTGAGTTCTCGCTTGGTGGTGTCTCTACCAGGCCGAATGCGGGGAGTGCCTGTGCGATGGCACGGGTTCTCAACCACTCGCATTCGGTGTCGGTCACCAAGATGGGAGACGCATCGCCGCTACATACCCCAATGGTTGTTGTTGCGGTGATTGATGCTGGCGTGGCCGTGATTGAAGCCGCCGCGGCGTCGCGACTTGGTGCGTTGGCTTCGTGGGATACGACGAGGACGATAGGTGCGGCGTCCATCAAGCCGTTCGGTCGATTGATCGGAAGTCTGGAACTCAAAGTCGGTCTCATAGGCGGTCGTCATTGGCGTGCTCCTTGTTAGCTGCTGGGGATGCCATCCTTCGTTGGACGGCATGTTGGTTTTCGGATCGAACCTTCGTGCTTGCCCCAATTAGCAACGGATGTGCCAAAGAACGGGTACAAGCCGCTGGAGCCGACAGCGGAGCGCAAAACGCCTGAAAAACAGGGTCAGAATAACCGCGAAAAAATTCGGACCATCCGGCGACGATCTGGCTCGAATCAGTCGGAGATCACCAGTTCGATGAAATGGATCTCGATCGATCGCAAGCGATTGACCGCATTGCACTTACGCTAAGAACTGCCACGGGCCGCGGCTGGTGAGAGGGTGAAAATCAAGATCCGTCGCAACATGCAAGTCTCTTTGCACAATGACCTTACGACGACATTCACTGTTTCGAGGGGGCGTTTCACTAAAATGGTGAAACGCGCAGCCGCCACCCACACGGTATACGGGTGCCTCACTGCGGTACGGATCTCCAAAGAAAACTCCCGAGACAGCGTGTCCCGCGCTTCGTCGCGCAGCACCTCACTGGCTATGGAACCTTCTTTCGAGACCCGATGGCTAGGCACGCCCATGTGTGTTCGCAAGGCGTGAATTGACCGTCTGCCGAAGGAGGACCGATACGGATTCCCCCACCAGGCTGACAGCGCCTTGGGTGCATGAAAACACACAAATACAGGTGTTAAAGCTGTTCAAGTTTGGCTATCTACATGCAGCATTCCTCCACAATCGAGCGCATTGGGACAACCTATGTCCTGCAGCGCGAACCATGATTTACCGCGACCATTCCACTTCGAGAAACGGGCGAGGCTTGTCGTAAGACCTGTCCGCGCGCATGTTCGATCACCCGTTGGGAACGGGGATTCGTTGCGCGCAGACCGTCGGTCGTTTCGTCACGAGAAGACAATCTAAGCAAAGTCCATGCCAAGAAATCCGTCAGCCGGTCCCGCATCGGCGCGTAGAGGGAGTTCAAGATGCGCGCAAAGCCAGCAAGGCCAACAGGCTCGAACCCCAACATGCAATGACAGTTGCACCGACAGCACGTCTGATATCGCCCTTGTAGGATTTGCAAAAATGCGCAGAATGCCCTGACTTTTCCGGGTCACGCCACCTGGAGACTGCGGCGACTCACAAACGCGGAACGTCATGTTCCACAATGATTTGCGAGTTGAAGGTCGCGAGGCAGGAGATAAAAGGTTCAATTCAAACAAGCTTTGGCACGACACTCGCACACGGCGAGTTGGCCCGATCGCAAGCTGGGCTAAGAAACAAGTTCCCAAGAAGAAAAACCCACACCAAGAAGCGGTTACTACCGACCGGCCCCAGTTTTCACAGCGGGTCGGGGTTTCCGAACCGGCGGTTGAGGGATCGACCGTATGGCCACGCCACAGGAAAGGAATCCAAATCCATCATGCTAGGACTCATCGAGGCACCCTTCTCAGGGCTTTCGCTGCTCGTGTTGATTTGCGTTGCAGGCATCATCAGCACTTGGCTGGCACGCACCAGCGTGGGCACGGCTGCTGAAATCGGATTCCAACTGTTGTTCTTCGCCGCGTTGGGACTGGTGGGGCTCGGCACGGTGTTCTCGTTTTCGGCCCAAACCGATGGTTTCTTTTGCGTGGTGGCCGCCACGTTTGCCATGATGGTGGTCTCGACCGTCTGGGATTCCGACGCGACACGCCGGGCAACCGTTTGATCTTAGAAGACATCTTGTGTTTGCACGAATGCCCAACGGCTTCGTTGAAACGTACGCCGGTCGCATCACCGGTCGGATGACTACACGTCATCCTCAATGATGTTGCCCCACTGGACATCCACTCGGGTATGAATCCGATCGGCCAGTGCGATGAGATCGGGGCGGTCTTCGACGAGCCGGGCGGCGACCGCGACCAGCGGCATGGATGCCATCTCGCAACCCACGACGATGTCGTGTTCGGTGGCTTCGATCACCGTCGGCACAGGCTCGATGCTCTCGGCAATGAGCGTGCCAAGCTTCTCGGAGCCGGGTGACGCCGGAATCGCGGCGAACATCCTCCGCGTACCTCCGCATTTTGAAGATGTCGCACTCGCGACCGTTGCGCAGTCGCGGATTGCTTGGGCGGCCTTCTCCTGGTCGCCACAACTGTCCAGGAAGAGTTGCGCCACGTCGATTTCTCGAGTGGCGGCCAGAACAAGCGATTGGGCCGCGGCTTCAAGACGACTGGCCAAGAGATCCACAATCTGGCCATCATGTTCGCACACGGCCAGCAGACCGCCCTGCCCTTGCAACACTTCGGCGTCGAACTTCTCATCCAACGCGGCAACCATATCCGAGAGTGAACCGCGGAACGCTTCGAGAACGGTCTCTTCAAAACTCCTCTCGCGTGGTTCGTCGTCGAATTCGGCTTCCTCGGTCGACGACAAGTCTTCGCTGCTGGTGAAGTGCCCCAACAACGGCTTGAGACTTCCTCGGGCGTGAAGTAACTGTTCGTTCAGCGAACCGAGCTGGTTGCTCAAGCGTTCGGCAAGCGCGATGGTCTCCTCGATCGCCGCATGTCGCACACGGTCATTGATGAACTGATCTCGCAAACGAGTCGCGGCACATTCTGGGCCTTGCTTCGATCCCAAACTCCACCACGAGCGTTTCTCGCTCGACTTCGGATCGCTGATCGTCGCGGCCATCTCGTTCAAGGTGCCGGCCAGTTCGTCAGACTCCGTCCCCAAGTCTTCCGCAAGTTGACGCAGAAGCGAACGGAACCAAGCCGTGGATGCCATTGCGTTTTGCAGACGACCGTTGGGCGAATTCGCAAGCCCGATGATGTAATCGCGAATCGCTTCATCCAAGCATTTGGTAAGTTGCAAGGCAGCATGTTGAAGACGACGGCGGACGATACCACGTGCCTGATGTTTCTCGCCGACTTCGCTTGACACGATTTCATCAACCGCACGCATCAGTTGCGAAGGCGTGAGTTCGGTTTGGCTACTGTTGTCCGCATCGGCGCGGGCCGCCACCATCTTTGCAACAACCCCCTCGAATCCTGTTGAATCTTCGAGTTCGAGCGACTTTCGTGTTTGCCCAATCATGGCTTCGAGCAACGAATCGCCGTCGAGCCCCAGCTCTTGGGCCCGTTGTGCGGAGCTGGGATCGTTCTCGATCTCGGAACTTTCGCTTTCGCCAGACTCCTTCGATGGTTTCTTGCCGGAGTCCTCTGGCGTTCCGAGCCAACGACCAACAACCTGTTCGCAAAGGGTTTGCACTTCTTGTTGGGCGGCTTGCTGCAAGTCGCACCCAATTTGGGAAAGATCGAAGGTGCGAACAACCGGCTCGCCAAACACGGCGTCTGCCGTGCGGTCTTCACGGCGACACCGCCCGAGTAGTGGGCCCCAGGTACTGGCGATCTCGAATTGCAGATAACTAGCAAGCTTCCTGGCGCCCGAGTTCACGGCCCCCTCCGGAAGCTCGTCGCCCATGTGAATGAAGTACGTATCGTCGAATGTTTTCACGCGGTGATCGACGGCCGCCAAGCCACATGCTTCGTCGCCCGGATAGCCTCCGCCGGTGGTGTTGTATTGATAGAGTTCGCTCAGGCAAGAGAATGCATTCGCCGTGGCCAGGTCCCGCTGGCTGGGCTTCGAGCCTGTCGAGTGCGTTAGGAATGCGGAGATTGTGTGTTTGTGATGTCCACATCGGGCAAGAATTTGCCGCGTCATGTAGCCCAGATCGATCACCATGCCACTGCCTGAGCCGCCGGAGATTGAAGCAACCATGATGACCCGCAGTGGGTCGTCACTCAGCGGGAGGCCGGTTGCCACGAGCGACGCGTTGATCGCGTCTTCGCTGCTACACGTCTCAATCGCTCGTTCGATCTTTTCCACGATGTGCGGTGCGTGATCGGCCAGTGCCAAGCGACCCAAGGGCCGAATCCCCTCGGTTTCAAGTGAACGGGGAATGTTGTACAGCCATCGCCGACTCATCCATCGCAAGATATCGCGCGAGCTTTCGCGGTAATCCTGCGTTCTGCGGAGCGGGGTCGCGCAAAGCCATTCCAGCGGCACACTTGCTGCCTGGGTGCTCTGACTCGAAGGGTCGAGCGCTTTAACGTCGGTATCAAAGAGCACCATTTGAATGGCCGGCACCTTCGACAGATCACCAAATCGGTTTGAAAGGCCGTCGTACAGATAACGCAAGGTGCGGCAGGCAACACCACCCACTCCTAGAAGAAGTGTCGGTTGCAAGGTCGCTTCGACGTTGGTCGTGTCCATTGGGCCGAGGTCGTCGCACTTTGCTTTGGCCGACGAACGACGGTAGCGGAGACGTGAGTTGGCAGTCGACTGTTTTACTGCTTCACGCTGCTCATCGCTTAAGGCTTCAGTCTTGAGCCCGCTGGGGGCATCTTCGTTGCGCGGCTTCTTTAGGTCATCAAGGACACTTGTATTAGACGACTCGATCGAGGTCGTATCGACGTCAGAGGCCTGGGTCGATCGCTTGACATCGGCCGCCGAACGTGAAGCAGTCTTGCCTGCCTCGATCAGTGCATTGATCAGATCGCAGCAGCTTTCAAATCGCCCTTGAGGATCTTTGGAAAGCGTGCGCGCAACAACTTCACGATCGCCCTCTGGCAGCGATTCCAAACGCGGACGACCCGAGAGGTGCTGCGCCGCGAGTTGCGCGGGCGTTCGTCCGGGAAAAGGAAGTGCGCCGGTGAGCATTTCCTGATAGACGATCGCCAAGCTGTATTGGTCACTGTGTTGCGTTGG
>CAZNXE010000372.1:0-5356 GCA_964576465.1 uncultured Planctomycetaceae bacterium
AAAAGAGGGGCAGCGCCCGGCGACCCCGTTGCTGGCGGGTATTTCTCCGTCGATCGCTTTCCTCGACCGTCGCTTCATCTTCTCGACCGACCATGAACTTGCCGTCGAACTAGTCAAGCTGGCGGCAACCCAGCCGGATGCGACCATCGATACGAGCCTGCGTCTGAATATCGGCCCTATCGAGATTCTGCATTCTGTGGTGGACAATTATGAAGCTGCGCTGGCGCAGTCCGCACCACTTCGCCGCGTTCATCAATTGGCCGGCCCGCTCATGGATAGCACGGTGGCCACCACACGCCAGCTACTTCGACAGGCACCGTCTCCAAAGCTCAGCATCGATCAGCCGCCCATCGTGTTGCCATTCACGCTCGAAGTGGCGACGCCGTAGTTTAGGACTCCTCACATGCCTCTCTGACAATCTCGACCATCTCGGCGAGCATCATGGCGGTTGCCCCCCAAATGCGATGGTGCTGCCACTGAAAATGAGGCACCTTGAATTGCAAGGCCCGGTGTTGGCGATCGTGTGCGGCGGAGTTGGTCGTGTCCAATAGCGACGTTAAGGAGACTTCAAGCACCTCGGCCACCTCGCGCTCGCAAGGCACGATGTCAGGACGGCGATCCAACACAGCCAGCCACGGCGTGACCGCGAAGTTGGTGACGAACAAGTTCAGTGGAGTCAATTGTCCTAGCAATTCAATCCCCTCGCCAGGCACTCCCAACTCTTCTTCCAACTCACGCAACGCCGCTTGATCGCTCGTTTCGCCCGCTTCGATCATCCCACCCGGGAAACTAATCTGCCCGGCGTGGTCGGCCATCGTCGGAGGACGCAGCGTAAAGGGGATGTGCCATCCGTCATCGTTGGGATACAGCAGGGCGATCACCGCGGCCGGTCGAGCGTCCGCGGGCGGTGGAGCAAAGTGGCGGCCGAAACTCAACGACGGTTCGTACATGCGCTGCGCATCACGACCCGGCAACGGGCTTTGCATCCGCCGGCGCAACAATCGCGGTAATTCAGCATGCGGCATGTTAATTCGTTTCGTCAGGATGAATCAGCCGGGACGGTCTTAACCGAGTGCAGTCGATTCAATGCGTTGAGGCTTCCAAGTCCGGCTCCCAGTCCACTAGTTACCCCCAACAGCATCTGGCTGTAGGGGTGTGTCGGATAGATGCCCCAAATCATCAATAACGCTGCCAATCCGAATCCCACAGCGCTCCCGATGCAGTACCAAGGAAGCGCTGCGACAATTCTGGAGGACACTCTCGAATACCTGGACATGAGCGGTTGACGTCCAGCCTTCACAAGGAAACGAAACCATGGCTGCACTGTATGTACAGCATACAAGGCACAATACGCCATCACAGCGAACAGTCCCGTACAGCCTACCAAGGCAAGCGTGAACCAAAACGGATGCTCGTCAAACAGCCCGTCCAGTTCATGGAAGAGTGTTGGGGATGGCAACTCAACCAGTGGTGTGAACAGGCCCTGAGTCAGCCCCAACACGACCCCAACAATCTCCGCATGGGTTCGGGATATCGATAATCGACGGGGCTTTGTAGCCTTGCTCATGCTGAGATTCTAACGCAATATCACTTCGAATAGCTCATCGACCCAACCTAAAGTTCTCTTCCAACAAGGCAGCGTGAGCGCGCTATTCTGTCGCGCCAGCCGCAAACTCTTGATCGCGCAGCAACCGGCGTTTGATCTTCCCGCTTTGGGTCTTGGGCAACTCGGCGACAAACTCGATCTTGCGGGGGTATTTGTAGGCGGCGGCTTTCTGCTTCACCCAGTTTTGCAACTCTTTCACCAACTCGGGCGACGGCTCGTGCCCTTCGCGGAGGATGATGAACGCCTTGACCACATTGCCGCGGACTTGGTCGGGGCTGGCAACCGCCGCGACTTCCAGCACCGCGGGATGGTCCGACAGGGTGCTCTCCACGTCGAACGGCGAGATGCGGTAACCGCTGGCTTTGATCAGATCGTCGCTTCGCCCTTTGAACCAATAGCGACCTTGTTCGTCGCGAGAAAGCACATCGCCCGAGTAATACCACTCGCCGCGAAAGATGTCGGCGGTGCCCTCGGGCTTGTTCCAATACTCCTTCATCATGCCGGGATGTGAACTGCGGCGCACGCACATCACGCCCTCTTCGCCCTCGGCCACTTCGTTGCCCTCTTCATTCATGAGCTTGATTTCACAGCCTGGCGCGGGGCGACCGCAACTGTCGGGCACGGCATCGCAACCTTGCATGTTGAAGCAGTAGACCATGCACTCGCTCATCCCGATGCCGTCCAGCGGCGTGAAGCCCATCTTTTTCTGCACACTCCCGAGCGTGTCTGCCGGCAGCGGTTCTCCGGCGCTGACGCCATGACGCAAACAGGAAAGATCGGCCGTATCGATCCCGGGATCGGCCGTGAGCATGCGGTAGATCGTGGGCGTGGCGACGAAATTCGAGACGCGGTATTTCTCGATGAATCGCAACCACGCCGGGGCATCGAAGCGGCCGTCCAAGGGATGATACAGTGCGATCGTCATCCCGACGCGCATCGCATAAAGGAATGTGGAGGCCACCGGCAGCAGCCATCCCAACTCAGCGGGACAACTGCAAATGTCGTCCTCGCGATAGTCGTGCCAGTGACGGATCAGCGACTCGAACGAGAGTGGGTAGCGATGATAATGCACCACTCCCTTCGGGTCGCCCGTGGTGCCGGAGGTATAAATAATGAACGCCACATCGTCGCTAGCGGTGTCGGCCACTTGAAAGTCGCCACGGGGCTCGGCGAGGAGTCTGTTGAAGTCAACCTGATCGCCCGAGAGCGGCACGCCGGCATAGGGCACCGCAATGAGATGACGCAGCGTGGGACAGTTTTTATGGACAGTTTCCAACTCCGCGGCCAAGTGCGTTGTGGTGATTGCCGCCACCACGTTTGCGTCGCGAACGCGGTACTCAATGTCGGCCGCGCGAAACAGCGTGCTACTGGGGATGAACACCGCGCCAACCTTGGCAACGGCCAACGCAGCGATGTAGAACTCCGGCAGATTGGGAAGTCGCAACAAAACGCGATCGCCTAGCTGCACTCCCATTCGTTCGAGCGCGGCGGCAAGCTGCGTGCTCGATTCGTCAAGCTCGGCATACGTTAGCCGCCGGGAATCGCCCGCGGAATTCTCCCACAGCAGGCAGGGGTGATCGCCACGACCCGCGTCAACATGAGCGGTGGTCAACGCGACCCCAAGATTGTAGCGCGGCGGGATGTTGACCCAAGGATCGGTCTCGCGACAAAGCTGTTCGTATTGGGCTTGTGATTTCGTCATCGACTTCTCAGTCCTGCAACCAAACAGTGGGCAAGGGTATAGAAGTTGGGCGGTCGATCTGGTTCTGTTTGAATCGACCACGATTCACGGACAGCTTCAACGATCCTCGGAGGCCAGCACTGCTTGCAGATGCTGGGCAACGATTCGGGCGACTTCCGCGGCCCCAACTTCACTGAAATTGTAGTGATCGCAGAAGTAACGATCGACCCCATTCATCGACGATAGGTCAATCACGTCGACGCCCTGCTTCTCACACACATAAAGCAGCGTGCGGTTGTATTCGTCGATTATTTCCGAGAGCAAGTCGACGTTACGCGCCTCGGCCAAGTCGAGACGCCGGCGAAGTTTGACGCTGCCGGTGACGGGTTGCGTTAAGAACACCACATGCTTGTTCGTGCTTTGGCATACATCGATCAGTTTCAGTAGCCGATAGTCGTACCATTTGATGTCTTTTACAACGTTGGGTTGTGCGTAATCTGGGGTTAGCGGCAGTAGACGGCGAAGCGACGTCAGCTTGGTGCCTGTCGCATCGACGATAAGCCCCATGCCGAGATAGCCATTCCAAGTTCGCTGCACCAATTCCAGAATGGCAGACCGGGCAAAGACCGGCGGTGTGCCTTCACCAGCATCCAAACCTCGCAATTCCCGCAGCAAATCGTTCAGCCCGACGAGCATCACGACGACCTCGAAACGGCCTGCCAACGGGGATTGCTGAAGGAATCGACGGTGATGTCCCGTGGCGAGGCTACCTTGCCCGGCGTTTGCTACCCAAAAAGTTTCTGTATCGGATCGTTCATTCAGCTCATCCATCAACCTGCGCGGCCAGGTTTTGGAATCATCGAGATAGACACATTCCGTCGTGCTGCCGCCAAGACAGAGGACATTGACCGACGAACTCACTGGCGGCTCAGGACCACGCAGCCCAAGGGAGTTGATCGTGTAAGTTGACGATGGCGACACTCCTTTTAGCACGTTGGCATCGGGCGTGAATGTGTACCGAGCATTGGGATATCGCGTGTGGATCGGCGGCGCAGGTGCCCAAGTTCGTACGCTCAACTCGCACACCAGCAAGGCGATCACAACGCTCACGAGTGCCAGCCACAGATGGCCGCATCGCCGGGCTAGCCACAAGCGCGAGCGGGAAAAGAGAATCCCCAGCACAACACCAAGAAGTGTGACCAATGAGAGAGCGATCAGCCCACGCTCCAGAGTCGTTTCAGGTCGCCATGGTCCCAAAGTATTGCTGACATCGTTCAGAACGAGCACCGGTAACACGGAAATCGCCAGTGATGCACTGAGCAGCCGGACTATGAACTGGGACGGCGACCCTTGATCCGAATCAGTCGTCATTCGGAGGATGCCTCCGTGGGTACGGACAGGTCGATCGACATCAGCGGCATGGCTTCCCACTGGGCTTGATCTTCAATCACCCGAATGGCGCCGTCGAGAGGGACATCGAGAAATGTTTGCCGGGCGCCGGTGGTCGGCCAATCGATAATGAGCTTCTTGATTTCGCTGGCATCAGACAAGCCCAACTCGAGCCGCGCCGGAACACTGCCAAAACTGCTGTGTAACCCGACGACGCGATGGATTTCCCGTGGCCCCTCGGGCGTGTCGATCACCACTTGGATGCGCGCGCCGATTCCTTGGCGATTGGATCGAACGCCTTCGAGCGTGAGGTAGAGATAATGCCGGTCGTGCCCGGGATTGAGAAACAGGGCGTTGGCGAAACGGTCGTCGACGAAGGCGCCGCCAAGTTGTGCGTAGATGTCCTGATCGCCGTCGTTGTCGATGTCGGCGATTGCAATGCCGTGCCCTTTTTGCAAGTGCCCGAGCCCGCTGGAATTTGTAATGTCGTCCCAACGGTGACCATCAACATTTCGCAACATGACGTTGGGGACGAGTGTGTCGTAGTTCGGTCCGCCGGTTCCCAGGTAGATGTCGAGCCAGCCATCGTTGTCGATATCGCCGACACCAAGCCCCATGGGCATCAACGCGCGGTCGAGACCCACGTTCGCAGTCACATCGATAAACCCCCCTTGTTTGTC
>CAZNXE010000373.1:0-5350 GCA_964576465.1 uncultured Planctomycetaceae bacterium
CGGTTGGTCCCTCGCTCACGCGTCGGGTTGGTATATTCTCATTCGCCGCACGCCTAAGCACTGCCTTGCTAAACCTTGTTCGCCTCGCCTTCTCGAGAAGTGGCCTGCTGCGAATCGATCAACTGGCACTGCGTCCCGTCGTGTTGGTGGGTGCTGTTGCGTCCGGCGTTCTTTGAGGCATAGAGTGCCTGATCGGCCCTGCGGACGAGTGAAGCCGCACTGCGATCTGAACGGTCTACTTCGGCAACACCAATGCTGATGGTCAACTCGGCTTGGCGGCCTTCACCGATGTCAAACGACGCGGTTTCAAAGGCAATCCGTAGCCGTTCCGCGGCCCTGCCTGCGTCCTGCAATCGAGTCTCGGGAAGAATTGCGACAAACTCTTCACCGCCGAATCTTGCAGGCAGATCCATCTGGCGTAGCTTGTCACAAAACAGGACTCCGATCCCTCGCAGCACTTCGTCGCCTGCTTGATGTCCGAAGCGATCATTGAGAACTTTGAAGTGGTCGACATCAAACATCAACACGCAGAATGGCACTTCACTGCGCAACCACTCGGCAAAACGACGTTTCAGCTCATAATCACAGGCTCGACGGTTCGGAATGACCGTTACCGGATCGGTGAGCATGTCGTCCAACTGGCACTGAATCTGAGCCGCATGAATTTCAATCAGACTGTTGGCATTGTTTAACTCAGCTTCGAGCTTGCAGTTGTCCTCGACGACCCCGTCGATGAGAAAACGAAAGGGAGTCGTCATCCCCGTGGCCGCGCCCATGGCGTGGTCCAGCTCCTCGTTCGTTTCCTGAAGTGAGGTCGTGTGTTGACGCACAAGATCAACCGAGTTCATCGTCGATTCGTGCAACTGAGTTAGTAGCTCCTTGGCGATCTCGGGCTGCAGCGTCACCGCATCGGGGACGTGTCGCCACGCCCACGGTTTCAAACCTCGCCGGCGAATACGAAGGCCGATCAACACACCGAGCGCAACGCAAAATCCAATGCTCATTAGTTGCCAGAACAGCAACATAATGGGCGACGTGATGGAGGCAGCGAATAAGTTCATAAGGAGATTAGCAAGTTGAAGCCGTGATAGTTCCGGAACCCACGATCGCTCGACTGGAGAACTCAGAGAACGGACACCGCTGCAATCTTCAGCCAGCGCTGCTCCGCGAAGGATCGCCCGTCTTGAATGCAATCAGCTCAACTCTAGTTCGCAACGGGCTAAGAGTGTTCCCAGTTCTTGCGAGCGGACCACAATAAGGTGCAAAGATGGGGGGGGTCGGTAGGAGCCGTTCGTCGGAAGCACTGAAAGTGACGATCGTTCTGGCTGACCGACGGTTCTATCACCTTTGTAGCGGCGCAAACCATCTCTCCTGGAGTGTCGCATCCATCCGACCCACACTGATACTACCGATGCAATGCGTAGTACCGTGCTAGCCGTTTTGGCGACACACCACAGCGATGGGCGGCGAGGATGCCCCAGTTGCGTATCGTCTGTCGAATCACGCCATGCTCTTGCCATCGCCGGGCACTCACATAGATGGGACCCCGAAGCAAGACGATCTTTCCCTCAGAGCGTAACTGCCGGGAGAGCAAGACATCTTCCAGCAGCGGTACCTCCTGGAAGCCACCCAGCCGGTTGAAGATTGACCGCCTCACGAACAGTCCTTGATCGCCGTACGGCATCTGCCAGCCAGTCACGCGGCGGGCATTGCCCCACTCGAGCCAGCGATAGAGCATCCCGTCGGCCTCGATTCGCTGTTGAAAAGCCCCCCCCGCAACATCCGAATGTGCTAGGGCGTTGTGGATTTGTCGCGCGGCGTCAGGCTCTAGCCAGTTATCGGCATGCAGAAACAGAAGCACATCGCCCGTTGATTCGCGAGCACCCAGATTCATTTGGGTGGCACGCCCTGGCGAACTTTCCAAGACCCTGCACGAGCAACTAGCTGCAATGGCAGCGGTGTCGTCAGTGCTGCCCCCATCGATGATGAGAATCTCGTCAATGCCGGCACTCTCCGTCGCTTCGATCACCTTGCGAATCGTGGCCTGTTCGTTCAACGTCGGGATGATTGCCGAGATACGAAGGGGCTGATTCATGCCTGTGGCGATTCCATGCATCGATTCAAGATCGTCCTGTTCAGACGAGCACAATTCAGGGCGTACAAAGCTCTCTCGACCGGTTTTTCAACTTCGATTACAGTCCCCAGGCTGCATGCGGCAGCCTCCTTAGCGGAGCGTGACAACAACTTTCCCCTGCCAACACTCCTCGGGTGTCATGAACCTCAGCCGACTGCTCAATCCCGGTCGTTATCGTCGCTGCCGTACGCTGTTTCGATCGCCGTTACGCACTCACATACAATTGGCGATCCTACGTCGTCAACCGATTACGTTGACCCTTCGCGACGGCCGAAAACTGACGATCCGAAAACCCCGCAGCTTCCGGCATATCTTGAATGGTTGGATCGATGAAGAACAGCCTCCGTCGTTGGATGTGACGCCCGAAGGCGCGGTGTCCTTCGATTACGACGGTTTCCACCTGACGCTTCGGCCCGACAGTGGCGATGCTTACGTCTTTCGTGAAGTATTCATCGACGATGTGTATCAGCTTAACGCATTGCTTGGTCCGTTGGATACGGTCGTCGACCTGGGAGCGAACATCGGGCTCTTCAGCCTCCGCGCCGCTCGACAGGCTCGTCGGGTCGTGGCAGTCGAATCGTGTGCCGCGAACTGTGATCTCGCACGGCGCAACTTGGCGCGGAACGGTTTGGAAGATCGCATCACGCTGGTCGAAGCCGCGGCAACGGGCGAATCCCAGGCACATGTTCGCTTGCACCTGAGCCAACATGCCGGCGGACATTCTCTCCAACGGCACCTGGCAGTGCGATGGCCCAACGACGCGGTGTCACTTGTTCGGGCCATCAGTTTGGCTGACCTGTTCGACGAATATCGAATCCAGCGGTGCTCGCTTCTCAAGTGCGATATCGAGGGGAGCGAGTATGCGGTCATCGAGCGCGCGCCGCTTGAGATATTGCAACGTGTCGAACGGTTCCTGATCGAGGCGCACCCGGGCCGTGACGACCGTCCCTGGCACGGGCTACACAATCTGTGTGGCAAACTCCGCGCGGCTGGCATGCGGCTGCGACTGGAATTCACCAGTTCACAAACCGTCATGATCGAAGCCACCTCGACAAGGCAGCCCGCATTGTTGCGGGTTGCAGCCTAAATAAAAAGTCTTGTACAAGCGGCCATGCTGCGATGTCCATGATCCGTCATTCCGTTGTCATTCCGACTTACAACCATGCCGAATACATTGGCCGCGCGCTGCAGTCGGTATTGAAGCAGGCGTGCGACGACACCGAAATCATCGTCGTCGATGATGGTTCGACCGATGATACGCGCGATCGTGTCGAAGCAACAGCCGGGCCAATCACCTATCTGCGTATCCCGAACCAAGGACCGGGAGCAGCTCGTAATCATGGCGTGCGAGAAAGTCGTGGTCAATTCATCCTGTTTCTCGACGCGGATGATGCCTTGCTTGACGGCGCCATCGAGACGCTTGGTCAATTTCAACGGCGCTGTGGTTCGATTGACATGTTTTGCGGGGGGTACGTCTCGGTCGATCGTTGCGGTCGCCGAAACGACCGACGCTTGCCTCGTCTCGGCCAACTTCGCGATCGCAATTTTCTCGCCTGTGTCAGCGGAAAACTCGAACTGCAAATCGGAGCGACCGCCATTCGTCGCCAACTGCTCGAAGACTTGCCCTTTCCAGAAAACGTTCGCAACGGCGAGGATGTCGTGCTCTTTGCCCAGGCATTAGCCCGCGGCGACTGCCGCTCGGTTGAGGCTCGACTCGTGGCCAAGTTCGACCACACGGGCCGACTTCGCAACGACACAACTCGGCTCATCTCAAGCGGGCTCGACGCAGTTGATTTGCTGTTTGACCCGAAGAGGCTACCAGCACATTTGATGCAGTACCGAAGCGTGTTTGAGTCACGTCAACTGCTGACATTGTCGCGAGCCCATTACCAACGCCAAGAGTACGATCAGGCCGTTGCCTGTTTCCAGAGGGCGATCACCCTACATCCGGCCAACGTTTTGCGCTGGAGCTATCTCCGCAAGTACGGTAGAGCGCTGTCACGTGCGTGGATCGATGGCCGCCAGAAGGTGAAGCCGGTGTTCGTCTGTCGCAAGACAGGGCCAACGACAACGTAACCGCGGGACGACACATCTCTTGGCTCTCGTCCCCACTTGCCTGTTCGCTATGGCGAGGTGAGTGCGGCTGGTCGCTCCTTGTGGCTCGATTCTTGCCCTTTGGACAACGCCGCGGCATTTACGTCAACGCCACGGCTGACAAAACTACGAACGCTCTCGACACCTCGGGCACCCACGACTTTCACCCTTTTCGAGCCGTCCTCTGTCGTGTAGTACATAACGAGTTGTGGGATGGCCCCTCCGCCACTAATCCGTTGCGCCAAGCTCGATTGGCGATCGGTGTTGACTTCGACATACACCACGTTGTCCAAGCCGCCCGACTGGAGAACACCAGGCATGGTCGTCTGCTTCATCGTACGGCAGGCGGGACACCATTCGGCACCGACCAACACCACCAGGGGACGGCCTGTCTCTTGGTGAATGCGATACGCCTCGGCGTACGAAAGATCAGCGGATGGTAACGTCGAGAGTTGCAACAATAGGGCGATTGAAAGACTGATCACTTAGAGCATCTCCTGTGCTTGGCCGAGGAAAGCCGGTTGGCGTGAGGTTGCCAGTCGTTGGCAGGGGGAATGGAAATACCGCCTCTTGCGGCTGGCAAGGCATGTTTTCTGGCTGCCGCATCACAGTTCTGGCTACTGGAACACAGATTCAGCAGCGGATTCTAGAACCGAATTACGACGGGGATAAGTTGACCAGTGTAGTTTTGCGGATTAGGCATGCAAGCACCTTTGCGTGAATTGGGGGATTTATGTCAAACTATCTTTACGTAGTGTGAGATTTTCTACATTGAACGCGGCTTCATCTAGATTCGGGCTGCAGATTAGACTGCCATGCCATTCGGCAGTTGGGTATTTTGCCGCGACCACCGTATAATCGTGCCCCGCCTATGAGGTCGTGCGGCGTCCCCGTCGCCAACTGGCGGCTAGTTCCAGGATTGTTGAACATCATGAAGTTGCGTGTTGGCTTAATCGGTTTGGGCGAAGATTGGGATCGCCGCCACCGTGCCGCACTACGTGCGCTCAACGACCGATTTGACGTTCGCGCGGTGTACGAACAGGTTGCCCATCGAGCGGCGGCGGCAGCCCGAGAGTTCGATGCCCAGCCTGTCGACGGCTATCATGCCTTGGCCCAACGTGA
>CAZNXE010000374.1:0-5330 GCA_964576465.1 uncultured Planctomycetaceae bacterium
GCTTCTTGACCAGCGCCGCAGGTGTGCGAGAATCGACGCCACCCGCGGCGGTATGCCGTGGTCAATGTGCGTTCCGTCACCGCGCACCGTGCATCGCGAACTTTGAACCTCAACGGTCGGAGATACTCAATGCAGGTCACACATACGCTACGTCGAGCGACACAGCTCTATCGCAACGAGACTGCCATCGTCGACGGCACGACCCGTATGACATGGCAGGAACAAGGTGAGCGCATTCCTCGCGTGGCCGGTGCCTTGCGAGAACTCGGCATTGGCGACGACGACAAGGTGGCCATCTTGATGCTCAACGGTTACCGCTACTACGAGCTGTTCTATGCCACGCTTTGGACGGGCGGCGTGATCGTGCCCCTGAACATTCGACTCGCGCCGCCGGAAATCGTTTATCAAATCAACGAATCCGAGGCCACTGTGTTGGTTGTGGACGATACGTTTGCCCCCATGCTTGCGGCATTTGCCGATCAAACTCCGAATCTGAAGCATGTCATCTTCGCGTCTCCCAATCCGCCGCCGGAGAACTGTCTCTCCTACGATCAACTTCTCGCCGATGCCGAGCCTATCGCCGATGCCGAACGCGGAGGTGAGGACACGGCCGGAATTTTTTACACCGGCGGGACAACCGGTCGCCCCAAAGGCGTCATGCTGACGCACGATAATCTGATGGCCAATTCGCTGAACGGCTTGCTCGCCAATCAGGCTACGAGCGAGGATGTCTACTTGCACGTCGCGCCGATGTTTCATTTGGCCGATTGTTCGTCGACTTGGGGGCTCACCATGGTGGGGGCCACCCATGCGTTCATTCCAGGGTTCGAGCCGGCGGCCATGATGAAGGCCATCGAAGGCTATCGCGTGACGCTGGGGCTCATGATTCCCACGATGCTCAACATGATTATCAACCACCCCCAGTTCGACGACTTCGATCTGTCGAGCATTCGCTGTGTGTTGTATGGGGCATCTCCCATCCCAACCGCCGTCTTGAAAAAGGCATTGCAGGTTTTGCCAGCCGACTATGTGCAAGGATACGGCATGACCGAACTCTCACCGCTGGTCACCATGCTGCCGCCAGAAGATCACGTGGTCGATGGCACGCCGCTGCAATTGATGCGGCTAAAGTCGGCCGGCTTTTCATTGTACACGGCCGATGTTCGCGTGCTGGATGCCGACGATCGCGAATTGCCGTACGGCGAAATTGGTGAGATTTGCGCACGTGGCCCGATGGTGATGAAGGGCTATTGGAAACAACCAGAGGCCACCGCCGAAGCAAAACGCAACGGCTGGATGCACACCGGCGACGCCGGCTACATGGACGAAGATGGTTATCTCTATCTCGTCGACCGCACGAAGGACATGATCGTCAGCGGTGGCGAGAACGTTTACTCGGTTGAAGTCGAGGCCGCCCTGCATGAACATGCGGCCGTACTTGAAGCGGCGGTGATTGGCATTCCACACGATGAATGGGGCGAAGCAGTCCATGCGATTGTTGTCTTGCGGCCTGGCGAGCAACTCACTCCCGAAGAAATGATTGCCCACTGCCACCAGCACATCGCCAACTACAAGTGCCCCAAGAGCATCGAATTCGTTGAAGAACAGCTTCCCAAGAGCGGGGCGGGCAAGATTCTCAAACGCGACCTTCGCGAACCCCACTGGGCGAACAAGGAACGCAGAATTAACTGATATAGAGGATTCCACTGGCTGGGCTGATTTCCGTATTTCGAATCTCTTTCAACATTGGCACTGGCAAAGCCAGTGGCACGCAACGCTCACACGAAAATAAGACGGATTCCTCGTCCCGGATTCATTCGCATGTCACACGATACTTCGAGCACAGCCCCGTCACACTTTCTATTCGATGACGAACACGACCAGTTCCGTCGAACGATTCGCCAGTTTCTCGAGCGGGAGGTCAATCCCCGGGCAGACGAACTGGAAGCTGCCGGAATTGTTCCGCGTGAACTGTTTCTGCGTGGTGGCGAACTAGGTTTTTTCGGCCACGGGGTGCCCGAGGCGTATGGCGGCTACGGCACCGACTGCCGGATGTCGGTCGTCTTGGCTGAGGAACTAAGCCACGCCCATACAAGCGGCGTAGGCATGGCGTTTGGCGCCCATTCCGAAATCGCGACACCTCACATCGTTCGATTTGGAACCCAGAAGCAGAAGCAGAAGTATCTGCCAGAACTGGTCGCCGGGCGAATGATCGGCGCGCTGGGCATTACCGAACCGGCAGCCGGCAGCAACGTCTCCGGCATTCAAACTCGAGCCCAGCGAGACGGTTCCGATTGGGTACTCAATGGCTCGAAGATCTTCATTACCAATGCCGTGAATGCGGATGTCTTTTGTATCGCCGCCAAGACCGACCCCAATGCCGGTCATCGAGGGATCAGCATGTTCCTTGTCGATCAGAAAACGCCCGGCTTCGAGGTGTACGAACTCAAAGGCAAACTCGGGCGTCGCGGGTCGGATACCGGAGAACTCACCTTCGACGATTGCCGCATTCCCGGCGATGCCTTATTAGGCGATGAGAACCGTGGCTTCTACCAGATTATGGAGTGTTTCGAGAACGAACGGCTCGTGATCGCCGCCGGCTGCGTTGGAGCCGCCGAAGCGACGCTGCATCGAACGGTCGAATATACGCAGAACCGCTCGTTCGGCATCGGCTCGCTTGCCGACATGCAAGTTACCAAGCAGCGGCTTGCTAAGTCTTACATGGAACTCGAAGCCGCCCGGCAACTTGTCTACTACACCGCGTGGCGGATGATGCACGGGACACCGAGTTTGAAGGAAGTCGCCATGGCCAAAGCATTCGCCTCGGAGGCCGCATTCCGAATCATCGACGATTGCCTGCAACTACACGGAGGCTACGGCTACTTCTCCGATCAGCTCGTCGAACGCGCCTTTCGCGATATCCGCCTCGACCGCATCGGCGGTGGAGCCACCGAAGTGATGTACGAGATTATCGCCAAGCAGATGAGAATCTAGCTGGCGGTGTAAGTCCGTCGCGTTGAAGCAAGACGAAGGCGGCTGCTAGAAGTCGTACCAAATCCCGACGCCGGTTTGCTGCTCGTTCGTGTTCGAGCCGAAGAATTGGTACTGGGGCGACATCCCGTTGAGATGTTGCACCCCGACACGAAGCAGATGCCCGGGCCCTGCGCCTCGCCACTGCCAGCCGGCTTGAAAGGTGAACCGCCCGCCGAAGTCGACCTCCTCATGAAGCTGTACATTGGTTGCCATAAACGGGGCGCCGCGGAAGCCGGTTGGCCGCATGGTGCTGTACTCAATGCCAAATTGAAATTCCCACGGTTTGGCACCGCCGTCGACATACATGCCATAGCCGATCTCGCCATAGAATCGCCAGATATCGTTCGGCCGGTATGCGTAGCCAAGTACGACCACATCGCGACTGTAGTTGATGCGCACGAATGTAGGATTCTTCAGTAGGAACTCATCGCCGATGTGGGCACTAAGGTGGTAGTACGCCAGTTTGAATTCGTTTCCCCCGCTGGCGTACGTAATCGGTACACCCGCACGAAAGTCACTGGCAACCAGATCGCGATCATCGTCCATGTCGAGCCGCACAAAGGCCGCACCTTCAAGGCCCAATTCCCACCCCTGGGGCAGCGGACCTCCGTCGGTGCCGTATCGCAACAGCGCCACACGTCCACCTAGCGTCCCATCCCAAAGGTTACCCGCGTCGCGCTCATAGACCCACGCATTGCTCAATCGCGATTCCTTGACACCCGCCAGATACGACCGATAGATCAAACCCTGCGGCAATACTTGCCATGTCCAGGGCTCTTCGCAGTCGACGCAAGGTGTGTTCGTGGGATTGTAGGGCGGAGTTTGCGGGCCGATCCACGGATCGAAGCCCGGCTGCAACACCGATTGAGACGCGATCGATTGTCCAACCGAGGCGCCGCGGATGTTGACATCCGATGGATATGTGTTGACACCTCTAGGCGACGTCAACATTGCCTGGCCACCTGATGGCGCCCGAGACACCAGGGTTCCGACATCTTGTGCCTGTGAAGAATCACAAGCAACGAGCGCTACTGCCATCCACGCGATCGCTGAGAGATTGCGCGCGAACAGCGATCGATGTCGGCGTGGTGCATGCCTACGAACACGTTGCATCATGAGCCTGGGTCAAGCAATTCAGGAGGGCGTGCCATGGGGTGGGAGTAGGCCGTGCGAGAAGCCTAGCCTGGATGATTCATGAAGATCGTCGCGAGGAGCACTAAGTCGAGTCAGATGCAAGGAAAAGGATGACTTGGCTGCGCAGCGTATTGGTGAATACGTGAGCAAAGACAAGTCGTTCTTTGACGAAGCAGTTGGCCGACTTAGGGCTCCGCAGTAGATCGCTCATGAATCATTCAGGCTAATACGGTTTATCGGCGGGATACGCAGTCATTCCGCAAACCGAATAGGTGAATGTTTTGGCATATTCGGCATGCTTTCAGTCGCCGTGGTAAGCCGCGCAAACCGTAACGCGCGATCGGGCCAAGCGATATGTCCGGCAGCAGTTGCCCAGCCGATTTCAAATACACCACACCAGCCAAACCTGTGGCGAAGTCCGATCTGCGACTGATCTTCCACGCATGCCCTAGGCGATGAAATTGCTGTACTAGCATGTCTTGCAAGAGTTGCGGCCGCTGACTTTATAGCAGCCGCGATCCTACATTCAACGAGCAAGGTGAAACGGCGATGAGATCTCTCGCGGTGCTTACGTTTCTCATGGTAGGTGGTCTTGCGTGTTCGCAAGCCGAAGGCGGACCGGTCAACGGTGTTCTTCGTCGTCATGGCTGGCTTTTCGGGCCCGGCTACCATGCATTCACATGCTGCCAGCAACGCCCCCACCACGGCGGAGCAGTTCACTATTTACCATCCACCCTCCCGCCTGTTCCCCCAGAGACGGTCGTCGCGCCGACGCACGTTGGGCACCTGCCGGGACGGCACGCGATGGGCTACCCCCTGATGGCAGACGTGGCACCGACGTCAGCAGTTCCCCTCTCGGGCACCCAGCCAATTCGCTTGCCACTGGTGACACCTGAAGCGGGAATCCCGGCCATGGATACCATTATTCAACAGCCGGCTGCCACGGTCGCGCGCGATATCTTCATGCCGCCGGCCCATCGCCAGTAGCGCATCGAGCATTGTGTGGCTTCTCTTCAGGCGGCAATTGCCGACCGCAGGGGCATCCATCCTCCTGGTGCCACTTTGCCCGTTACGATGTTGCGTTGGCGGCAGGTGTCTTGAGCGAGCGGTGAATGAGAAAATACCAACCCGACGCGTGAGCAAGGGACCAACCGGTAATACAC
>CAZNXE010000375.1:0-934 GCA_964576465.1 uncultured Planctomycetaceae bacterium
AGAACCGAGACCCGCAGCCACCGACAGACCAGACCCGCGACCAGGCCTGCCGAAAGAACCGTCAGCAGTTCGTAAACAAGGGTGCCCAACATGTGCTATTGGCCGATACTTCAGGACAATTCGTCTGTGTGCTGTGGAAAATGCCATCATCTCAAGGATCGGTCAGACACCAAGCCTGATGTGGCTGGCTGCATGATATCCACTGGCCTGACCCATCGGTATCTACACAAGTTTGCTAGCTAGTCTTGCACGACGGGTGGCCCAGTCGGCTACGCGACCCAGCCGGCTGCGCGGCTGGGCCACCCGTCGCGTTCTCTTTTCGCATGCTAGCAAACTTATGTAGATACCGATGGGCCTGACCACTGGCACGACGGCTCTTGGTCCCAACGACAATCCTGGGCAAGGGATCGACATCGTCGCACTCGACGACCTTCTCTATAGCGAGCCGGTTGCCATCCCTGAATCTTCCACAATCGTGCTAGCTTTGTTCGGCCTCGCGGGCCTATTCACGCGACGCTATTTTGCCGGGACGTAACATCCCACGATCTACGCAGCACTCTCCTAACGAAACTTAGAAGAGAAGTCGCACCGGCTCTGCCCCGTCTCACTTTGGGCAGAGCCGGTTTTTTTGGCCATCTAGCGGGGACTGTGTACAACCCCGGTCTTAGGCAAGCGGCAGGTTCTCGGGATCGGAACCGTTAACCCACCGGTTCGCTGTCGGGATACGAGCCGAGGAACTCGAACCGTAGCGACTTCTTTTCCACGGCGTTGAGCGTGCGCCGGATCTTGGCTTCATCGCAGTGGCCATCGAATTCGATGAAGAACATATAGGCCCCGCTCGGCTGCGAGGGGATCGGGAATGACTCGATCCACGACATGTTCACTTTGTTGCGCTTGAACACCGCCATGGCTTCGGCCAAGGGACGGCACAGCG
>CAZNXE010000375.1:944-5267 GCA_964576465.1 uncultured Planctomycetaceae bacterium
AGGCACCCGAGCAGTGCTCGATTTCAAACATGATGGCCGATTTATCCTTGCCTGTTCGCTCGGCCCCCTGGTCGCTGATCACGGCGAACCGGGTTAGATTGGCCGCGTTATCTTCAATGTTCTCGGCAAGCGGCGTCAGGCCGTACTCGATGCCGGCTTGCAGGCTGGCGATGGCCGCCGTACCTGGTTTATCTTTCGCCAACTTCGCCGCGGTCGATGTACTGGTGACTTCAATCGTTCGGGCGTCAGGGAGATGTTTCGCGAGCCAGTTGCGGCACTGCGAAAGGGCCTGGGGCTTGCTGTAAACTTCCTGGACTTCCGAACGCGGGCAACAGGCCAGCAACGTGTGGTGGATGCGCATCTGGACTTCGCCACTGATGCGCAGCGGCAAGCGTGTGAACATGTCGAGCGTGTCGGCAACGCGACCGTCGGTAGAATTCTCCAGCGGTACGAGACCAAAGTCGGCGTGCCCGCGATTGACCTCCTCGAACACGGCGGTAATGCTCGCCACGGGGATCAACTCGACGCTATGTCCGAAACGATGAATGGCGGCAAGATGACTATAGCTAAACGCCGGACCGAGATACGCGACCTTGAGGTGCGCTTCAAGCGCCCGAGAGCCGCTAATCAGTTCGCGGAAGACCGCACGAACACAGCGGTCGTCCAACGGCCATGTGTTCTTCTCGACGACGCGTCCCAGCACCTCTTCCTCCCGGGCGGGGGCATAGATGGGGCGCTCATCCGACGCTTTCAGCCGCCCCGCTTCTAGCGCGAGGTTAGCCCGTTCGTTGATGAGTTTGATGAGTTGGCTGTCGATGCGATCGATTGAGCGGCGCAGCGTGGCCAACGTAGGGGTGCGTGAAGACTTCCGTTTTGGCGTCGACTTGGGTCGGACCTTGGCCATCAAATGGTTCTCTGGCGACGATAGAACAGTCCGTCGAAGACCTGCTTCGAGCGCGAAACAGACCGGTCGGAGCCGAATTGATTTTTCGGCCGCCTGGCAAGGAGTAGACGCCTCCTGGCCGAGTTTCTTCCTCCCGCGACGAACGAACCCTTGTACTGTCGTCGAGGCGGAGTGTCAAGCTAGCGACTGCCATTCTGGCAGTCCTCGAATCGAAGCCCCTGCCGGTCTGCCAATTATTGGCATCCACTGAACCAGACCCCCACGAACTGGCCGTCGTTTCTTTACGTAAGTTTTATTCAGAAAATAGGTTACGCGTGAAGGTCTTAGCACGATGTGGCTGGCACACGACTTGCGTAACTTGAGAAGCACGCAGGTGGAGCGGCGGCCAAATGGCCCACGGATTTCACATGCACCGGAAGACAATAGAAACCCGAGCCGTAAGTGGCTTGGCATACAAAGAAGAGGCCCGATGCCGGTATCATGGCAAGCGGCCTTACAAAGATCACTCGCACGGTCCGTTTGGGTCGTCGAAATAGTTCACAAGACAAGGAGCCGATCTCATGGCTGAAGGCGAAAAAATTATCGGTATCGATCTAGGGACCACAAACTCTGTCGTCGCCGTCATGGAGGGAAAAGAAGGCAAGGTCATCCCCAACGCCGAAGGCAACCGACTGACCTCCAGCGTTGTCGCATACACCGACAAGGGTGAGTTCTTGGTGGGCGAGCCAGCCCGGCGTCAGGCGGTGACGAACCCCACGCGCACGGTCTCCTCGATCAAACGATTCATGGGTCGCCGTCACAGCGAAGTTGAGTCGGAAGAAAAGATGGTGCCCTACACCATCACCGGCGGTGACGACGATTACGTGAAGGTGAAGATCGAAGACCGCGACTACACTCCGCCGGAAATTTCGGCCAAGGTGCTCCAAAAGCTAAAGGAGTCGGCCGAGTCGTACTTGGGTCATAAAGTCAACAAGGCCGTGATCACGGTTCCCGCATACTTCAACGACGCCCAACGACAGGCAACCAAAGACGCCGGGCAAATCGCCGGGCTGGAAGTTGCCCGCATCATTAACGAGCCGACCGCGGCGGCCATTGCCTATGGGTTGGACAAGAAAACCAACGAGAAAATTGTCGTGTTCGACCTTGGCGGCGGAACGTTCGACGTCTCGGTGCTAGATCTGGCTGACGGTGTGTTTCAGGTCATCAGCACGCATGGCGATACGCATCTCGGTGGCGACGACTTCGACGAGATTCTGATTCATTACGTTGCCGACGAGTTCAAGCGTGAGCAGGGAATCGATCTACGGCAGGATGTGATGGCCTTGCAGCGACTCCAGGAGGCGTGTGAGAAAGCCAAACGCGAACTTAGTACGGCCAGTTCGTCGGATATCAATCTGCCGTTTATTACGGCCGACGCCAGCGGACCAAAACACTTGCAAACGAATATCACCCGCGCAAAGTTCGAGCAACTGGTCGACGGCCTGATTGAGCGGTGTCGTGGCCCCGTGTTGCGGGCGATGGAAGACGCCAAGCTCAAGCCAAGCGAGATCGACGAGGTCGTGCTTGTCGGCGGTTCGACGCGCATTCCCAAGGTGCAAGAGTTGGTGAAGGAAATTTTTGGCAAAGATCCCCATCAGGGTGTTAATCCCGACGAAGTCGTTGCCGTGGGGGCCGCCATTCAGGGCGGAATCTTAACGCGCGAAGTGCAAGACGTGCTGTTGCTGGACGTGACCCCTTTGTCCCTGGGAATCGAAACCCTCGGCGGTGTGATGACGAAGCTCGTCGAGCGGAACACCACCATTCCGACCGAGCGAAAACAGGTCTTCAGCACGGCTGAGAACAACCAGACCGCGGTCACCGTTCGCGTATTCCAGGGTGAGCGCGAGATGGCGGAAGACAATCGCCTTCTCGGGCAGTTCAACCTGGAAGATGTGCCGCCCTCGCCACGTGGCGTCCCGCGGATCGAGGTGAAGTTCGATATCGACCAGAACGGCATTCTCAACGTCTCTGCGAAGGACCTGGGAACCGGCAAAGAGCAGACGGTCCGCATCGAGCAGTCCAGCGGTTTGGACGATGAAGCCATCCAAAAGATGAAGCGTGAGGCCGAAGAGCACGCCGATGAAGACAAGATCAAGCGTGAACTGGCCGAGCTGCGTAACCAATGCGACTCGATGTGCTTCCAGATCGAAAAGCTACTCGAAGAGCACGACGAAAAGCTCGGCGATGCCGACAAGGAGGCCGTTACGTCGGCAATCCAACGATGTCGCGAGGAGGCCAAGGGGGACGACCTTGAGAAGATTAAGTCGAGTCTTAGTGAGCTAGAGCAAGCCTCTCATGGGCTGACGAAGTCGCTCTACGAGACGACGGATGCGGGGCCCGACTCCTCGGATGAGGCGACCCCACCTGATGGGGAAGAGGCCGCGGACACGGCGGAAGACGATGCGATTGACGCCGAGTTTGAAGTCAAGAAAGACTAACCCCGCCCCGCCTTCGTAGCCGCTGACCGGGGAGAGATCCCCGAGGCGGTTCCTATCCGGCGACGGTCCGCCGCCCTGGTGGCAAACGTCAACGAAGAATCTCCGCGCTCTCGGTACGCACTGCCGGGCTCGCAAACGCAAAAGGAGCACAGACCATGGCATTTCGCATGGACAAGCTGACGATCAAGGCACAAGAAGCGATTGGCCGCGCGCAGGACATTGCCGCTGACCGTGGCAATCCTCAGATCACTCCGCTGCACCTGCTAGCGGGGCTCTTGGTCGAGCAAGAAGGTGTTATCAAGCCCATCTTCAGCAAGATCGGCGCCGACGTGTCGCAGCTCGAACAGATCGTCGATGCCGAAATCGGGCACCTGCCACAAGTCTCCGGAGGTGCGTCGCCGCAGTTGTCCCAAGAGCTATCGAGTGTGTTCGAAACAGCCACCCGCGAAGCTGACGCCATGCAGGACGAGTTTGTATCGACCGAGTTCTTGCTGCTCGGTCTCGCGAAGGTCGATTCGCCCGCGAAACGCATTCTGAAACTCAACGCCATCGAAGAGTCGCAACTCCTCGAAGCCATCCGTGCGATCCGTGGCACGGGACGCGTGTCTGACCAGAATCCGGAAGAAAAGTTTCAGGCATTGCAAAAGTACGGAATCGATCTGAATGCCCGTGCGAACCAAGGAAAGCTAGACCCGGTCATCGGTCGCGATCAAGAGATCCGCCGCGTGGTTCAGGTTCTCTCTCGCCGCACAAAGAACAATCCGGTGCTGATCGGCGAACCGGGGGTCGGCAAAACCGCCATCGCCGAGGGGCTGGCCCTTCGCATTGTCGAAGGCGAAGTTCCCGAGAGCCTCAAGGGGCGTCGCGTGATCGCCCTGGACTTGGGCGCTCTCATTGCAGGCACCAAGTTCCTCGGTGAGTTCGAAGAGCGGCTCAAAGCCG
>CAZNXE010000376.1:0-5219 GCA_964576465.1 uncultured Planctomycetaceae bacterium
ACTCGTTGATCGACGATTATCCGCCCTATATGGCAGACGACCGGAACATCGACAAGCTCCGCTCGAAAGTCAGCCGCATGATCCTCCGCGATGTGAACGACCTGACGTTCGATCAGTTTCAGGAGTTGGTATTCGACACCCGCATGTATTGGCCGCTAACCCAATTGCCGCGTTTCGAGCGTGCATATGCGGGTCTTCACGACCGGGATCCCAAGCTGGCTGCGGAGGTGGCCCCCTATTTCGAGCATCTGCTCGATTGGGATTGTCGCAATACGATCGCCTGCACTCAGTCGACGCTGTGCGAAGCGTGGTTCGCGGAACTCTACGGCAGCATCTATCCGCCAGAGATGCCCTTGCAGCAGAAGTTTATCGACAACCCCGATCTGAAGTTTCGTGCGCTCATCGACGCGGCGACCAAGCTACAGGGCACATTCGGTGATTGGAAATTGTCTTGGGGCGAAGTGCATCGCATGCAACGGCATCCCGACGTGGCTGCATTTCTGTTGATCCCGTTTGATGACAAGAAGCCGAGTGTGCCATGCGCCGCCGTGCCTGGAACGTTGGGGGCGGTCTTCACCAATTTCTACACCCCCTCGATCAACATTCCATTCGTGAAAGAGATGAAAAAGAACTATGGCGTGGTCGGTACGAGCTATCTGGCCACCTTTGAATTCACACCCGAGGGTGTTCGCGGCGCGACGCTTACGCAGTTCGGGGCCAGTAGCGATCCCGATTCTCCGCACTTCATGGACCAGACGGAACTCTTGTCGCAACGAAAACTCAAACGTGAGCTATACGACTGGGCTGAAATCACTTCGGAAGCCCAGCGCCACTACCACCCGGGCCAGTAACACTTCGCAAATCAGCATCCGTACCTTGCACCTGGAGTGAATCGATGATGCACCGTCGCGAGTTTCTTGAGCAGTGTGTTGTGGTGGGGGCTGCCGCGGCGGCGGGCACAACCGTTTCGCGAGCAATCGCGGGTGAAACCGACGATGGATTTCACCTCAAATACGCTCCCCACTTCGGCATGTTTCGCCACCATGCGGGCAAAGATTTGATCGACCAGTTGAAGTTCATGGCCGACGAGGGCTTCACCGCCATGGAAGATAACGGCATGGCAGGACGTCCCGTCGAGGTGCAAGAAAACATTGCCCGGGAGATGCAACGGCTCGATATGGAGATGGGCGTATTCGTGGCGAGTGCCAGCTTCCGCGATGCTTCCTTCACCTCGGGCGACAAAGATCACCGGAAGAAGGCGGTTGCCGGCATGCGCGAAGCCATTGAGGTGGCCAAGCGCGTGAATGCCAAGTGGTGTACCGTGGTGCCCGGCCTTGTGGATCACCGCAAAGAGATGGATTATCAAACCGCCAACGTCATCGAAACGCTAAAGCAATGTGCCGAGGTCTGCGAGCCGCACGGGCTTGTGATGGTGCTCGAACCGCTCAATCACTGGACCGATCATCCCGAGCTGTTTCTGAACAAAATTCCGCAGGCCTATTTGATTTGTCGGGCCGTCGACAGCCCCTCGTGCAAAATTCTGTTCGATATCTACCATCAGCAAATTAGCGAGGGTAATTTGATCCCCAACATGGATCGCGCTTGGGACGAGATCGCTTATTTTCAGGTGGGCGATAACCCGGGCCGCAAAGAGCCAACCACGGGCGAGATCAATTATCGCAACGTCTTCAAGCACATCCACGGCAAAGGATTCCAAGGTGTCGTCGGCATGGAGCACGGCAATTCCCTGTCTGGCAAAGAGGGTGAACGGGCCGTGATTGATGCCTACAAAACGTGCGACAATTTCTAACTCACCGTTCCTGCCGTTGATTGTTACAAGCGATCATCCTGAAATTGGAAAACGCCATGCTCGCATATTCTCGTCGAACCAATTCGCATCAATGCCACAGGTGTTGGCTATTGATCGCGCTGTTGCTCTCCGTCACGCTCTCGGCCGCTGCCGACGATTGGCCTACCTACAATCATGACCCGGCCCGCAGTGCCGTGAGTGGCGAGATGCTACCGGCATCACTGGGGGAATCGTGGGTCTATCGCTCGCACTACCCACCACGACCCGCCTGGGATGAGCCGGCCAGATGGGACGGATGGAACAAGGTCTTTCGTCTTAAGAATCGCCAAACATTCGACAAGGCATTTCATGTCGCGGTCGTCGACGACGCGGTCTACTTCGCATCCTCGTCCGACGACAAGATCTATTGTCTCAATTCCAGCGATGGTTCGCTCCGCTGGCAGTTCTACACTGAGGGTCCCGTGCGACTGGCGCCGACCGTGTCCGGCGGCCGTGTCTATGTCGGCAGCGACGATGGTTACGTCTATTGTCTCGATGCGGTCAACGGCGCTCTCGTTTGGAAACATCTGCTTGGTCCACGCGATCGCCGTGTGCCGGGCAATGGTCGCATTGCTTCGTTGTGGGCCGTGCGAACCGGTGTTGTGGTGTTCGACGGCGTGGCCTACTGCTGCGGTGGTGTGTTTCCCTCGGAACGTGTTTATGTCTGTGCGTTCGACGCAGCGACCGGCGAGAATCTGTGGAAGACACCGCTGGACGATTACCCGGCGCAAGGCTATCTGTTGGCATCCTCCACCCGACTGTATGTCACCACGGGACGGAACCGTCCGCTGGTATTCGATCGTCAAACAGGCAAGCGGTTGTTCCAAGTCGCTGGCGGGGTCGGGGGAACCTACGCGCTTCTCTCTGGCGACATGTTCCTTTATGGGCCCAACAAGACGGGGCAGATGGCGGCATTCAAAGAGGGCACAAAAGACAACATCGCCAGCTTCGACGGCAATCACATGATCGTCACGCCGTCGATGTCCTACTTACACACCGACACCGGGCTGACGGCACTGGACCGCACGCGGTACTTGCAACTCTCCCATCAAAACAGCGAGCTAAGAAACCAGAAGAAGTCGCTCGCCAAGGAGCTAAAGGAAGCCAAGGGCGCGGAGGCCAAGAAACTTAGCGAGTCGCTAAAGAAGGTAAGCCAGGAATTGAAAGCATGTCAGCAGGAAATGAAAAACTGCTTCCCATGGAAAGTCGACTGCGATTGTCCCTTGTCGCTGGTGCTGGCCGGCAAGACCCTCTATGCCGGCGGGACAGAAAAAGTGACGGCCTACGACTCCGATAGCGGACGCGCGATTTGGAGCGGCACCGTCAATGGCAACGCCTACGGTTTGGCCGTCGCGGGCGGCCGACTGTATGTCAGCACCGACTTGGGGACGATTCACTGTTTTGCAGCCGCTAAGAATCCCTCTGCAGAGGTTGCCAAAATTGAACCGCCCGAGGTTGCATCGCCCGGGAAGTTCGTCAATCCGTCGGCGCCTCCCACTGCCGGATTTGTAGGCCCGTTCATCGAAGCCATCTCCGGCAATCGCCTTCGCGTGAGTTGGCGAACCGCTGACGCGCTGACGTCGATTGTCGAGTACGGTAACGACGAATCATCACTTCAGCGGGTGAGTGACGATCAACGGACTCACGAACATGAACTCGAAATCACACGCCCGAGAGACGTCGAGACGTACCAAATGCGCATCGGCGGCACGAACGACGGCGGCGAACAGTTCGTTCCGCTGAGCTTGGTCGATGGTGTGTTGAACTACACGCAGAGCGATGATCCAGAATTGCCCTCTCCTTATGCGGATGACGCCGTGACTGCCCGCTGTCGAGCTTTTGCCCAAGCGGTGGTAGGCGAGTTGGACAGCCCGCGGGGGTTTGCTCTGGTACTAGGTGCCGTTGATGGGCGATTGGCGTACGAATTGGTACGCCACAGTGCGTTGGATGTCTTGGTTGTCGAACCTGACGCCGAGCGCGTCGCTGCGTTACGACAGCGGTTCGACGCAACCGGTCTCTACGGCGCTCGACTGTCGGTCCATCATGGGACACTCGACGACTTGCCCTATGGTCCGTACTTTGCCAACGTCGTCCTTTCCGAACAGTTGCTCGTCGATGGCCATCTCGCCGGCGGCATGGACGAAGTTGCCCGAGTGTTGCGCCCGGCGGGAGGTCTGTTCGTCTACGGCAACAGCAACGACGGTTTGGCCGACTGGCTAAAGGCCTCCGGCGAGGAGTTCACGGAAGAGACGCTCGCTGTTGACCGCGACACGTGGACGGTCGTACGGCGCGGAGAACTGCCGGGCGCGGGGCAGTGGACGCACCAGTACGCGTCGCCCGACAACTCGTCGTGTAGCCAAGACGATTTGGTTCGTGGCCCGTTGTCTGTCATGTGGTGGGGACGTCCCGGATCGCGGGCCATGCCCGACCGTGGTCCGCGTAACCCCGCGCCCGTTTCGGCGGCGGGGCGATTATATGTGCAAGGCAATCACACGCTGTTCGGCATCGACGCCTACAACGGCACGATCCGCTGGTTCCAGCAGATTCCCACGATGCGTCGGGCGAACATTCCTCGCGACGGGTCGAACATGGTTGCCAGCGACGACTATCTGTATGTCGCCATCGGCGATCACTGCGTTGGGTTTGACGGTTCTTCGGGACGCCGGGAGTTGTTCTTCGGAGTCGACGAACCAGGAGCGCCTGAACAGGAATGGGGCTACTTGGCTTGCGTCGACAATCGACTGATCGGCAGTGCCACGAAACCCGGCGCTGCCTACTTAGGCGACCGCGGTGAGTGGTATGAAAATTTCCGCGTTTCGGAGATCGCCCGTGTGACAAGTCATCGACTGTTCGTCATGGACCGCCACAGCGGTGAGCGTGCGTGGCACTACGAGCGGGGCGCGATCATCAACTCCACGATCACCATCACCGGCGGGGTGATCTACTTCATCGAAAGCCGCGATCCAAAAGCCAGCGCGGCTGACTCCGGTCGCCTATTCAAGGAAGTTCAACAGGAACAATTCTTAGTTGCGTTGGATCTCGAAACTGGCGCGCAGGTGTGGGAGAAGCCATACGAGTTTTCCCGCTGTCAGTACATGACCTATATGTGCGCCGCAGCCAATACGCTGGTGGTGGCGGGAACCGATAAGAAGAAGCAATACCACATTTTCGCCTTCGACACGAAGGGAGCCGACGAGCTGTGGCAACATCATGCACCGACCAAGAAAACGCATCATAGCGGTCAGCTCTCGCACCCGGCGATTGTTGGTCTTCAGTTGTATGTCAACAAGCACACCTACGACTTGCGGACCGGCGACGTGCTCGACGTGTCAGATTACAACTGGCACGGCTGCGGGGGCACCTCCGCGTC
>CAZNXE010000377.1:0-5167 GCA_964576465.1 uncultured Planctomycetaceae bacterium
ATCCGAATCGCCCGCACGATCTGGCGATCATTTTTGACAGCCAGGAAACCGGCACCGCGGACCCCGACCTGGAGGGACCACCGTGGGCCGGCGGAAACTTAGCCCCTGGCACCGTGCTGGGCAATCTACTCATCATCGCCGAAAACGACGTCGACGCGAACAATGACGACCTGATTGATAACCCTGACGATGAAGGCGCTCGTCCCGCCGGCTCGTTGATCTTCGAATTCGGTCAGGCCATCGGCGTTTTCGGATTCGACATCGTCGATATCGAAGGCTCGATTCAGGAAGCAAGTACGATCGAGTTTTTCTCCGGCAACACGCTTTTGACAACCGTGAGTTTCGCGGACTTTGTCACCGCGGGCCCACTCTTCGATCCGACCGTTGTCTTTGGCAACAACACGGCCAATCGGATTATACCGCTGGTGGATCAACAACTTGGGATCGTTCCGTTTGACAAGGTCATTCTCAACCTGGGCGGTTCGTCGGCGATTGATAACTTGATCGTCCCCGAACCCTCGACGTTCTTTCTAGGAGCGATTGCCCTCGCAACGCTTCTGTTGGGCGGCTCGCGGCGAAGGACCGGAATGTAATGGAGAAAGGGACCAGTTTGGCGTGAAGATGCCCCACATTGCGCCAAGCAACAACCCAAGGATCTAGCATTCGCTTCAAGATCGCCAGATCAGCCGTCCGTCCGAGGCCCCCGTGCTTCGGGCGGACGGACGTCTGGCAGTGTTGATACTCTGAACCGCGAATGGACACGAACCAACGCGAATAGAAGAAGATGATGATTGGCGTTCATTCGCGATTCCGCTGAAGCACAACCCTTTTCCACTCTAGGCGGGGTTTCTTGAAATTCAGAATGAGCCCGACTTCGAGTCCGGTGATACGCAGGTAATTCAGGATTTGCCCAAGTTCGTGGTCGGTGATGCGCTCAATCGTTTTCGTATCGACAACGACTTGGTTGAAGCAGATAAGGTCGGGGATGTATTCGCCTACTTTAACGCCTTTGTAATTCACGTCAAACTTGTGCTGCTGCTCGCAGGGAACGCTCTGCAATCCAAACTCGACAACAAGCGCATTTTCGTACGGTTTCTCCAAGAAGCCCATGCCCCAACTGATTTAGCACTTCCATGGCGCAGCCCACGATGCGATGCACCTCGTCCTTCAGAAGTAACTCAGTTTGCCTGCTCATGGTGATGCCCGTCGAAAGAACCGCAAATGGACACCAACCATCCCTCTCTATTCGCGTTGGTTCGCGTCCATTCGCGGTTCAGCACTCTGGTAAATAGTCGCCAGCGTTCGACCAAGAAAAACCGCCGGCAACATTGACAGTCAGCCAATGCTCGCCGGCGGCTTGAAGAAGCTACCCGGCCAGGACTTGAACCTGGAATGAGGGAGCCAAAATCCCTAGTGTTACCAATTACACCACCGGGTAGAGGTGGATTGCTTTGCTGTGTGGTCGATTGTCCTATTCGGTCGCCGGGCGTTTCAGTACAGAGAAGGACAGTTGCTCCAACTCGATCGCCAGATCGATGCCAACTTGGCTTACGTGTTTGGGAAGCGAAATCGTGACCGGTGCGAAATTGAGGACGCCCTCAACCCCAACCGCGACCAACTGGTCGGCTGCGGTTTGAGCCGCCTCGGCCGGAACTGCCAACAGCCCGAGCTTGATGTTATGCGTTTGCACAATATCCGACAAGTTGGCTAAGTCGCTGACGAGCACCCCCTCGACGGTTTGTCCAATCATTTTGGGGCTCGCATCGAAGGCCGCCACGATGCTGAAGCCCTGATGGCGAAAGCCCTTGTATCCTAGCAGAGCGCGCCCTAGGTTCCCCACGCCCACCAGCGCCACGGGCCATTGTTCGTCGGTCCCTAGAATGATGCGAATTTCCTTGATCAACTCGTCGCACCGATAGCCAATGCCGGGATATCCGAACTGGCCGAAATAAGCGAAGTCCTTGCGAACCTGCGCGTCGGTAAATCCCAGCAGCCCCCCCAGTTGACCTGAATTCGTTGTCTCCTGGCCTTCGCGAACGAGGTGTTGCAGTTCGCGGAGGTACAAACTTAGCCGGCTCACCACGGCCTTGGGCACGGGAGAGGTGACACCTCGCGAGGAGGAAGCCTTGGCTTTCGACGGACGATGCTTCGATTCGTCCATGGGCGGGACACCAGCGAGCGCGTAACGCGCCAGTTTGGGTAAACGAGGCCAAACGGGGGTGGTTACTTTAAGGCAACAGCTAGGTGGCAACAAGAGGAGTAGAGCTTCTCCGGAGCCTTCGCGAGCGCTCGATCTCGCGTTTGTCAAATGGCACCTGTCCTGCACCTCTGTATTTCCTCGAAACCCCTACCGCAACTATAGTTGCACGCGTGGCGTTCCGTCGGAGGTGGCCCCTTCGGCGTTGGCCGAAATGCGGCCTGTGCTGGAATCATAGAACCAGCCGACGAGGAGTCCCGTTACTTTCATTGCCTCGTCGGGCGTTTCGGCTGCGGGGTCCGTCGATGGCTTCCATACCTTGCCGCCATTAAACGGATTAGAAACCCCCTGAGAAGGCAGGTAAGGCCCATACGGGAACGAGGCCGACTTCGTCCCAGAGATCGCACCATCGGCATCGCTGTAGGCCATCAAGTGGATCACTGGGGGGATGCCTCCGCCCCCAGGCCAATTTCCTCGATGCTGGGCCCGAAAGAGTTGGATTTGGTGCCGTACCGTTTTCAGGTTGAATCGAAGCGTCGCGTCACGAGCATCGTCCGAAGAATCGATGAAAGCAGGAAGCACGGTCGCGGAGAGGATGGCGAGAATCGTGACCACGATCAAGACCTCAACGAGCGTAAAGCCAGAACGTGACGAGCGTCTGCTCAATCCTTTAACCGCTCTTGCGAGTAATCGTGTCATGGCTGTAAGTCTCAATAACCGTGCGACAACTACAATTGCACGCGAGGGATTCCATCCGACGTGGCCCCTTCAGCATTGGCCGAAATGCGTCCGGAGTCTTTGTCATAAAACCAACCGACGATGCCTCCCGCAGAAGTCATTGACTCGTCAGGAGTCTCAGCTGGAGGGTCGCTCGACGATTTCCAGACGATGCCGCTGTTAAACGGATTGGCCACTGCTCGGTAGCTCAAGTAGGGACCATACGGGAACGATGCGGAGTTTGACATCGAGACAGCGCCTTCGGCATCGCTGAAGGCGATCAGATGGACCATTGCCGGGATGCCAGCGTACCCAGGACAATCCCCCTTGTGTTCGGCCCGAAAGAGATGAAGTTGGTGCCTCACCGCCTGCAAGTTGAATTGAAGCGTCGCATCTCGGGCGTCGTCAGTCGAGGAGACGAACGTGGGGAGCACGGTCGCGGAGAGGATGGCGAGAATCGTGACCACAATCAAGACCTCGACGAGTGTAAAACCAGAACGTGACGAGCGATTGCTCAAACCTCTGCCAGTTTTTTCAGGCATCCCAGCCACAGCGGTAGGTTCCAACAACCGACAAAGCCCCTCTCGCCCAGGGTAAGCGGGCGAACGGGGCTCGTCGTTGATCAGGATCGGCAAGGCCATCTTGGTCTCATCCGGTTGCGAGAATGGCGATGCCTCATGGGAGTGGCGATTAGAAGGTCAGATAGTTCGTCTTATCGAGATAGATCTGCCCACTTGCCGCATGATAAAGCCAACCATCAGTGCCACTTTCGGCCGAGGGTGGAATCGTCGCCAAGACGGTGATGGTCGCCACGCCGGTGAGTGGGTTTGGCGGAATGCCGCTCGCCAAGTAGGGCCCGAAAGGATACGTGGTTCCGGGTTGCCCGGTTGCACCGGTTGAGTCGGTGGCGAGGGTCAACTGTGGAAGTGCTCCGGTGGTGAGCGTTGGCGCGATGCCACCGTGCTGCACTTTGTACAGCTCGATCTGGGCTCGCAAGGTGTGCAGGTTGTACAGCGCGGCACTGTCCTTGGCATCTTCGCTCGATGCGGTGAACTGTGGAATAACGGTTCCTGCCAGGATGGCAAGAATTACGACGACGATCAGCACCTCGACCAAGGTAAAGGCGTGACGTCGCAAGCTGCTTCTAAGTGTTCGCTTGCTCATTTTGATTTGATCTCGCGTTACGACTGTCACTGGAAAACATGTCCGATCTATCTCTCCTCTTGCCGCGACCTGCCAATTCTCAGGCATCGGCTATCTCGGACGACCGCCAACCCCACCCGTTACAGGGTATTGGCACTTATCTCTGTTCTGTTTTTGCAGACTCAACAGCATCATTAGCTAGGTAATCTTTTGGCTTCATTAACTACTTAGGATGCGGATTTGGGGCGGTCAAGCTGTTGCACTCCCGGCGCGGCGAAATTGCGACAAATGCAGTGTCATAGCTTGCATGGCCGTCATAGACAGCAGAGATGCGATCGCACGCATTACACGTGCATCCGGCAAAAAATATGCCACCCAGCGCATGTCTCCCATTCTTTGCACTCTATCTATATCAAGCCGCATTCCTATTTTGTCGATGTTTGATGATATTCCGCAACCTAATTGCAGGTTTGCAATGTGTGCGTGAGCGGAACGTTTTAGAAAAGACACGCAAACTGAGAAGCGTGGCTAATGTGCATCAATTGCGCTGGCCGAATAAACAGCAAGCGTGTTTTTGACCAGGTTGTACCCAAGTCAGGCGTTTCACTGAGGAGACAGAACATGAAGAACATGCTGGGCGTGCCCATTCTGGCCCTTGCACTGGTGGCCTTAACGGCCAACACCGTGCAGGCTGGCTATTGTGGCGCCGCCAAATACCGAAGCTGTGGCGCTTGCTGCCAGGCAGACTATGCCTGTTGCAAGCAGGAATGCCACACCGTGATGAGGAAATGTAAACAGGTCGTCTACGAGAAGCAGGCCTACACCTGCTACAAGACCGTTTACGAAACAGTCTGCGAAGAAAAGCAAATCGATTGCGTCAAGCACGTGAGAGAAACGCAATATCGCGACTGCCACTACACCGTGTGCAAGCCGGTCTGGGAAACCAAGACCAAGGACATTTGCTACACCGTGTGCAAGCCGGTTTGGGAAACCAAAACCCGAGAGATTTGCTACACGACGTGCAAGCCGGTCTGGGAAACCAAGACCCGAGAGATTTGCTACACCGTTTGCAAGCCCGTCTACGAGACGAAGACGCGGGAGATTTGCTAC
>CAZNXE010000378.1:0-5166 GCA_964576465.1 uncultured Planctomycetaceae bacterium
TATTTTTTTCTTCGCACAACTCGCGAATGGTCTTGCCGGTGCGAAACGCCTCTTTCGCCAGTGCCGAAGCCCGATCGTAGCCAATCAGCGGATTCAGGCTGGTAACCATCGACAGGCTCTTTTCGACTGCCGCCTCGCATGCCTCGCGGTTAGGTTCCATTCCTTCGAGGCAGAAGTCGACAAACGCTCTGGATGCGCCCGCCAACATGCTAATGCTTTCCAGCACGGTGTGCCCCATGACGGGCATCATGATGTTCAGTTGAAACTGGCCGCCGGTGGCACCGCTGAGTGTGATGGTTTGATCGTTCCCAATGACCCGAGCGCAAACTTGCATCATGCTTTCGCACATCACCGGGTTGACCTTGCCGGGCATGATCGAGCTGCCGGGCTGTCGGTCGGGAATCTTGATTTCATGGAACCCACAGCGCGGGCCAGAACCAAGCCAACGAATGTTATTGGCCACATTGAACAAGGTGCTGGCCACCGCTTTGAGTTGCCCGTGGCATTCAACCAAGCCATCGCGCTGTGCGTTGCCTTCAAAGTGGTTGACCGCATCGACGAAGGCAATGTTGGTCTCACCTGCTAGGGCGATTGCCACTCGGGCACCAAATTCGGGATGCGTGTTAATGCCGCTTCCCACGGCGGTGCCTCCGACGGGCAACTCAAGCACCGCGTCTGCTGCACGGCGAGCCCGATCGACAGACAACTTCAACTGCCGTGCGAAGCCGCCAAATTCTTGTCCAAGCCGTAACGGTGTGGCATCGGCCAGATGGGTCCGCCCGATCTTGATGATGTCATCCCATGCGGCGGCCTTTTTCGCGAGATCGTCGGCGAATCGCTCCAGCGCCGGGATCAGATCGCGCGTGATCTCAAGTGCCACCGCCACATGGATTGCCGTGGGAAACGTGTCATTGGTGCTTTGCCCCATATTGACGTGATCGTTGGGGTGGACCGCCTTGGTAGGCTGCATGCGATCGCCGCCGAGCAGTTCGATTGCCCGATTCGAGATCACCTCGTTCACGTTCATATTGCTCGACGTACCCGACCCGGTCTGGAATACATCGATGGGAAACTGATCGGCCAGTTTGCCTTCGTAGATTTCACGACAGGCGGCGAGCAACGCATCAGCCTGAGTGTCGTCTAGCGGGTTCTTGCCTGATCCGGTGAGTTTCTTCAGATCGCGATTCGCCGTGGCGGCTGCCCATTTGACTAGCCCCATCGCTCGAATGAGGGCATCGGGTAACCTCAAGCCGGAGATCGGAAAGTTATCGACCGCCCGCTGTGTTTGTGCTCCGTAATAAGCCTGGGCTGGCACACGCACCACGCCCATCGAGTCTTTTTCTTCGCGAAAGTCGCTCATCATTCGATACCCACTTTTCGAGGCCGCGCTGAGTGGCGGTCGGTCGCACACCAGGGGAAGAAGCCTTAACACAACTTGGAAGGCAATGTGATTTCTTGCCTTCCGTCACCGGGCCGCATTCTAACGGCTTCGACGGTGGCCACAAAGATCAGCACCGATGTCGCGGCATGCCTGGAGTGGCGACTGCAACGGGTTGCTAAGAACGCCCGTGAAGATGGCAGGTTCCGTCGTCGCACGATTGTTCGACGCGACCGAAGCGATAGCGTCGGTTGGCTACTTGGGCGTACATCCATCGCCACAGCGGCATGGAGAAGGGAAAGTGCATCACGGGAGCCAGCCACCACAATCGCGGCAACCGGCGCGAGAGATATCGCACGGCATCGGCACCGCGATGCCGTTTACCAGAGCGGTCGACGACGTACATCGCGGCCATCAAATCATCATAAGAAAGCTCTGGGCAGCGGCGGCTGACTTCCGGGTCGTGCAGCGAAAGGTATGCCAGACGGCCTCCGCCATCGAATCGAGCCAAGCGACGAATCTGTGCCGTGCAGATGCGACATTGCCCATCGAAAATCACAACGTCAGCGTCCGGTCGTTCCGACGGCGAAGGAAGATCGGGCGCGAGTTCATCTTTTGCAATCGTGGTGGCCATGGGAATCCGTAGCGGCTGCCGCTTTCAGGCTGTGGATATAGAGCTCGTATTCCAGGGAAGTCTAGCTCTCCCCAGTGGTTGACGGTGTCGTGACGACGACTCCTACCCCTAATTGTATACCCGCAAAATGGCGTGGCGAGTCAACCTTCGGCCCATTAGAGAGCAGAATTCGCCATTTCTTGGCCTGCGGTGCAATTGGTAGACTGGGAGGGCTTCAGACGATCGTCTGGCGATGCCTGCCCACGGTCTTGTGGAATCGGGGTTTCGGGGCTGAATTGGGCGGTTCACTTTGGAGCGTATGATACGATATTGGGCGAACTGACAAGGCACTTCGATACATCTACCGGTCGCTGGGGTTGAATACGTAGAGCAAAACGAATCGGAACGTCCTCGACCGCCAACCGTGGAGTACATGTCGATGTTACGATTTTCAACGGCTATCAAGTCGATTCTCCTAGTCGTCTTTCTCGGTGGCGTCGTTGTGCCGACAGTTTACGGTGAGCCTGGAAAGAAGAAGGGGCGGCGACCCTCTCAGAAGCGGGCGCCAGACAAGTTGAAGCAAGGTGACATCGCCTTTGATTTCAAGCTCAAGAGTGTCGATGGCGAGCGACAGGTTCAACTCAGTAGCTTTCGCGGTGAACGGCCGGTGGCGCTCATCTTCGGGTCGTACACCTGACCGCCCTTTCGGCGCCAGGTTGGTGCCTTGGAGAAGCTGTACGCCGACTACGGCGATCGCGTTGAGTTCTTGGTGGTCTATGTTCGAGAAGCCCATCCGACCGACGGTTGGCAAGTTGGCGTAAACGAGCGCGAGGGAGTATTGTTCGCGCAACCAACGTCGCTCGAAGCAAGAGTCGACGTCGCCCATGAAATGTGTACGAAGCTAGAACTCTCGATTCCCACGCTCATCGATGGCATGGACAACAAAGTGGGGGAGACCTATGCAGGGATTCCCGACCGGCTTTACCTGGTTGGGCGTGATGGGAACATTGCCTACAAAGGGGCTCGTGGCCCGTTCGGCTTCAAGCCAGCCGAGTTACGGGAAGCGATTGTCAGTGAGCTTGGTGACAAGTGAATCTGGGCGATGTGCCTTAAGGCACAGACGCGGTTGGTCTAGCGTTCCGGCTCTGCTTATGCGGGCTAGGAAGGGTTGAATGGGCCAGACAAAGCTCCAATCGGGCAAGAATGCTCGATTTTCGGAAAAACTTCCCCTATCTGGGAACCATTCACCGTCTGAATTCGTTAAATTATAGAGAGTGGGCTGTGCGACGCTTTAGCATGGCGCCTGGCTTGCCGCAAATGACTCGTGACTCATCAGTTCGGTTTGAACGACTCACTCACAAGGATCGGGTGTGATGGAACCTCTGCAACGACAAGTGCGTAAGGCGCAAGCCCGTTTGAATGCTCAACGATTCTTGATCGTATTGTCGTGGTGCTCCTTTGCCACGCTGCTGATTGCCGCAATCGCCATCGGTATCGACAAATTCTGGCCGTTCGGGCTCCACGCTGGGTGGACGATGATCGCGGCACTTGCTGCCGGGGCGTGTGGGGCAGTTGGCTGGACGTGGCTGCATCGTCATCGGCATCTTGATGCGGCGATTGAATTGGACCGCCGCTTTGAGTTGAAGGAACGCGTCTCCAGTGCGCTGAGCCTCACGCAAATCGATCGCGAGACGGATGTTGGCCGCGCCCTGCTGGCAGACGCCTCGAAACGTGCCGCGGACCTGCAAGTGGGCGAACGATTTCTGATCCGCCCGAACCGTTGGTCGCTGTTACCACTGGCCCCCGCGGTGTTGGCACTGGTGATTACCGTGTTCGTGAATCCGCTTGTCGATCCCCAGCCCGCTCAGGCAACCACGGCGGTAAGTGAATCGAAGAAGCGAGTCAAGAAGTCGTCGGAGACGCTACGACGCAAACTCGAAGAGCGCCGTCGAGAGGCCGAAGCGCTAGGGCTCGAAGATGCCGAACAGTTGTTCCGCGATCTGGAAGACGGCACGCGGGAGATCGAGAAAGACGCCGGAACGAACCGCCGCAAGGCTCTCGTTAAATTGAACGACTTGAACCGAGAAGTCGAGCGACGTCGGCAAAAGCTAGGTGCCGGCGAGCTGAAGAAGAAACTCAATAAGATGAACGATGTCGGTCAAGGTCCGGCCGAAAAATTCGCGGACGCCTTGCAGCGTGGCAATTTGAACAAAGCCATCGAAGAACTGAATAAGCTCCGAAAGCAGATCGAGGAAGGCAAGCTTACCGAACAAGAGAAGAAGGAACTCGGTGAACAGCTGACCAAAATGAGCGAAAAGCTCCAGGACATGGTCGAGGCCCAGAAACAGAGAGCGAAGTCACTCGAAGAGCAAATCAAACAACAACGGGCCGCCGGCAACAAACAGCAGGCAGAACAACTCGAACGACAACTTCAGCAGCTTCGCAACCAACAGCAGCAGCAAGAGCAAATGCAGAAGCTTGCCGATCAGATGGCCCAATGTGCGCAGTGCATGCAGCAGGGGCAAGCACAGAACGCCGCCGCGGGGCTCGCCGCAATGGCAGGCGAGCTGTCGCAATTACAAGACCAGATGGACGAGCTTGAGATGCTCGACGACATCATGGACCAGATCGCCGATGCCAAGGACTCGATGGACTGCAAAGCGTGCAACGGCGAAGGTTGCGCGGCCTGTCGAGGGAAAGGCCAGGGCGATCGGCCGGGGCAGGGGATGGGCGAGGGCCATGGGCAAGGTGATCGACCGGAAGAAGAAAACGATACCGGCTTCTACGATTCGCAAGTGAAGCAAAAGGTTGGCCGTGGCGGGGCGGTGGTTACCGGGATGGTCGGTGGGCCCAACGCTAAGGGCGAAGTCGCGGACTCCGTACGTCAGCAGTACGAGCAAGCCGCGACCGATGATTCCGATCCACTGACCGGACAGCGCCTACCGCGCGGGCTGCGCGACCACGCAAAGGACTATTTCGACGCGCTCCGCAAGGGCGAATGAGTCAGGCACAACCTGGACTGATCAATCTATTGTAGTTTTGCGTGGGAATTGAGGTTGGTGATGTGGGTGGTTCTTGTTCCATCTCAATGTCGATTCATCAAGCGGACATCGTGTCGTTGTGGTGGCCTCAAGCCATGGCGTGGTAGATTACCACAACGACACAACGGCACGAT
>CAZNXE010000379.1:0-5116 GCA_964576465.1 uncultured Planctomycetaceae bacterium
CCCCCCAACCCCTGAAACGGTCAGCGGATGAACTTTCTTGCCCTCGGGATCCATCGAACTGATGAAGATGCCCGCGGCATCAAGCTGGTGGCTTCCCAATTCGGCCATCAATCCTCCGCCGGTACGATCCCACAACCGCCACCGCAGCAATTCTTCCAATGGAGAGCGGATTCGGCCATCGGAAAGCGTTCGTTCCTCATATCCATAGGCCGCGGCGTCGACTCCCGCGTCGAGCAGTTGCAGCTCGAGAAGTTGTTTCCGCTTGGTCAGGGCATCGAAACGGCTTCCCGACGATTCACGCGTTAGCTTGTTCACCATGTCGGCCAGATCCTTCTCCAAACGATCTGGCAACTTCACGGCCCAGCTATCTTTGCCCGGCAGGTTGCCCCGATGCCACTGCGCCTGGATATAGTGAATCCGCCCGATGAGACCACGGCGAATCGTGTCGACGGCATTGTCGTACAAGATGCTGTAATGTCGTTGATGCCCGGTCGCCAGTAGTTTTCCAGTCTGATCCGAGACACGGCCCATCTCCTTGCACTCGTGAACGCTGTGCGCCATCAGCTTTTCGGTCAGCACATGTTTGCCGGCTTGCATCGCTTCGATGGCCACCGGGGCATGAAGGAACAGCGGCAAGGCGATGATCACCGCTTCAATGTCCGGATCGTTCAGGAGATCGTGATAGTCTTTATCGTAGACCTTGACGTTCTTTCGGGCTTCGTCTTCCGAAGACCAGCCATACTTGGCCATCAGCCCTGGTCGTGCCGCCAGCGCGCTGGCGCTGGCTTGGTCGCCGTGAAACGTGCGGTGAATGTTATAGGGCCGAATGTCGGCGATGGCCTTAATCTGCACGTAGTCGGGTGTATGCGCACCGATGAGCACATTGCCTTCATCGCCGGTGCCGATCACTCCCACGCGCACCGGGTCACCCACGCTTGCTTCGTAGCCGAAATAAAACGACCCCAACCCCGCGCCGGAGACGACCCCCGCGGCGAGGCTTCCTTCGAGAAAATCGCGGCGTGTGAGCTTATCGCCCACCACGCGGTAGAAGTTTTCTTTCCCGACGGCACGTTCTTCAGGCGTCAGTTGCATCGCTATTTGCCTCTACCGAAGAAAGGACGGACGAGCATGTAATGGACGAAGAAATCGAGCCCACCCCAGCGGCCGACACGCGTGGTCGCCAAGGTGAACAGAGCTAACATTTCGACAAACTCTTTGTTCACCAGCAGGGCATGGCCCGAACTGGGTGGTGCCGAGGGGTAAATCGTCGGCCACTCCGGCTGCGCTCCGATAAGCGAAATGAGAAACACGCCACCACCAAATGCGGCCGCTCGGGTAAACAAACCCGCGATCAAGCAGGCACCGATGGCGACCACGAACCAAGCGACGATCTGATCGAGACGCGCCAGAAGATTCGGCGGTTCGTTCCATGCGCCACGTGCCACTTGGCTGCTGTCTAGCAACGAACGCAGGTCTTCATAATAGCTGTCTTCGATCGACTCGACTTGGTCAATCCAGCCGGCCGATTGTGAAATCAATGCACGATGTTGTTCCCAGGTTCGCTTCCGACCATAGGGCACCTCTTGAACTTCCGCATCGTCTTGGGCGCGGCGCAGCTTCTCTAGATCGGCGAAGTACACGGTTCGCTCGACGGAATTCCCGTCAGCATCCGCAGTGGTGTAGGTCTCCAGGTTGGCGTCCAAGAAGCCCTGGAGTTGTTTCGTCCGTAGGCTTAATGCCTTCTCGGCGCTGGTCTGCTGTTCAGGGCTGAGCTTGTATTTCTCGCTGAACTGCTCGTACAACGACTTCCATCGGGCCGACATGGTCTCGAAATCGAGCCGCTGTTCGCCGTACAAATCGGGCAACATGAATTGGTGATACAGCGGGGCCAGCGGACCTTTGGCCGCCCGCCAGTAGGGTTCTGAACTGAACGCCGGAACGGCTTTGACCTTCCACAGGCCTTCGTACAGAAAATGCCAACCGATGCCGACCCTGAGGAGTACCAGAGCGGCGACGGTCATCATTCCAATGTGGAACACACGACGTTGGCTCAGCGGAATCCTCCAGCCCAAGGGCGGCATGCGTGCGCCGGCGGCTAGAGACCGCCACGGTGGCACAAGAACAGGTGGGATGCTCGACAAAACAAGACCATGGCCATTATAGCGGAGCCGTCTACTTTGACCATAAGGCGCATTCCCCGGTGCTGTTGTTGTAATGGCCCGCGAAGTGACCTGATTCTACCACGACGGCACTACGACACGGCGTACGAATCGGTCAACCATTCACGTAGAGTCAGCTTTGCCGACCAGTGGTTCAGCTTTACCGACCAGTGGTATTGATGTGTGCCATTCGGTGCCGGTCCATAAATCAAATGGTCGGCCCTATTTGGCAACCTGGGACACTTCCGATGCCTGTTGCTTGGAAAGTGCTCGGATGTACTCAATCGAGTACCAGGGATGCTCGCTCACCGGGGCTTCCCCGACGTCGATCGAGCCATCTTCGTAGACGACAACCCTGTGACGAGGGAATTCGTCAAGTGCGATCCGTTGGTCACCAATTACCAGTGTCTTGCCTTGCAAGATGCTCGCTTGTAGCCCTCCCACATTCAGTCGAACCTCGTTGCCATGCTGCTTCACAGCCCACTCAGAGGTCGATGGTTTGATCCACGGTACATCACGGACGAAAAGAATACTTCCGCCTGCCACATAAAAATCGTCGTCATGTTTCCATTGCCGCCCGCGAGTAACGAAATCAAATTCACGCGTCACGAATACGGCGTGGCCACCCTCGTCCCGATAATTGTATTGCCACACACCTAAAAATCCGCTTCCCAAAAACCATCGAATGGCCACCACAAGTATTGCCATTGCGACACAAACCAGGATGCCGAGCAGGATCCAACCTCTAAATTGGCGCATCGGCGCTCCTCACGCTGCGGTGCTTCTTAGTGACGCAGGGCCGGCGTTCGAAGATCGATGAACCCCTGCGACACTTGGATAGGTTCGAGCACCAGTGGTTTTCAGTTCGTCGTGTCGTTGTGTCGTTGTGGTAATGCTCTAGGGAGGGGCTTGTCTTTACCACACGATGACACGATTGTCTGGTCAAAAAATGGCCTGTGGACATTCCGAAAACAGCACCCTGGTCATTGCATACAAGACAGATTCAGAAGCTTGCAATGATCGGGAGCCGCCCTCTATGAACCGGCCCGATTGCGGTACAGCGAGGGCTCGACCACTGTCTGCATGGCCGACGCATCGAGATCGCCGAGGAGGGTCTGGAGTTGCTCGATTCTCGGGGCCGGATCTTCCAGGACACTGTTGTAATCGATTTCGATCAACTGAAAATGCGAGGCATGCTCGCTCGTGTAGGACTGGACCTTGTCGATCTGCGAGAGATAGAGCTTCTTGATCTGCTCGGCGGGTAGATCGTCGGTGCCCTTCCCTTTCCGCTGGAGCATTACGTTTTGCGAGCGAACCACCTCATCGAGATGTCGCCGCATGAAGACGACGCGGTACTCGTATTCCAGCGGAAGGTCCAACAGCAGTAGATGGACCATCTTCACGACCTTGCCCATTGAGTCGGCCACCCAACTCGCATCGTGCTTGGTCTTCTTGACCGGCTCAAACTCGTAATAGCCACGGGGGTTATCGTCGTCCGCCTCGCGGATCTCATCGATCAGGACGGGGATGCCTCCTGCTTCGAGCATCTTCATCATCATCGACGTGCCAGAACGCGGCAGACCAGAGACTATCGTCAAATAAGGGCGTGACGTCATGGTGGTTTGGCTCAATTCCAAAAGGCAAAAAGTGGTCCTGGTTGACCATCGAAAGCAACCCCCGTAGAACCTAATTCGACACGCTGGACCTGTCTAGGGTTGATTATTCCGGCCCCCAAATAAATCAATGACGAGGAGCTTGTTTCGGTGACTGATGCCCCCCAGGAAATTCTCGATACGCCCGAAGGAGCTTTTGCCTGCGACGCAGCACGGCGAGCCACGCAACTTGCCCGGCATATTCAACGTGAAATGGTTACTCCGGCACTGACCAAGGGCGATCGTTCTCCGGTAACCGTGGCCGACTTCGCGGTTCAGGCCGTGGTGGCCAAATTGCTGGTCGACGCGTTGCCCGAGGCAGTCTTGGTCGGCGAAGAAGACGCTGCTGAATTGCGGACCCCGGAACATGCCGGGGCACTCGATCAGGTTACGCAATTCGTGGGAACCGCTTTCCCGGAGTGCAATTCGGAGCAGGTTTGCGATTGGATCGATCGCGGGGGCGCCGAGCCGACCTCTCGGTTTTGGACGCTGGACCCGATCGACGGCACCAAGGGTTTCCTCCGTGGCGAACATTATGCAATCGCACTGGCGCTGGTGGTCGAGGGTCGCGTCGAACTGGGAGTCCTGGGCTGCCCTCACTTAACCGATGGCTGGAAGAACGAAATCGGCGGACCCGGCTCCGTGATTCTCGCGGCGCGTGGGCAAGGCACCTGGACCGCATCTGTTGGCGGCGGACCGTGGACGAAGCTAACTGTTTCGCAACGAACCGATCCGTCGGAGGCACGCCTCTTGCGATCATTCGAGGCAGGCCACACCAACACCGGTCAAATCGGGCAACTTGTAGAAACGCTTGGCTCGCAAGCCGACCCGGTGCTGATGGACAGTCAGGCGAAGTACGCCGTGTTGGCCTCCGGGGCCGGCGATCTTCTGTTGCGACTGTTGTCGACGAAACAGCCCGACTATCGCGAAAAGATCTGGGATCAGGCGGCCGGCTCGTTGGTTGTCGAAGAAGCAGGCGGCCGAGTGACCGATCTTGCTGGTCGATCACTAGACTTTTCGCACGGGCGAACCCTCGCCACCAACCGCGGCGTGTTGGCATCAAACGGCCATCTCCACGAAGCTGCCCTGGCAGCGCTGAAGTCGATCGGTGCCTAGAGCTTCGTCACGACGAATGGTGGCCCAGCCGTTCGGCTGGGTCGCGAAGCGACAAGATGCCTCGGGTAAGATTCTGTGTTGCGAGAGAACCCGGATTCCTGGCTTGCGTATTCCTCAACCAAACTCCCCTAGCGGCCTTACCTCTGCAATTGTCCATTGTTAGGCACGGATTGAACCAAGGCTCAACTC
>CAZNXE010000380.1:0-5103 GCA_964576465.1 uncultured Planctomycetaceae bacterium
GAGAATCAGCGTGCGAGCTTACGCGCACCCTACGCATACAAGAAAGGTGCGTGCAAGCACACACCCTACGGATATTTGAAACAACCGCCTGCGCTGTTTGGCTTGGGTGAAATTTTACCTACGCAGCATGCGCACCGCACATGAATTGTCGGTGAACCAACGGACACGAACCGTTCGCCGGCGCCGGTTCGGATTTCCGAACACCCGATCACGTTCGTCCACCGTGGCTCTCAAGCAGAGTTACCGGCGCACGGCGTGAATGTATCGCTCGGCGAGACCCACATGCGCAGGGTTCGCCGAGATTTGACCATTGCGCACCGCACCCCAGAAAGGGCAAGCTGATGGCATACCGAGCCGAGTCCAATATCGACACCGACGAAGCGCAGCGCGAATCAACCCAATTCGGTCGCAATCGAGCACCCCAAGCAAGACAACGCACCTCGCAACCGCAAAGACGAAGCACAGGCGCAAAAACCAAACACGGCGGCATCCAAAACCGACGCCGAAAGCGATTCTTTTAGCGAGTCATAGAGTCGAGTAGGGTCCGCTGTGCGGACCGCCGATCTGTCGCTTATACACAAGTCGGCCCTACGCTTTTTGGCCGAAGGCCTGTTTTCACCGTAGCCGAGTAGGGTCCGCTGTGTGGACCGCCAAGGAACGTGCAGACCTATTCTCCGGCTTCTTTCACCCGTACGGTTGATGTTGGTTCGCGATCACCACATCCCCAGTTCTTTGAATAAACTCCCGCCCGGACCCAATGATGAATTGAGGAGTGCGGCCAGTCGAGTTGTCGTCATTGGTCCGCACAGCGGACCCTACTCGGAACCATCGTCGCCAGACTTCAGCGATCGTACAAATTGGCGAAATATCGGACTGCTACCAAATTTCACAGCCCCGCAATCCGTAACCGCAAACGCCGAATTGTTCTTGAGTAGCTCCGGATTAAACTTTGCCTGTAAGTGAGCATGGATCAGTACCGACGTCCGTGGCTCAAGTCGGTATGGAAGTGTTTGGTCGTTTGTGATCATTGGCTTCATAACCACCTGACGATGTCTCTTCCGCGTGCCAAAGCCTACCTCCGAAATCGTGAGTGGGAACGTGCTGAGGTTAACGACCTCAATGCTCCACCACGCAAGGCATTGTTTTTCTAGTTGCTGCATTTGCGGATTAAGTGTCTCGCCAGATACTATTTGACTACCGCCCATCGAATAGCTTCGTTTAGGCACGATACGAAGTTTAACTCGACTCTGACTCCATTGGTGCCAAGTTGCAATAATACCAAGAATTGCCCCGACTAACGCAATTCCGAAAGTAACGACATCAACGTAGGTCATTGGATGGCCCCCGCGAGTTCTCCCTTGATTTCCTCCATGATTTCGATGATCCGGCGTTCCTTGCCCAGAATATTGTCAACGAGTTGCTCTGGCGGCAGACCACCAGGGCCTCGGCGCTGCTCGGGTTCTTGAGCCGAGTAGGGTCCGCTGTGCGGACCGCCGGTGAACGTGCGAACCGATTCTCCGGCTTCTTTCACCCGTACGGCTGATGTTGGTTCGCGATCACCACATCCCCAGCTGGTAGGTCACGCCCCGATAGGGTCGAACTGATGTGAAATCTGGCAGGTGGCTCAGCCGACCGCCCGGGCCATCCGTCCACATTGCAATTGTCACTTTGCACTTTGCACTTTTCAATAGGCACTTTGCAATTTGCCATCCGTCCCTGGGCTGTCGAGGGAGTGAAAAATGGAAAGTGCAAATTGCAAAGTGATGCCGTTGCTGGCTCTTACCAGCTACCTGAACCACCAGCCGAGTCGCGGCCATTGGTCCGCACAGCGGACTCTACCGGAGGAGCTTCTTGACTTCGGTATCCAGTTCGGTGACGTGGACGTTGCGGTTGGCGACTTTTCCGTCCTTGCCGATCAGGATCATGGTCGGCAGGGAGAGGATCCCTAGCTTGGTCGCCAGGGGGCTGCTGTCGATGCCGCCGGGCTCCCATAGATGCGGCCAGCCCTTCTTCGGCATCCGAACCTGTTTCAAATACTCAGTCAGTTTCTTTGCGTCGCTGTCGACACTAATGCCCACCGGCACGAAGCCAGCGCGACCGTGGGTGGCCAACAGTTCTTTGATCTGCGACATGTCCGACTTGCAAGGTTTACACCACGTTGCCCAGTAGTGGAGAAGCACGACCTTGCCACGGTACTTCTTCAGGTCGAACGGAGAATTGGTCATGTGGTTGCGGCCCTTGAAGCTGAGCACCTTGCCAACGGAATCGAGTCGCCGCTTGGCGCCCGCCGCCTTGGGCGCAATTTCCGACTTGGGAAACTTCTTGGCAAGTAGGCCGTACCACTTCTTGGCATCTTCTTCTTGACCGGCAAATTCCTGCGCCATGCCCAATTGCAACATTGCCTCGGGCGTCAGCGGGCCGGCGGGATAGTCCTTGACGAACTTTTCGAGGTTCTCGACCCACGTCGTTTGAATCTTGGCATAGTCGGGTTTGGGCTCCTGGAAGCTCAGGTTGTAGGCCGCCTGTAAGTAGCGGAACTTCACATAGCCTGCCAAGTCCTTGGCGGTCTTGTCTTTTCCCAACTTCAGATACAGGGCCTTCAGTTCGTCGACCCCCTTGGCGTTTTCGCCCGTTTGTGCGGCGGCCGACAGCATGTCGGCCAACTGGCGAATCCATTGCCCACGGTCTTCGCCGTCGGCCGTGGCGGCTAGCTTTTCGAGTAACTTCACGCGCTGGGTATCATAAGTCGCGCCGGGGTTCTTCTTGTCGAGTTCTTCGAGTTGGCTCAACAACTTCTGGGTTTCGCCGTCGGGTGCCCCCGGTATGTGGCTCCCCCCCTCAGGGCGACGGTTGTACGAGGAGGCGACCGAGAAAAATCGGCCCGTATCGACCATCTCTTGACGACCGGGATCAAGCGACTTGGGAGCATCGACAAGCCGCCAAGCATCGCCAACGCGAAGCAGTGTTCCGACAAGCACTTCGCCATGCTTGCCATCGGTGTTGACCATCGCCACGACGTTCTCGTAGACGATCAAGTCCTTGGTCGAACCATTGGTCCCTTTCGGCACCATGCCCGGGCGCACGGCACCGAAGCTTGCCCACAGTGTCTTGCCGTTGACCATCTTCTGCGTGCGGATGACCTCCTTGAAGTCGTTGCCCGCGGTCTTGATCGACTCGCTAAGTTCCTTCACCATTTCCTTGCCCAACCCTAGCTGGGCTAGCTCTTCAGGGGTGATTAGCAGTCGGGTGAATCGGGCCGAGTCGCGTTTCGCCATGGCGGCAACCACTTCAGCGGTCACTTCCTCGGGCGAGATCACTTTCCACGAGTCGATGCGTCCGTCTTCGTTCTTATCGAACCCCCAACGGGTGCCCGCCGTGTTGATCCACCGCGATTGATCGGCCTTGCCATTGTGATTCGAGTCGACGTCTCGGTAGACCTCGAGTCCATCCTGGTAGTAGCACCACAGGTCGACCACGTTGTCGGTGTTCGAATCGACAAAGCGTCGCAGGATTTGCCCTGTCTCGTCGCGGACGACCCAGCCGGTCTGCCCGTCGATTTTCTCAGCTTTAATCGTGCATTTCTTGGCCTCGACGTCGGTCGGCGAGGCATACTCGATGCCGTCTTGGACAGGCTTCAGCTTGAGAGCCTGTTCGACCGACGGCGCGGCGGCAAACGTGGTCGTCGCCAGGAGCATGGTGATCATCGCGGTCGTATAAGACGTGAAATGTCGCATCGAGCAGAATCCTTTCATCGCTTCCACGATTGCCCCGGCAGCGGCAAGAGCCTGCCACGGGAGCGCACAACTACAAATGGTGGTTTCAGAATAGGGATCGGCCAGGGGGCCCGAGGAATTGATCCTTTCATAACGGTTCTTCCGGTTGCGTTGTCTTTCAGACTCGAATCTTGCCCCAGCTTCGCCAAACTGTGGGAAGTGCTGTCGCTAACTGCCTGCTAGTGAACTGTTTGCCAGCAATCGTGTCGTAGAATTGACAGTCATCCGACCACGTCTACAATCTACTCCTTCTTCCCACCGGCACGCTTCGTGCTGTCGGAAGAATCCCTCGGCGAGACGGCTTTCGTGTTGCCTTGGGCGCGTAGCTCAGTTGGTTAGAGCGCGGCCCTGATAAGGCCGAGGTCCCAAGTTCGAGTCTTGGCGCGCCCACTAGCATCCGCTTCGAGCCCCCCAACGGCCGAAGCGCGTGCGCGGCGGGTGGTTTTTGCAGTGCATGAACAAGCTGTGGAACCGAGCCCAACACCACACCGCTGGGGACGTAGCTCAATTGGGAGAGCACCGGCTTTGCAAGCCGGGGGTTGAGGGTTCGAGCCCCTTCGTCTCCACTAGGTTTACGACTGTCCGAGAGGGTCATCGTCAAGAACTTAGCGACAAGCAGCAGGGCATCGAACCTCAAGGATATTGCTGATTCTTTTTGCTGAAAAATCGTATCAGTGGTATCATTGCAGTATGGAATCTGCATCTGTTCTTCTCGAAAGAATCTTTGAGCCGGTAGGCGACTTGCTCACTCCCGATGCCGCCAAACGCATCGTTGATTGGCGAATCGACAACGAAACCCAACAGCGGATCGACGAGCTTGCAGACAAGAGTAACGAGGGCACGCTGTCGGCTGAGGAAGCCGGAGAGTATGACCGGTACCTGTCTGCGTTTGATATTGTGGCGATTCTCCAAGCAAGGTCACGTACGGTATTGGAAGAGTCTGCTAACCGTTGAGCATGGACGAATCAATACGCCAGTTCGTACGGACACGAGCCCACGGTTGCTGTGAGTATTGCCGGCTCCCGCAGGGTGGCACCGGTTCTCTGAACCGGTGGGGCGAAGCCCCAAGAGGTGAGCGCGGCGCTAATTCACGCGCCGCTCGCCTGATTGCAGCTTAACCACCCTCCTGTGACTTCGTCACACCGGTTCAGAGAACCGGTGCTACCCAGAGGTCATTCGTCTCAGTTGTTTCGATCTGATCTCCTTCATTGGAAGTGAGAAAATGTGGTTCCGGAACCACGGTCGTGGTTGGGATCATCGTGACGGCTGCGCGGTGATGTTTGGCTGATGGAGTAACGCTGCTTCACGCTCGGTGCCGTCTGTCGATCGC
>CAZNXE010000381.1:0-5092 GCA_964576465.1 uncultured Planctomycetaceae bacterium
AACTGGCCGTAGTATTCCATTTCGTGCCAGTTGAAGTGCTTCCAATCCAGACCGGTAAGCACCATGTCCCAGTGCCAAAACGTGCCCTGGTATGCAAGATTATGAATCGTGAACAGTGTGGCAAGCTGTTCAAAACCAGGCACGGCTTTGTATTCAATCTTCGCGATGGCGGGAATCAGACCCGTGGTCCAGTCGTTTAGATGCAGGAGATCGACCGGCAACTTCAGCAGACGCATGGTCTCGAGCACAGCGCGGCTGAAGAACGCAAAGCGTTCGCAATTGTCGATGTAGTCTTTGCCGCTTTCTCCGTAAATCCCGGCGCGATCGTAGTAGTCATCTTGCCCGATGAGATAAACCGGCACGTCGCTCTCGGGCAGGTTGCTACGGAAGACCCGGCCAGTGACCTGTTTATTGCCAATGGGGATCGAGAGTTCAATGTCCAGCGGCTCGATCGTCTGCCCGCACGACCATGCCCGACGATATGCCGGCATGATGACGGCTGTCTGGTGGCCGCGCTTGGCGACTTCGATGGGTAATGTGCCGCAGACATCGGCCAGACCGCCGGTCTTGGCAAAAGGTACGGCTTCGCTTGTTGCCAGCAGGATGTTCATCGCCGCGAAAGGCCAATGGCCGTTATAAATGTCATGTGTACCCGGAGCGGCAGATATTGCCTCGCCGGTCGGTCCGGACCACCCGTCAGCGTAGCAAAAGACGTCCGAAATTCAAAGGCAGCATAACGTTACGTCCAGCGTCGGCAAGCTCTTCCCAGACCGAAAACTTTACGCTAACCACTGAATCGGTCCCTCGGGCTACCTCGGATGAGTTTTTCCAGAGGCTTGCCGCGCGTAAGGTCAGTTATCATCACGGCTTGAACCATCGCAATCCCACTTGACGGTGTATCTGGTCTGCTACTGAGCCGGTCGTGCTGGCGTTGCTATCCAAGGGCCGACACGTCGCCGGAGGCAAGTAGTTCGTGCCGGCCGCTCACAAACCCGGGGGTGTCCCGAGAACGGCAATCACCAACTCTTGGCGACCAAGTCCCAGTCGACTTCGACCCCCAACCCCGGTTTGTCCGGCACATGGACGATGGGGCCTTCGATGCGCAGGGGATCCTTCACCACCGAAAACTCGTGGTACACCGGGCCAAGCATGTCGCCGGGAAACGTTTCGACCTGCATGTTTTGGCAACTAAGCACCAGATGCCCCATGGCTGCCGTGGCGATGTCGAGCTCGAGATTCGACCCGATCGAACAGGGCACGCCAGCGTGAGCCGCATAGGCAACCAGCTCGCGCGACTTTCTCAACCCGCCGTTCTTGCCGGGATAAACACTAATCACATCGCAACAATTGTTGCGGATCAACTCCCCGGCGTGGATGAGATCGAAGCAGATGTCATCAGCCATTGTCGGCACGCCTGTTTCGCGACGCACACGTGCCAAGCCCTCATAGTCGCCATCGGGGGTAGGCTGCTCGACAAGCGATAACCGGCAATCGGCCAAGGCACGAATCTTCGTAATCGCCGTTTCAACGTCCCATCCGCAGTTGGCGTCGATCACCAAGTTCAACGCTTCGCCCATCACTTCTCTGGCCGCTTGTACACGCCTTAGATCATCGTCACGGGTGCCGCCGACTTTCACCTTGATGGTGGTAAATCCCGCGGCAACCCGCTCTGCAACAACACGCCGCAGCCGTGCATCGTCGTAGGCACCAACTGAAAAACGGCAGCGAATGGCATGCGGCCGCTTCGCGCCACCAAGCAACTCGTATACAGGAGCCCCGGCGACCTTGCCTTGAATGTCCCAGCAGGCCATTTCGATCGCCGATTTGGTGAACCAGTTGTGTTTGCAAACCGCGTCCATCCGGCGATCGATCTCCGCCACATCGTGAGGATCGCAGCCAACGACTGCCGGCGCCAAGAAGTGGTCGACCAGCCCTTGGGCACTGTAGACAGTCTCACCACTCCACCGCGGCATGACCGTCGCCTCGCCGGCACCTTCGGTGCCCTCATCCGTCAACACACGAACCAGCAGGTATTCCGAAACGATGTGCTGGCCCAGCGAGGAACTCATTTGCCGCTCGGGCTTCAACGGTACACGCACCGGGTAGCTTTCGATGCCGATGATCTTCATGGTCGAAGTGCGCTCCAGTTCGAAACTACGGTGTCCAAACGCTCGGGCGATGCGATGTCATCGCATCGGAGCGTGGGCGGCGACGTGCCTTGATGCGCACGTATGGCGGAGCGTAAAAGCTGCGATACGCGAAACTATCACGCTCGGCTTTCGCGTCGGCGTGTAGCGGCTCGACAAGATCTTCGACAACAAATCCGGCCAGACACATTCCTCCGATCAATTGCTCCCACCGGTGGAGGAATTCGAGCACTCCTGATTCTCGGTGCAGGCTGCCCTTCACATCGGGCAGCGCGCCTTCGCGATAGTACGGCTCGTTCAATGCAAAGCCGCCCTGCTTTGGGTTCACTCCGGCTTGCAGGCTGGTGGGCTGCTTGTGCTGGCTGATGTAGAGTCCACCATCGACAATCACGCGCGCCACTTCTCGATAGACGACCGTAACGTCGGGCACATAACAACTACAGACCGGTTGCGATACGATGTCGAACCGCGCCTCGGGCAGGGCCGATAGATCGTCGATCGAGGCTTCAATGGTCACTAGGTCGAGCCCACGTTCGGCAGCGATCTTGCGGTCGATCGCTAACATCTCGGAACTGATATCGACAACCGTAACCTTGGCACCCGCGGCCGCGAACAACACGCCGGCCTTCCCTCCGCCCGCTCCCAGGCAAAGCATTTGCATGTCGCGAATGTTGCTACCGAGCCAGCCATTGGAGTCGAGCGCCGCCAGGGGATCGCGAAATTGCTCTTCGGTGGCGGGCTTGGCGAACCGCGCACCACCGCGAGCCCGTGCGTCCCAGGCTTGCGCGTTGTGCTTCAGTACATGATTCGGCTGCGTCATGGTCCCCTGATGCCCAAGTCCGATGATGTTCAACCTCGGGGACCATGATCGCCGAATCGAATCGTCACTGCAAACGCATGACAAATCAGGCGTGCCGACGCAGACGGTGTACGAAAGACATGCACAGCACCCCGGTCAGGAGCATGATCCACGTTGTGGGCTCGGGCACTTCGTGCAACACGGCCACTCCATCAAGATCGAACCCGCCGCTGGCGAAGGCCGTGGGATAAGGCTCGTTGATCGGGTTCCCGAGCGAATCGAGCGTGCGGTGCGCGGGGTTAAGCGAGCCGACCGTATCGATCAGGCGAACGTGAGTAACGTTGTTAGTATCGAGCAGGACCGACACCCCGTCGAGTTCGTTTAAGTCAAACGGAGTTCCGAATCCGCCAACATATTTCCCGGCCAGGTTGTTCACGTTCGTAGGGTCAACGGGATCGAACGCGCCTAGTTGTGTGACGGTTTGAGTGAGCGACACGGCATCGAAGCGGAAGAAGTTCACCCCGTCGGAGCTGACTTCGACGAAGGCCAGTTCGAGAAACGAGTCGCTGCCGAACTGGAATCCGTTTTCATAAACGGCGAAGTCCGCGCCGGGTCGATCGATGAGGGGCATGCCGAAGGTGAGCGTGATTTGTCCACCGTCTCCTAAGCTGACCACGTCCCCGGGTGCTCCAGAGGCGGGGCCAACCCCCTCGGCGCCGGTGCCGAACGATGCGTTGCCCAGCCCCGGATTGGCGATGTCCAGCGGACCGCGTACTAGATCCTCGAACCCGGTGGCCCAGGCCAATATCTTCGGGCTGGTGTTGCTCACCGCCGTCGAATTCGGCTGACCTGCCGCCGGCGAGAAAGGTCCGGCAGTGACCGCGGATTGAAGAACAAGAACCAACGTGAAAGCTGTTGCAAACTCACAGGTGCGCTTCATCAGGATGCTCCCTCAAATATTAGAAATCAGTACGCTTGATATTGCGGGACAATGGTCAATAGTCGTCGCCGCTGATAACTTCCTGTCCGGCTCGTGTACACAGCCCGAACAGCACGGAGAGTTCAATTTGCTCGGCGAGAAACTTCACTGAACCATCGCAAAACACAACGTTCACACCACCAGGGTGGTCGCTGAAAAGTTCGTTGGACGTCCGCAGCGGTTCGTTATTTGGTCGGGTTGTCGTATCGAAGATGTTGCGACCGTTGGCCCAACCGTAGGGACGTCCGCTGGTCTCACCGACGATCCATGTATTGGATAGCCCATCGGTTACTTCAGCGGCGCGAATCGGGGCGTTGTAGATCAGTAGACCCTGGGGTCTGCCGTCATCGCCATATTGCTGGAGTCCAAAATTCCCACCGTAGTCGGTGCAAGCCATGCCCTCGCCATCGTCGATCTTGTTGTTCTGATTGATGTCGCCCGTGAAGTCGTCGCGGCGGTTGTCTAATCGACGTACGGTGCTGGGGCACAAGTAAGTTGAAACAACCGTCGACGTCGCCGGCCGATTCTCCTCGGCGTTGAATCGCAACGAGGTATCAAGCTGTCGCCATAGTGGATCCTGTTCCAGAAACGGGAGCAGTAGCGCCGACCAGGCGTGTCCCTTCTCGATGGGTGAGGGAAAGAACCCGCATTCCGTGCAGCCCGGTGGGAAGTAGCCGACTTGTTGTTCGTAAAGAAGCACAGCCAGCCCAATTTGCTTCATGTTGTTCGTACATTGCATGCGGCGGGCCGCCTCGCGCGCCATCTGCACCGCCGGCAGTAGTAACGCCACTAAGAGACCGATCACTACGATCACAACAAGCAACTCGATCAGCGTGAACGCCGCGCGTCGGCGTCCAATCGCATGACGTGATCGGAAAATAGTCCGACGCCGTAGGCGCTCAATAAATCGCCGCCTAGTTGGCCGTTGAAAATGGGTGCCACTGGCTCCGCCAGTGCCGATTGCTGATGAATCCGTTGCTGCTGAATCCGTCTTGCTCCATGGCACTGGTGGAGCCAGTGGCACACAACAATCGCATTTCCATGTCTTTCTCAACGGACTGTTCGTTGACATTGTCATCAAACGTTCTCCGCGCTCCGTTAGGGTTTACGGCTCGCTGTCGGTTTCTACTTCGTTGACTTCAATCGCATCGCCGAGGAGGTCTTGAT
>CAZNXE010000382.1:0-5089 GCA_964576465.1 uncultured Planctomycetaceae bacterium
TGTCAGTCGTCGGGTTGAACGCCCCAATCGTGTCGCCTAAGACAAGGCCTCCTTGGCCCACTAGCGGTGGCGTGATGATAACGCTATCGAAGTCGATCAACTCACCGCGATTGCGATTGTTGTTTTCGTTCGATTCGGCGATGACGTTGTTGGAGTCGACGATCATTCCGATGAAGTACGTGTCGTCGGCGTTGCCGAAGAAAAACTGCTCCGACGGCAACGTTAAGTTCACCGTGTTTGCCTGCGAGGAATTTCCTGCCAGCCCGGGGAACGAAAACTGACCGAGCAATTCATCGGAACCGCTGATGAAACTGTTCGAGCTGAGAACGAACGAAACCGAGAACGGGCCGGCAATTCCGCCGGCAATGTTTTCGACGGTGAATTGCACGTCGAAACCATCGCCCACTTCCAGCGGTTCTTGCACCACATTGAAACTAGCGCCTTGCAAATCGGCAGGGAGTTGTGGCACGTTGATCGTGACGTCGTCTAGATCAAGCAAAAGTCCGCGGTTGCTGTTGTTCGATTCGGTGCTTTCCGGAACGACATCGTCGCGGTCGATGACCATGCCGATGAAGTAGTTACCAGAACCGTCCCAAAAGGCGTTGTCGGCCGCTGGTAGTTGCAACATCTCAGTCAATAAGGCTGTTGTTTGACCGGAATCAATTCCGCTAATGATCCGCTGCCCCAGGAAGAAGTCGTCGGGGGTTATGGTGCTGTTGGCACTCAGGAAAAAGTCCACGCTAAACTGCGGCGCTTCCAGGGCACCGTTGTTTTCCAAAACGAAGTCAACCGTCGCGAGACCGCCCGCCGTGACCGGATCGCTAATCACGCCAAACACGATGCCGCGCATGTCCGGGTTCGGACCGGGAGGGGGTGGCGGATCGTTTGGATCATTCGGGTCATTCGGATCGTTTTGAGATACGGTGACGTCGACGATGTCGAAGTCGATGCCCTCGCCGAGACTGCTGTTGTTTCCTTCGTTCGCCTCGATGAGTACATTCCCCGAGTCGGAGAGGGCGCCGATGAAATAGTTGCCCGAGCCGTTGAGTGACCAAATCGGGTGATTGACATCGGGCAGCGTGTATGTGCGGGTGATAAGATCCGAATCGGTGTTACGCTCGAGTCCGGTGAACGACACGGTACCCAGTATGAAGTCGCCGGGGCCAATCGTCTCATCTTGGCTCAGCATAATGTCGACTTGGAAAGCGCCGGCGTTTCCCTGCCCGAGGTTTGATATGTCGAAGGTAACGGTGACCTCTTGGCCAGAGGTTGCCTCGTCTTCGACGATATTGAACGTGCTTCCAGCCACGTCGGGCGGAGAAGGAAACGGTGAGATAAAGACCGTTTCAAAATCAAACAACTCGCCCACGCCGGCATTGTTGACTTCGTTTGTTTCAAACAGATCGGCAATGGGGTCAACGACCATCGCAATGCGATATTGTCCCGGTCCACCTGAATACACTAGCGAGAAAAACGTGGGCAGTGGTAGCTGAAGCGATGTGCTGAAAACCGGCGTTGTGTCGAAGGGCAGCAGCCCCTCGAAAGCAAACTCCCCAATCTGTAGGGCATTCCCAGCATTTACTTGATTTCTGAAGTTCTGTCCGTCAAAGCCGGTGAAGGCCTCGCCGCTGAAGGGATCGGTCGAATCTTGGAGATTGTAAACATAGAATCCAACGCGAAAAGGCCCTGCAATTCCAGCAGCGGCGTTACGAATGCTGAAATCGACGTCAATCGTTTCTCCGCCCTGCAGCACCGACGAGCCGTCGATCTGGAAGAAGTCACCCTTCAAATCAGACAGGGGTTGTTCGGCGATATCCCAGCCGATGAGATCCAACGCCCGCCAGTCGGCCCTGTTGAAAGTGTTAAACGTGTTGAACGTTTCACCGGAACCAGGGAATTCCAAGAGTCCAACCGGCGGCTGCCCCACGAAGTCGCTGTCGATCCAATGGGAAGCTCCGCCATCGAATTGCGAGAGAGAAGATGAACCGAATCGCCATTCGTTGTCGAGATCATCGAAAATGTGATCGGAACCGGGAATTAGCTGGCGAGGGAAGTTTGTGAAGTCGGATGGGCTCTCAGGATCGAAACCGGTAGCAGTGTTTTCAAAGCGAAACAGATCCAATGTTGTCGGCGTGATCGCGTCTTGCTGGAGTTCAAATAGCAAGTCCGCGATAACGTCGACTGACGATACGAAGCCCAAGATGTGTCCGATCTGGTGGGCAACATGCGCAGTAAAACTGGTTTGTCCGATCCCAATCCCATCACGTTCATCAAAATCCCAGGCAACATCATCGAGCACATCTAAGGTGATCGTACCGTCTAAGATACCGAGCGTTTCGTCGAGGCCTGGAATTCCCAACGCCTTCCCATTCGCCTTCGTTCCCCCGAGTTGATTTGTAAGAGTGAAATCGGGGGGTAAGAGCGCTGTAAATTGCTGCGAGTTTGGCAGCGACAGCAAAATGTTGTCGTCGCCCTCGGTAATGCCGTCGGCGACGATGGCATTGCGAATTGTATCGAAACTCCCCGCAATTGGCACAAATGAGAAATTCGATCGACCGGTGATATCTTCGATCTCGATATCGATGGTGACCGTGATCGGATCGCGGATCACACTCTCCCACAGGTTAACCGCGCGATCGATGGCAAAAATTGCCCCCGGGAAATGCGGCTGATCGCGATCGAGTATGTTGGAGCCGAGATTCATCTGGATATTGAAACCCGATTGGAACGGATCGACGGTGAGCAGCCGTCGCTCTTCCAATGGCTCGGCGAACCGGTTCCGGCGCGAGTGTTTCTTGCGTGGGTTCAACATGATGTTCTGCCTCAGACATGTAGGTCAGGCTGTGCCTGACATGCCGCGTTGCTAGGGTAACCGTTGTCAGTCAAGTAGGTCAGGGCTTGCCCTGACATGGCCTTCAATCGTACTCAGTCAGATGTAGGTCATGCACGGGGTGCATGACAAATAGCGACGGCACAAACCATACGACTCAGCCGACTTGAGTATCGTCGTTACACTTCGTTTGCGAGAAGTCTGGCAACAGCCAAACTCTCGTTTGTCACGCACGGGGTGCATGACCTACCTGTATTGATTCCGTCTTGTGGGTATAGGCAGCGCACCGAACACATCTGCTTCGGGGGTGCGATTCGCTGCTTGGTTTCGGCGCGAGGGCGCCGAAAATCGTGTTCCGCCTATAGCCTGCCGCCCCTGTGTCGTGCCTCTAGTGACACAAGCATCAATTATCTTATGACGGTCCTACGGGGTCAAACAAAAATGACGATCTTTGTCAATATTCTAGCCAAATTGGGAGCAACGGTTGCAAGATCAATGTTACGGATGGCGAGATTTCAACCCCCTCGGTCAAAGCTCCGGCGGCTCGTCCGCGAACCTCTTGCCTGTGGCAGCGGGTGCAAGCACCCTAGAGATAAGACGACATTCCCTGGCGGAACGTCACTATCGAGTGTGGCGAGTTGGCTGCGCGAGAACTACCACCGAATCCATGGCGGGGGGGTAGAGTGGACAGCGCGCACGGAGCCCCATCGTCCAGGCTGTGCCTGACGTTCGATAGGGTGAGGCAATCCGTTTGTCAGGAACAGCCTGACCCACGGCTACTCCAAAAGGGGCAAACGAATTGGCGACAATTACCCCAACGGGGTTCAACATCAAAGCCCAGAGTCGCGCAGCGCACTCTGGGTAAACGAGGCGAACATCCTCGCAAACCCCAACGGGGTTTTACAACGCCGCCTCAATCCCAAACATACCGCTCGTCGATCTCCATCCCTTCAAGAATGGGGTTCGGTGTTTCGACGAAAACACAATATGGACGTAGCTTTGGACGAGCGATTGCGGCATGGTTCTGTAAAGCCCCGTTGGGGTTTATGCGTGCTCACCCTCGTTTACCCAGAGTGCGCTGCGCGACTCTGGGCTCTGTTGTTGAACCGCTTCGCGGTTACCGCCACTACAACGACAGAGCCGAGTAGCCGCCATTGGTCCGCAGAGCGGACCCTACTTGGCTGCCGAGGGAGTGCAAAATGGAAAGTGGAAAGTGGAAAGTGCAAATTGCAAAGTGGTGCAGTTGACGACTCTTACCAGTTGGATGAACCAAAGGCGGCGTCGGCTTCGGCGGCGGTTGGCATACGACGAACGCCTTCGGCCAAACTTTCCGACATCGCCGAGCCATCGAGACTCGAAACATCGGCCAGGCCCATCACGTGTCCCAATTCATGGGCCAACACGGATAGTAGATCGACTCGACCAGCCGCCGCGCTGTCGGCACCGGCCAACAATCCATCGACTGCGAGTTGAGTGAATTCCTCATCATCGCCAAGCGTGGAATCGACGAACCAGCCGTGCCCCGCTGCGTTGACATCCAACAAGATGCGGTTCCCAGTGGCTTGGGCAAGCTGCGCGCCCCCGAGATCAACAATCTGTATATCCACGGTCGACAACAACTCGGCCCCACGTGGATCGACGCCGGCGGCAATCCACCGCCCAATCGCTTCTTCGAGCGCCGGGAGAATAACGTCGATAGTGAGCTGTTCTTCAACCGCCGGGCTTTGTGCAGCCCCCGCGGCAGCTACGAGCGACGAGCCATCGTTCATCCAGTTACCAACGACGGGAACCCAACCAGGTTGACCGAAATTGATGGGGTCGACATCGGCCACGCCGGTCGAATTGGAATTCCGCAGGAAGTACGTCGCGGTCGCGGAGTTATAGGTGCCAGCCGTGTCGGTTCCGTTACCGTCCCAGTCGCCGGCCAACGGGGTCCATCCGGCAAGGCCGTAGTTAAACGCTTGGATGTCGGCCACGCCGGTCGTGTTCGAGTTTCTCAGAAAGTACGTCGCCGTCGCGGAGTTGTAAGCGCCGATGGTGTCGACGCCGTCGCCGTTCCAGTCACCGGCCAGCGGTGTCCATCCCTGCATGCCATAGCTGAATGCCGGGATATCGGCCACGCCGCTCGTGTTGGAGTTCCTCAAGTGGTAGACCGCTGTCGTGGGATTGTAGACACCAATCGTGTCGATGCCGTCGCCATTCCAGTCACCCACGATCGGAACCCACCCGGGCTGACCAAAGTTGATGACCCCGGCGTCA
>CAZNXE010000383.1:0-5026 GCA_964576465.1 uncultured Planctomycetaceae bacterium
CCAGCGCGGTTTGCCAGTCGGGCAGTTCGGGGCCGCCTAGCGCGCGATATTTGGCCGTGTCTAGCACACTGTAGCGAGGTCGCGGCGCGGCGGCTGCGTACTCCTCCGTGGAGATCGCTTCGACAGTCAGCGTGAGGCCGGCCTGTCGGAAAATCTCTTTGGCTAGTGCGAACCATGTCGTTTCGCCGGCGTTGGTGATGTGATATAGACCAAAGGCTTCGCTGCGCATCAAGAAAATAGTCGCACGCGCCACATCCACCGTCGAGCTGGGTGTGCAGTGTTGATCGTCGATCACACGTAAGTGGTCGCGCGATTGGGCGAGGCGGAGCATCGTTTCCACGAAGTTCGTAGCCTGTCCCGGCGGCGCAACACGGCCGTACAGCCCACAGGTGCGTACGATAAAATGCCGCCGGCAACGGGCAGCCGCCGCTTCGCCATCGAATTTCGACAGCGCGTAGGCTCCCTGGGGCGAAGGTACATCCACCTCCGTCCATGGCTTCTGATTCGGATTGGGACTGTTGTCGAACACATAGTCGCTGCTCACCTGCACAAGCACCGCACCTAGCTCTTCGCAAGCCGAAACCAGATTAGCCACCGCCTCGACATTCACACGCCGACAAACCTCTGTTTCCTCTTCTGCCCGATCAACCTGCGTATATGCCGCCGCATTGATCACGACTTCCGGCCGCAAGTCCTTCAGCACCCGAGCCACTTCATCGCGGTTGGTAATATCCAATTGCCGCCGCGACAGCCCAACAGCTTCATCGCCCAACTGCCGACTCAGTTCAGAGCCCAGTTGGCCATTCGCGCCCGTGATAACGATCGCCATGAATAGTTCTCAGTTCCCACAGAATGAAGCAGACCACATTACGATAACACCACCGGCAGCACGCTCGCATCAATCCATTGTTCTTCATCATCGACGGCCAAGACAGCAGACGTTTATTCTTCCTGATCATTCTCTTCATCCATCGCTGCTGATTCAGCCGACGCTTCAGACGTTGACTCCGGTCCTTCGGTGTCGTCCTCCGCATCAGCATTGGCGGCTGCCTCGGTTCCCAGCCATTCTCGTAGCCAGACCATGTCCTCGTGCAGTTCGGCGATGGAGTCTTCCAGCCCGGTAAACTCCCGACGATAACGTCGCCAGCCTCCGAAGATCAGGCCCGCGGCCACGATCAACAACACGGCGGTGAAGATCCAGAGCAAGCTTAACGAGTCGAGCTCGAACCAACGTGCTATTTGAAAAGCCAGGGCGACCGCAGCCACCGGCAGCGCGATCAGCGCCGAAAGACTTCCCACGATCAACGCCACGGCAAGCCGGGTGCCCGACGCCCGGGCGGCTTGCAATTCCAGCCCCAGCAGTTCGGCCCGAGCGCGAAGCATCTGCTGTACTTCGGTGGCGAAGCCAGAGAGTTGCCGCTTGAGTGGCGAGAGCAATCGTTCGTCGGTGTGGTCGGTGACCATGTGATTCAATCGTAGAATTCGATGTTGTTCAGCGGTTGGTATCGTCGCCTTGTGAAGCGTGCCAGATGGCCAGCAATTCAGCCCAAACCCGGCTGCCCACCGTACGCGCGGCCCAAGCACTCAGCCCTCGCCCAAGCTGTCGCGAAGCCAGCCCAATCGGGATCCCGCGCGACAAGGCCAATCCAAGCCCCAGTGCCACGGCAACCGCTCCCGCGGGATAACGACGCACATAGGTCTTCCACGAGGCAAGCTGCGATGTTTCGTCGCGTGTGGCGAACACCCGGCGATCAATCCGCCGTCGCAGTCGGGCAATCTCTGTGCGCAGTTCCTGCTTGCGTTCTTGGAGCGCCTTTGCATCGACGGTTGGTGAGGCCACTGCGGTCGTCCTCCCGAACAGACTCACCACGGCTTAGCGGCGAAACAATCGACCAAGAAAGAAGCCCAGCAGGGCCGACAAGAGAACGCCCTGTCCCGGATTCTTGCGAATAAACCGCATGGCCGACGCGGTCATATCACCAACGCTGGCCTCGCGCAGGTCGTGCAATTGTTCGACCGCTTCAGAGCGGACCCGCTGATAGTGCTCTTGAGCCTTGGCCAACTCAGCCTGAGCCTTGCCGACCATCTCTTCAGCCGACTGCACCGTCGGAATCTCGTCGATTCGTTTACCAAGCGACTGGAACGCACCCGGCTGGACATCGGTCTTCGGCGCATTCGACGACGACTTCGCGCCGGCTCGACTAGCTCGTTTCTTGGGCATCGACAAATCCTCGGCCGCTGGCTGCAAAACACCATCACGTTGCACTATATCAACGTACCTTACCAACCGCCGAGCGTCTCGAATCGAACAAGAGACCAACGCTAGCCGGCGCCCGCAGAACCGCCACAACCGAATCATGCCCCGATAGACAAATCGATCGTGATCCTGCGGTTCAGCGGGCCGGCCCTTCAGCCTCTTCGCTTCAGCAGGTGCATGCAGCCGCGAATCATGGTTCCACGGGCGGGGTAATGCGATACGCCTGCCCCCGCAGGTCGACCAGAACCGCCTCGTCGAAGACAAGGTACTGCGATAGTTCCCTGCCATGCTTGGCGGCTAGTGCAAAATACTCATCGCTAAACTGCACAATCGCGATAGCGTTCTGCTCGCTTTCGTCGTCCACGGTCGCATCGATCCACTGCTCGTTGCGGCGATAAAACGATTTGCCGGCAATGTTACGAACGGTTTCAATCTCGGGTTCGCTATCACCCGCGCCGCCACCGCCGAACCCAAATGACGCTGGGTCACGACTGTACTGCGCTCGATTCTGCAAGGCCCCCTTCGCCTTCCGCTGCGCGAACGCCGCGCGGCCAGAGGTCTCTTGGAGCATCTCCAAGCTGTCCTGCGCGGTGGCGGCGTTGGAAGCGGTGTCACGGAAATCAACGTCTTCATCGGCCAAGAAAGAAGTGTATGGCGTTAGAATGCCGTGCTTCGTCGACAGCTCCACAAGTTCTTTGACCAGTTCTTCGTTTTGCCCTTTCAAGTCGATCTCGTCGATGATTTCTCCAATGCGCCGCGAGGCCCATAGCTTTTCAACGAACACGTAGCCCGAGTCGTCGCTATGTTCGGTGAGTTCAGCCACGAAATCGAAGCTCTGTTTCTTGCCTGCCACATCGCCGGAGATGCGAATCTTGACGGTGCCCGGCTTACGATAGCGGCCAACCACGATCATCTGCTTGCCCTCGAACAGATCGTATACCTCGCGGGGATACATCCGAGAGATCGGGTTGCCTTCCTCGGGTTCGAGGCCATCGAACTCGAAGGCGATCTGCACGTTGCTCATCACCGGCGATTCGATGCGGCGATAGAGTTGGCTCACGCGGTCTTCGATGTCTTCGTCGGGGCGAACATACTCACTCTCGCCGAAGTTGGCGCGAACCAGCTTATCGAGCAACCGGCTGTTAACGTCGAACCCAAGACCAAAGGCAAAGATGCGAGCACGCACTTGATTTGCTTTGCGAGCATTGTCGACGATCTTCGCCTCGTTCACTTCCCCCGCGGTTGGCAGCCCGTCGGTCAAAAACAGAACGTAACTTGGGCGTCCGGTTTCTTTCAACTGGCCCAGCGCCGTGCTCAGCGCGCCATCGATATTCGTGCTGCCGCCGGCATGAATCCCCGCGACGAACCCCAGCGCCGCGGCTCGTGACGACGCATCGATCCGCTGTAGTTCAGGACGGAATGCCTCGATCGCGGTGTCGTAGGCGATGATGTTGAACAGATCGCCCTCGCGGAGGTTGTTCAACACAAACTTCAGCGCCTCGCGTGCCTGTTCGATCTTCTCGCCGCTCATGCTTCCAGAGCGATCCACCACAAACACAACGGTCTTCGACGCCCGTTCGGTTGTCTCTGCCTGGATTTCAGGAGTGGCAAGCAACAGAAAGTAGCCCGGCTCCGATTCATCGCCACGGTAGCTCAACACGCTGGCTCCCACGGCTTCTTGCCCCACATCGTAGAACAGGTGAAAGTCGTTATCCGGCACGGTCTCTTTCGCCGTAAACCGCACAATCGCAACGCGATTCGAGGGGCGTTCGATTTCAATGGCATGTGTCGGGCTGTAGATATTCTTCAGCGGCGCGGAGCTTTCCACCGCCACTTCAATCGTCAACTTCTCGATCGGTTTCGACGTGTACTTGGCCGTGCTCATGGGAAATAGCAAGTCCGTCAAGCCACCGTCCATCGGGCAAACTTGTGTGTATCGCAACGAAACCGTACGCGACTGACCCGGGGGAATCGGAAAAACGCTGGTCTGGTACATTCCGGTTCCCATCCATTCCAGCAGCGCGGGATCGCGATTCTTACGTACGATCTCCTCGTATCGCCGCCGGGCTTCGTCAGCTGGCAACAGGCGACCCGTGAATTCTTTTCCGTCGACCATCAGCGTGAGTTGATCGATCGCGCCATCGTAGGGGAGCGGAAACACAAACGATGCTTCGAGCGTTTGACTGCCCGTGTTCTCAAACGTTTGGGCAATGCGCACTCGGGCAATTTGGTCGCTGAGTTTGACATGGACGTCCAATTCACTGATGGCATACGACACCGACGGCGGCGCCGGAAGGGGGCGAACAATCGGACGTGGCAGGCGTACGCTTTGCTCGGGGTTCACAACCACCAGCACGCCCTGAGCTTGAACCGAGCCGGCGCCGACCAACAACCAACCACCGCATAAAACCTTCAACAGCCTAGACATGACAAGGACCTCACTGGTCATGAGATTTGTTGAGTCATCAATCGAGGATCGCGTAATATCCTGGATCACTTCTGAGCGATCTCGGACGACGAGATTGCCGTGTTGGAGTGAGACGCACGGATGATACGGAAAGTTCCAAAATTTTTTGGATGGCATCCCGGCGCGAGATATCTCGCCAGATCTGGCAAATCTTAGGCGACTTGCACCAACTGCACGGAGTAGACGATCACGAGCGTGAACACGCGAATTGTCTTGCCCTGCAAGGGTTTTCAGCAACACCTAGCTATGGGTGCAGGAACGGGCTCGTTTTTTTTATGCGGCGGTTGCTATCGGCTGGTGTC
>CAZNXE010000384.1:0-5005 GCA_964576465.1 uncultured Planctomycetaceae bacterium
AGCGAACAACCGAGAAGATGCGTTGGCAAGTTGTTGCTTCCGCGCCGTTTCTTGTTGCCCGGCACCCGGCGGCGACGACAGTGTGAGCTGCTGCTCCATCGCCGGACGTGCTGTGAACTGGACAAGTTGGTTGATGAGCCGCACTGAGGATGCGGGGATTACGGGCACATCCCCCTCCCCGACCGCGGCGGGGGTTCCGTAATACGCGGCGCCGGCCGCCTGATCGATTTTCAAAGCAGATCCCCCTAGCGAAACTCCGGCGAACAACCCCCGGCTTCGCGAATAGGAATAGATTTCGGCTTGGAGTTTGGCATCGGTTGCCGCGGCAGCTTCACGGCCAACCGGCCCGGCAGCAACCGAAGCATCCGCTCCGATCGTGAAGGTTCCATTCATGATTCCGTCAACGCTCTTGCGAGACTTGAACACAAGAATGACGTCGGTCGCCTGCACACCAGCCTGCCAGCCGACGCTGCCACCGGTCAGCTCGATAAACAAAGGTGCGTGCCAGGCACCGCTTTCATCGCGAACGAGCATGACACCCTTGCCGTGACGAATGCCGACAATAAAACCTCCTTTGACGACGTTGGGAATGATGGCAACGCCTTCAGCATTGGCCAACAACGTTTGCGGGATCCGCTTTGCCGGCACCGACATCACTTCTTGCAACACGACCGTGGCCGCGTTGACAACTTGATCCTCTTTCGTCTGCCCCACCACGTGAGCCGGGCCCAAGGCAATCAGCAAACTGGCCAAGGTAAAGGCAAGATTCGATTTCATGATGACCATCTCCGTATGGGCCCCACAAGCAAATTGGCGAGCTTCTCCGCTTCTGCACCATCTCTACAGAGAGCGGCGAGATTGTAGTGAGAGGTCCGAAGTCTCGCAATATGGCAATCACATCAGATAGACCCCTAGACCCCATCGATCGCCATCGCTGATGGCGGACCACCAACGGCTTCGCACGTCAGGCTCAGCCTGGACTGCTCAATCTGTTGTTATTTTCGGGGAAGTTGGGGTTGGTGATGTAGGTAGTTTTTGTTCGTCGTGTCGCTGTGTCGTCGTGGTAGACTTCGAGCCACGCCGTAGAAAGGAACCACTACGACACAATGGCACGACGAACAGCAAACGAAATGTGAGGATACAAAAGCGGCGCATAAAACTCCGTCATTGCGAGAACTCCTTTGAGCACGTTAGGCTCAGCCTGGGCTACCGGTGCTGACCTACGATTGCGATCCGTTAGTATGCCTCGTACCTCGCAACTTGATCGGCTACTACGCTTAGGCTTTCTCGCCAGAAATCGGGCTGGGTGATGTCGATGCCGAATCGTTTGGCCAGGGGCGCGGCGTTGTCGCAGCCGGTGTCTCGTAGCAACTGCTTATATCTGGGGAGGAACGCCTCCCCCTCGCGGCGGTAGATGGCGTAGAGCCCCAAGGCGAAGAGCTGCCCGAAGGCGTAGGGGAAGTTATAGAAGTTGGCGTTTAGCGAATAGTAGTGCGGCTTCCACAGCCACATGTAGCGATGGTATGTCGATTCGTCGATCGCATCGCCATAGGTTTCCCGTTGGGCGTCGAGCATCAAATCGCTGATTTCGTCAGCGCTCAACTCGCTGTCGGCCCGATGCTCGAAGAACCGCGACTCGAATAGAAACCGGGAACTAATATCGACGCACACCTGCGTGGCAGCGGTGAGCTGCGATTCGAGGATCGCCAACGCATCGTCGGGCCCTGCTTTTTCGATGGCAGCCTCGTTGATCAATGTTTCGCAGAAGATACTCGCCGTTTCCGCCAGCGCCATCGGAGAGCCTCGCAAGAGTTGCGGCAGCCCGGCTTGGCAGTGGTTGTGGTAGGCGTGCCCAAGTTCATGGGCCAGCGTGCTGACGCCATCGAAGCGGCCGTCGAAGTTCATCAGGATGCGGCTTTCCTCAACCTGCGCCACCTCCATGCAAAACCCACCGCCTCGTTTTCCGTCGCGTGGTCCTGCGTCGATCCAACGGCGGTCGAAAGCCGCGTCGGTCATCTCGCCTAGATCGTCGCTGAACGAACGGAAATGTTCCGTGATGAATTCCCTGGCTTGCGACCAGGTAAAGCTTCGCTGGGCGGTGCCAACGGGGGCAAACAAATCCCACCACGGCAATCGCTCGTGCCCTAGTTTCTTGGCTTTGCTTTTCAGATAACGACGAAACACAGGGAGCGACTCGCGGATTGTTCCTAGCAGTGCGTCAAGCGTCGCTCGGTCGATATGATTGTCATCCAACGTCACATCCAGCACGCTGTCGCGACCACGGCGTGTGGCGAGCGTCTGCGCGGAACCTTTCACGCCGTTTAGGCAGGCAGCCACGGTGGTACGCACTGAATGCCAACCTTCGATCTCGGCTTCATAGGCTCGCTTGCGAATTTCCGGATCGGCGTCGGAACAAAACCCATGCACCAACGCAATCGGAAGGAGTTCTTCCTTTCCGTCTTTCAGCCACGGCACCTTAATCTGGCTGGTGACGTTGCCTTGCAGTTTGCCGAATGCCCCAGCACCATCAACACACATTTCAGTAGCCAACCCCTCGAGCGCCTCGTCCATGAGAAACCGGCTTTGACGGGCCGCCTCCCGCAGAAAGAAGGCATGCTGCCGACAAGCGTCGCTGCCTTCGATCAACTCGTCTAGCTGTTTCTCGATCGAACCCAACCAACCTTGAAAGCGCACATGCAACTTGCGGAGGCGAGTTTCCTGCTGTTCAAGCTTCGACACCTCTCGAGCACCCGCGACGTTGTAGCTATCGGTCGTAAAGATCGCGTACACGAACGCGTCGAGCGTGCCATGTCGTAAGGCCAAGTCGTTGAGCCGCTCCAACAGTTCATCAAGTATCGAGGTGCCCTCCGCGAGAACTGTCCCGGTCGGTTCATTCAATCGACGGACACCTTGTGTGTCGAAGAATGCCTCGCATTGTTCGAGGCGTGAATCAAATTCGGCGAAACAGTCCCGATAGTCGTCTCCGTCGAGGCTGGAGAAGACATTTGACAGGTCCCAGCGGGGAAGATCTTCTTGATTGCCGTTATGCTCGTCTTTCATCGATCCCTCTTAACAATCTGGAATGGCAGAAACCGGTCATTGTGTGCGTCGTGGCACGGTGTTGGTCGTGTGCGATACGGAAGACTATGATCGTCTTATCATAGCCGAGCAGTTTTCGCCGCCAATGGAGAGGATTTTCAACATGCATGCCGGACCCGCTCGCTGTATCAGAAGCGTTGCTATCGCGGTGTCTCTTGTATTTGCAGTTGTCGCAACACCCGCTATCGCCGTCGATGCCGAGACGCATCGCCTAGCGATGGACGACGGAGTTCGGCTGGCCACCGACGTCTACTTGCCCGACAACGCGGAGCCTCCATTCCCGACGATCTATGTCAGCACAACCTATGGCAAATCGGGAATCAAAGGGCCAGCCCAACGTTTTCTACGTCAAGGTTACGCGGTGGTCGCGCAAGACATCCGTGGCATGGGGAAATCCGAGGGCGACGACGCGATTATCTTCCACCACCATGGTTGGGCGAAAAACCACGACGGGCACGATACGATTCGCTGGATTGCCTCTCAGCCATGGAGCGATGGCAACGTGGGCACCTACGGTGGATCGGCGCTGGGGATCACGCAGAATATGCTGGCTCCCGACGCCCCGAAGAATCTCAAGGCGCAGCATGTGGTGGTCGCGTTTTCCGACATGTATAGCCAGTGCGTCTATCAAGGCGGGGCGCTGCGCAAACAACTGATTGAGGGATGGCTCGCGGCGAATCGCATCACCGAGGGCAACTTGGACGCATTCCTCGCACACCCGACTCGCGACGCGTTTTGGAGTGAACTCAGCCCCGAACAGCATGCCGAGCAAGTCAATTCGCCAGGGATGTTCGTTGGCGGATGGTACGACATATTTTTGCAAGGCACAATCAACTCGTTCACGTCGATTCACAACCATGGCGGTCCCGGTGCCCGCGGGAAGTGCCGCTTGGTCCTGGGGCCCTGGGCGCATGGAACGTTTCAGGAGTTAAAGTATCCCAAGAACTCGAACATGGGTGGGCTCGAGGCGAGCGACGATTTGCGATTCTTCGACTACCTGATCAAGTCTCAAGACAACGGCACAGCGGAAGACGCTGCCGTGCATTACTACGTGATGGGCGACCCGACTGACCCTGAGGCACCAGGCAACGTCTGGCGCACCGCCGACAATTGGCCACCCCCGGCACGCGAGGTTCCGTATTTCTTCCATGCCGACACAACGATGTCGACCAAGAAGCCGACGTCGCACGACTCGCAAACCTATCGCTACAATCCGAAAGACCCGGTGCCCACCATTGGCGGACAGAACTTGCTACTCGCCAAAGGGCCCATGGACCAACGGAAGATCGAGCAGCGAGACGACGTGTTGCTGTTCACCACTGCCGAACTAAGCGAGCCGCTTGAGATCACCGGTGGCTTGAAAGCCGTGTTGTACATCGCGTCCGACTGCCCTGACACCGATTTCACCGTGAAACTTTCCGACGTCTATCCCGACGGGCGTTCGATGTTGGTTACCGATGGCATCTTGCGAGCCCGATATCACAAGACGTTTGAACAGCCCACCCTGCTGGAACCCGATCAGGTTTACGAATTACAGGTCGACCTGTGGAGCACCTCGTTGGTCTTCAATCGTGGGCACCGTATCCGCATCGCCGTCTCGTCGTCGAACTTCCCAAGGTTTGACGCCAACCCGAATACCGGCAAGCCCGTCGGCGACGCGGAACCGCGAGTGGCCAACAACACGATTCATCTTTCGGCCGATCACCCGTCGCATATTGTGTTGCCTGTTTACGTAGAATCGCAATCGGTGGCCACGAAGCCTGGCGGCTGAACGTTGTTAGGAGTGCGGCAGATAGGAAAGGAACGTACCAATCACAACCCGACGCGTAAGCGAGGGAACGCCGTGTATTACCGGTTGGTCCCTCGCTCACGCGTCCCCTTGATATATTCTCATTCGCCGCTCGCC